>PMGP01000026.1:0-372 GCA_003156235.1 Acidobacteriaceae bacterium
AGGTTGGGGAGTGCTGAAGAATTCTTGAGCCTTTCATTGACATCCGCGAAGGTCGAATCGTCAGCTGCCGCGATTAAGAGTCTCATGGACGATACAACTACGACGCTCGGCTCGAGCTACAAGGATGTATCGGACGCTGTTCGTGAAGTACTTGAACGACACATAGCTGATCACTGCGATGGAAACTCCGGTGCCTTCAATTGGCTGAAGGTTGGGCACTCACTTGTTGGAGACGAGACTTGTCCTTATTGCGGTGGTGCCAAGAGCGCCGGCAACTCTGAACTCTTGAATGCGTACGACGTTCTGTTCAACGAGGAATTTGAACGACACGACTCAAGAATCCAAAGCGAGGTTGCTCAGCAATCTTCAAGA
>PMGP01000026.1:400-4682 GCA_003156235.1 Acidobacteriaceae bacterium
TTGAAGCAGTGGCAGTTGGATGTTCAAAAAGTACAGGCAGTCAAACAACGCGCTCCGCATCGTGAACTATTGAAGACTTTTGATGAGTCCTTGCTCCTTGCCTCCACAGAGCAAATCGCGTCGCTCGCTAACGAGATCGATGCTATCGCTGCAAGAGCGAAAAACCGAATCGACGAAGCTCGCGAGTCAATTGCTGAACTCGGTGCGCCAGCTCTCGAACAAGAGCGACGGAAGGCGGATGAAGCGCTGAAGGGAATTGATCGGAAGATGAGTCGATTGTCAGATGACGTTCAATGCAGTCGGTACAAAGAGGCCCAGGAAGGAATTGAGGCTCTCGAGACGGATCTTGCGGCTGCACACGTTCGATTTGAGGAGAATCAGTCTGAGTACCTGGAACACTACTTCGATGATCTGAATCGTCTCTTCGGGACGTTGGGTAGCGGCGACTTTTCAATTGGTGCCGAATCTAACCGTGTTGGAGATAAGAGGGTTTATTCGCTCGTTGTGAAGTACAAGGGAGTTCGGATTCCCCCCGAACGACTCTCTCGGACATTGAGCGAGTCTGATAAACGAAGTCTCGCCCTCTCGCTTTTCTTGACGAAATTGGATCGCATCCCCAATAAGTTTGACAAGGTCGTTGTCTTCGATGATCCTGTCGTCAGTTTTGACGACAATAGAATTGATGCGTCGTGCATCCTGTTTAAGCAACTGGCCCGAGACTTCGGTCATGTCATTGTCATTACCCATTACTGGTCTGTCATTGCAAAATTCATTCGTGCAAGAGCTGAAGCGAGCCACATCGAGATCTTTCGTGATGCGACGACCGCAGTGCTTAGGATTCACGACGCGAAAGAGGCCATCATGGATCCACATGAACGAGCATTCGAGAAAATCGTTGCGAGCGTCGACGCAGGAGGTGCTGCAGCTGGTTCTCGAAACCTACGCCCATTTATGGAAGATCATCTGAAACTGGTATTTCAGAAGCAAATTCGAGAGAACGACTTAGCGGAAGTGTCGCTTTCCGAGCTGATAGTTGGCTTGAACTCCGTCGGAGCCATCTCGAACGATGTTGCAAGGGAGCTGCACGACCAGCGGGAGATGATGAATCCGGATCACCATGATGAAGCTGATGACCTCAATCCGGCAGCATGGTGCGTAAATGCAACAAACCTGCTCAAACTTCTTTACGATGACTTGTTTTCGTAGGGAGCCAACGTGACTTGTTCAAGCGACGCCTAAGCGATGAAACTAGAACCATGCATTCGACCCATGAGCTCGACATGAACGATCGACTTCGTTTGGCTATCGATCCGTTTGCGCCTGGGTGCTGGTTGCGCACCAACAATTGAAAGTCTCGCCATGCTCAGCGCTGCGCCAATGAATAAGCAAACCGAGTTCAAGACCAGTCTTCTCATAACGACTTTTCTTGCTAGTTTGATTCTTCTGACTCATTTTTCGAATTCAGATTCCCACTTTTAGGCCCGCCCTCTTCTCCTTTCCTCCCCTTGGAGAACGACGGGCTCGCGCGCAGTGATTGATCAGTTGCTTTTGGACGGGTTAGCAAGCGGTCCTTGCCACCAAGTCTTATAAATGCGCCAATAATGCCGACCACTGCGATTAGCAAGAAGATCACCGCCCACAGAAGTTGAACGCTGTGGTAGCGCGACGCGAGGACAAATTGAACCCAAAAGGTGTAATGACGCGTGACATGAAGAATTTGAAACTGTGCGGGACTCAGGAGACCACCGTTGACTATCCGCTGCCCATGACCATTCTCCACCCAATCCGCGATCAAGTAAGCATGGCGCTGAAAGGAATCAAAATTCGTCGTAACTGAAGACGACATGAAGACCAAGCTCTTCTGAAATAGCTCCACGTAAATGAGCAGCGCTCCAATTGAAAGGGTCGTTACCGCCGCTGTTATGCCCGCTACCGTTCGTCGAACTACAGCCCCAATGAAGACGCCAGCGCAAAAACAAGCGACAACCATCGCGACGAAAAGAAGTGGCTGGGAGAAGAAACCTCCGATTGCCCATATCGGCATCGGTTGAACTGGACTATCAGCGCGATAAAACTGGCCAATCGCAAGACTAACGAATCCCGAACCGGCAATTAATAACAGAAGATACGAAGCCAGCGTTACAAGAAGTAGTCGGCGACGGCCGACGCCTTGAGTTTGAGTAAAACGAAAGGTCCCCGACTCATATTCCGTTGCCAATAGGGGCGCCCCCCCCAGTACACCTACCAGAAACGGCAGCGAGAACACCAGAAGTCTGAAGTAGAGCAAGTATTGCGGGTTCTCATAGGTTTGTGAGGAAGTCTTCACTACAATGCCCAAACTCAACCAGTGGATAATCAATGCCGACGCCACGAACAGACACGCCAAGACTGCCAATGGCACACGATTACGGATAAAGACAGCTCGGACAATCTTCCGGATCTTTACCCCCGGCGTTCTCAATCGGTCGCCGCGCGATTCTTGCTCAGCGAGCGCGGTCATGAGCGGCCAATCTCTTCGAGGACTCGTATACCCTGCGCACGGCGTAAGTAGCCAAGCACGATCTCTTCCAAGGTGGTTGCGTGGCTGTCCAGTCCCCTCAAGGTCTCCATATTGCGAGTTCGAACCAGATGGCTTCCAAAGCGAACGTCGAGTTGACGATCAATAACCTCAATCTCATGGCGACCGTCTAGGTCACCCGGCGCGCACACCACGACTCGGTGATGCGCGACGATTTCCTCGAGGGGGCTGGCGATTTGAATTTCACCGCTGACTATCAAAACTAGGTAATCGGCCACTCGCTCAAGTTCCGCCAGCGAATGTGACGAAAAAATGACCGACATTCCAGACGTGGCTACCTGATTCATCAGGTGCGCGAGGAACTCCTGACGAGCGAGCGGGTCCAGACCAGACGTTGGTTCATCGAGAACTAGAAGTTCGGGACGTCGTGCCATTGCGAGTGTCAAGGCAACCTGTGCTTGTTGACCGCCTGAGAGTTTCCCGACGCGTCTCTTCCATGGAACCTCAACCTCCTTGAGACGCGCAATTGCAAAATCACGATCAAAGATTGGGTTCAGCGCTTCCGCCAGGTGAACCAGTGAACCGACTGATATAGCTTGATAAAGCGGTGCGTCCTGAGCGACAAATGCAACTCGTTGCAATGCCGCTAGGGAGCCGGGTTCGAGGCCATCCAGAACCGTTGCGCCTCCCGAAGTCGCCTTTACGAGACCCGTCGCAATCTCGAGCAATGTCGTCTTGCCAGCTCCATTGGGGCCAACGAGCGCCACGACGCTCCCTTGGGGAATCGCAAGCGTGCAATCATGCAGCGCAACCTTGGTCGAGTACGCCTTCGTCAGCTTCTCGGTGGTCAGAGCATTCATGCATCACCGTCACTCTCAGAACGTGAACCTTCACTATTCGCCAGGTACATGGACTCACTCAACGCGCTGTGGAAAAGAGCGACGATGGCGTCATCTTCCAGCCCAACCCCGCGCGCATCTCGCAGCCATCCGGTGACCAGCTCAGATCGCAATTGATCAAACGCTTTCGTACTGATTGTTGGAGGTGCGACCACGATGAACGTTCCCACGCCAGGCCGTCCGCTAGTGATGCCTCTAATCTCAAGTTCACGGTAGGCCTTGAGCACGGTATTGGGATTGATGGCTATGGACGAGACAACATCCTTAACCTTCGGCAATCGATCGCCCACTTGAAGATGACCTAATCGAAGCGCTGCCTCAACTTGCTGCACGAGCTGCAAGTAAGTTGGCACCCCCGATCGAAGGTCGAGTCCGAATGAAATCGGCGAAGGATGATCCTGTTGAGTTGGGAGGGAATCTTTATCTATATCCATAGTTAAATGCTACCATAGATAATTATGTTGATGGGAGCGGTTTCAGTGCAGTAGACAGTCTCCGGCTCCCTCCGCTGGGACTCTTAGTAGTAGGTACATTCAGGGAAGGCCGTCAATCGCTGTCCGAGCAGCGGAACTGGCACGTGGCGTAACGGAGAGTGGATACGTCGTTGTCCCGACTGTGACATTCGTATTCGCGTCACAGCCAACGGCTGTATTCGCGCTCACGACAAGCCCACCACCTGACGTCGCAGAAGTCCCCCTGCGAAATCTGGTGATTCCGTCCACCATCTCCCATCAATAGAGGCATGAGCATCAACTTCATCCAACCAGTCCCCTTCATCAACGGCCACCGTATCGTCGTCTCTGACCTCGACCGCGACAACGGCACACTCGTGATCGAGACCTACAACGCGATCCTTGACGACTGG
>PMGP01000002.1 GCA_003156235.1 Acidobacteriaceae bacterium
CCGAATTGAACCCGCTTATGCGGGAAATTTGAACTTCTTGGTGTTAGTCAGTTATCTCACTGATGTTTTGCCCTTTGACAAGAATGACAACTGCAACAAGCCGCTCTGTTGCTGGTTGGTTCTCATCGTATCGGTAAATCTCAACCGTGTCCTTGTCGCGCTTGAT
Source organism: Acidobacteriaceae bacterium (assembly GCA_003156235.1). Lineage (GTDB taxonomy): Bacteria > Acidobacteriota > Terriglobia > Terriglobales > Acidobacteriaceae > Telmatobacter. The sequence goes on from PMGP01000002.1 coordinate 167, forward strand.
GAAATCGCCGGTCCAAGTTTGGATAGGCAACTTAGCATGAGAGGGGTCGCTATTCTTCTTGCTGCTGTTCCCCTCTACTTGGTCTGAAGCCCCAGGCGCTCCAGTGTCCCTCGGAATAGTACTCGCGATGGATTTGCCGAACGCTGCCCCACCATCCTTCTCAGCGCGCTGCTCTCGTGCCACCTGCACCAAATCGAGCAGCACCGACACATCTCTCTGTCTCGCCTGTTCGAGTTGGGTGTCGCTTAGCACATCAGCAGCAGCAAAAAGACCGAACTTTTTCTTTCCATTGCTCGTTGCCATTTCAAACCTCGTTTTAAAGCAGTTAGGTTTCGAGAACTAGAGAGAACAGAGAACAAGAAATTAATGCCAAACAACCGGCTGTTCCCTGTTCCCTGTTCCCTGTTCCCTACAAGCGCTTTAGCGCTTGCTGAACTGGAACCTTGCGCGAGCGCCCTTCTGCCCGTACTTCTTGCGTTCCTTCATGCGCGAGTCGCGGGTCATCAGCCCTTCGGCCTTGAGCGCCGCGCGCAACTCGGGATTGAACTGGACCAGCGCGCGGGCCACGCCCAGCTTGACAGCATCGGCCTGCGCCGATACGCCACCGCTCTTGACGGTGGTCACGACATCGAAGCTCGAAGCCAACTCGACCAGAGCCAGCGTCTTCTTGGCGGAGGCGCGCTGCTGTTCGGTCACAAAGTACACATCGAACGCCTTGCCGTTGACCTTCCACTCGCCCGTGCCAGGACGCAGAAAGACGCGCGCGATCGCCGACTTGCGCCGCCCCGTCCCGTAATACTGAACCAGATCTGCCATTCTTTTTTAGCTCCTAGCTTCTAGCTTTTAGCCTCTAGCTAAAAACCGAAAAACTTCGAATCTCAATGCAAAGCTAGCAGCTAGAAGCTAGCAGCTAGCGGCTGCTCTTACGCTATTTCCAACGCCACCGGCTTTTGCGCCTCGTGGGGGTGCTTGTCGCCGCGATAAACCTTGAGTTTGGTAGCCATCTGGCGGCCCATCTTGCTCTTGGGCAGCATGCCCTTGANNACGTATTGTGGATTCAGCTTGCCGCTCAACACATCGGCAGCTTTGGTCGCCAATCGGCCCAGCGTCTTGCCGCTGGCATCCACAACAAACCATTTGCGGTCAATATCCTTGCCGCTCGGAATAAAGGTACCCATCTTTTCTCCTGCCCTCTAAACGCCTGAAAAATCCCTTAAAATCCCACGCAAAACGCTCTTGCCCGCGCCAATCCGGCGCACGGGCCCAATTTCCACCCACTGCCAAACAGATCTGTTCGGGTGAGGAATGCGGGGGCTGGCCCTGAAAAGGGCTCTGTCTGCGCCGGATTCGCGCCAAATTACGCGCCTAAACTCGAATCCAGCAGCCGGCAGCCTGTTCCAGCCGATCCCCTTCAGGGTATCAACCAACGAGTCCGGGTGAGCACACCGAGACCCCAGGCGCAACACCGCGCAAGAACTTTAGAATACCCGAATCAGGCCCCGGAGTCAACGCATACCCTTGAGCGCCATCGGGCGCGCGTAAAATTCCGATTCTCGTACAATCAATTCAAAGGAGATTTTTGATGAAGCGAGTCTATATGGACGCCAATGCCACCACTCCCTTGTTGCCGGAAGTGATGGAGGCCATGCGTCCGTATTGGATGGAGGATTTCGGCAACGCCTCCTCGATTCACCTCGACGGCCAGCAGGCGCACACCGCCGTGGACCGCGCCCGCGCAACCATGGCCGAGTTCTTCAACTGCCACGATGCCGAGGTGGTCTTCAACTCCGGCGGCACCGAGGGAGACAATACGGCCATCTTCGGCCTGCTGCACCCCGGCGACCACTTCGTCACGACTTCCATTGAGCACTCGGCTATTTTGCAGGCAGCCAACCGTATGGCGCAGCATGGCGTGGAGACCATCTTCGTTGCGCCCAACGCGAGCGGCCTCATCGACCCAGCGGATATTCTGCGCGCCATCCGTCCTGAGACGCGACTGATCAGCGTAATGCTGGCCAATAACGAGACTGGCGTGCTGCAACCCGTGGAAGAGATCGGCAAGATCGCCGCCGATACTGGCGTTTTCTTCCACATCGACGCGGTACAGGGCGCGGGCAAAGTCAAATTCGATGTGCGCCGCTTCGGATGCCATCTCTGCTCCATCAGCGCGCACAAGATGCACGGCCCCAAAGGTGTGGGCGCAATGTTCGTGCGCCGCGGTACTCCGATTGAGCCGCTGCTAGTGGGCGGCAGCCATGAGCGCCGCCAGCGCGCCGGAACCGAGAACGTACCCGGCATCGTGGGCCTGGCCAAGGCCGCGGAGCTGGCCATGCATTCGTTGGAAGATGGAACCATTGACCGTCTTGCGAAGCTGCGCGACCGCCTGGAAGCCGGCATCCTGCAAATCTCCGGCACCGGCGTAAACGGCGCACACTCGATTGATTGTCATCCTGAGCGACCCCGAGCGCAGCGAGGGGAAGTCGAAGGACCTGCGGTTGCTTTTTCCGGCGGCAATCCCGTTCCCCGCGTGGCTAACACGACCAACATCTGGTTCGATCAGGTGGAGGGCGAGGCGCTGGTAATCGCCATGGACTTGAAGGGCGTAGCAGTCAGCGGCGGTTCGGCCTGCCACTCCNNGCCTGCGCTTCAGCCTGCTCAAGACCGCGACCGAGGCCGATGTGGATTTTGTGTTGAAGGTGGTTCCCGAAGCCGTCGAACATTTGCGCGCGATTTCACCCGTAGCTGCCGGAACGCTAGGATAGTAATGTCATGTTTCTCTATCACGAACGAACTATCGTCTGCATATGGTCCATAGTAATGGGAATAATGTTTACGTGCTACGGATTATTCTTCAAAAAGCACTACTTGCTGCAAAGAAATCCGGGGCGGCCTTACGCCATGCCGAGATGGATCGGCCTCATATTCTACGTCGGATTGGGACTCTTGTTTCTGACGTTAGGAATACTTCGACTCGTGCAACACTGAATCGTATGCCACATTCAACAACCATCTCCGTAGCCACGTCCGGAGGGGTGGACTCCTTGACAACAGCGGCGGCAGAAATTACGTCCCGATTGCAACAAAACCGGGCAGAAAATGGAATCCCAGCCGCTGCTGACGCGTCCAATACTGTGTATCCTAGAGGCAGGGGATGATTATTTGACAGGGTTACAGGCAGATTTTCGCAGGGTTGGCCGCCGGAAGCCGCGCGCTTTCGGAGCAGCCGCTTTTCTGTGCCTGACCCTGCTGGCGCTGATGGCCGTGGTTCAGGTGGCGCATATGCATCCGCTGGAGAGCGACGCCGACCATTGCTCGCTGTGCATCGCCATGCACTCTGCTGCGCCGGTTGCGGTGATGGCGGCTGCGGTTGTCCTGGTCAGAATAGGAATCTCCGCGCCGGTTGTTGAGGCGCGCGCGGTTGTTCGCCATTGGCATCCCAAGCTCTACACACGCCCTCCGCCGCCCGCCGGCGTTTAGGGCTTCCTTTGATTTTTTCAGTCTGATTCCGATAGCGCCGAGTCATTTCTCGTGCGCAATGCCGGCGCTTTTCGGCAGTCTGATGCTGAAATCGAAACGATGGCCCCTTGTCCAGCGGATGCCGCGGTTAGAGCCACGGCTAACTATATCTCATGATTCAGCCATCATAAGGAGCCTTCTAATGCCGTTCAAATCCGGCACTATTCTTCGCATTCTTCCCGTTCTCGTTCTGTTTCTCACGATGCTTGCCGCGTCTGCCCAAAGCGGCAATGCCGGCGCTGTGCGCGGCACAGTCACCGATCCCTCCAGCGCCGTGGTTCCCAACGCAACAGTCACTCTGGATAATGCCCGCAGCGGCCTTTTGCGCACACTCCAGACAGACGCCACCGGCCAGTTTGTGTTTTCCAACGTTCCATTCAACTCCTACCGGATCCGGATTTCCGCCAATGGCTTTACTTCGTTGAGCAGGGATTTCGAGCTTCGGTCAGTGGTGGGAGCGAGCCTTAATTTGGTTCTTCAGGTAGCAGGCAGCACCCAGACGGTCACTGTGGAGGCTACAGGCGACCTCATCGAAACCGATCCCACCTTCCACTCCGATGTGGATCGTGACCTGTTTATCAGGGTGCCACTGGAGAGCCAGTCATCCACGCTCAGTTCGCTGGTCACGCTCTCCACTCCCGGTGTGGCGGCCGACTCGAACGGCCTCTTTCACGGTTTGGGCGACCACGCATCCAACTCTTTTTCGGTCGATGGCCAGTCGATCACCGACCAGCAAAGCAAGGTCTTCTCCAACCAGATTCCGGCCAACTCGATTCAGTCCATCGAAGTGATCAGCGGCGCGCCTCCGGCCGAGTACGGCGGCAAGACCAGCCTGGTAATCGTGGCCACGACGCGCTCCGGCCAAGGCGTTACCAAGCCTACCGGGAGCATCACCAGTTCTTATGGCTCCTTCGGGTCGGCCTTTGCGGGCTTCGACCTGGCCTATGGCCGCAAGAAGTGGGGGAACTTTATCGAGGTTGATGGTCTCAACACCGGCCGCTTTCTCGATCCGCCGGAGTTCACCGTCTTCCACGACAAGGGCAACGAGCAGAACGTCTTTGATCGCGTGGACTATAACATCACCGCAGTGGATTCAATACACCTGGATCTGAATTACTCCCGCTCCTGGTTCCAAACGCCTAACTCTTACAACAACCTGAACGTGCAGAATGTGATGACCAGCGGTCCACACAGTGGCTCCAGCGCCAATCCTGACTTTGTCAACGTGGGCAACACCGATCAACGCTCCAAGATCGGGACTATCAACATTTCTCCGACTTATACGCGAGTTATCGGCATTAACACGGTCTTCAACTTGGGAGCTTTCGTCCGCAAGGACTTCTACAATTACTATCCCAGCGGCAATCCCCTTGCCGACCTTGGTCCTGTGAACCTGCAAACTTCATCCATTTCGCAGTACCGCACGTTGACCAACACCGCGGTTCACTCCGACGTCTCCTACGCCAAGGGAATCCACAACATCAAGGCCGGCGCACAATATGGTCAGACCTTTCTAAGGGAGAACGACAGCCTGGGAGTGGTGGATGCAACCTATAACTCGCCTTGTATTGCCAGCTTCACAGATACGACTCCGGAGCCCGGATTCTCCAGCCCGTCACAATGCGCTGCGGCCGGCTTTTACTCGAACGATCCTTCTACCATTAACTCTGCTGGCAACTATGGCACATACAATTCCATGCTGGCGCCTTATGATTTTACCCGCGGCGGAAGTTACTACAAATACATTGGACATGCCGACATAAAGGAGCTTGCGCTCTACATCGAAGACCAGATCAAGGCCGGCAACTGGCTCTTCAATCTGGGGCTGCGCGGGGACATTTACAACGGTCTGACGTCGGCCACCCAGACGGAGCCGCGCGTGGGCATTGCGTATAACATCAAGCCGACCACGACCGTGCTGCGCGTTTCCTATGCGCGCACGCTGGAGACGCCATTCAACGAGAACCTGGTGCTGTCCAGCACAGGATGTTCGAATGCGGTGATGGCGCCGCTGCTGAATTGCACTTCCGGCGTGTCGGGAACGTTGCAACCGGGATTTCGCAACGAGTTCCATGCCGGCCTGCAGCAGGCCTTCGGCAAGTGGGCCGTGTTTAGCGGCGAGTACATCTGGAAGTNNCACGCACAATGCCTTCGACTTCAGCGTGCTGGGTAATACCCCCATCTTCTTCCCCATTGACTGGCATAACTCGAAGATTCCGGGCTATGCGTTGCGCGCCGACATTCCCAAGATTCATGGCTTCAGCGCCTATCTTGTCGCCTCATCGGTGGCCGCGCGGTTCTTCCAACCGCAATCGGCTGGAGCGGGAGCCACTCCGCAGACCGGTGGCCTGCCCTTCCGCATCGACCACGACGAAAAATTCAACCAGACCACCCACGCGCAATACACCTATTCCCACGGCAAGTTGCTGAACGGTCTGTGGGGAGGCTTTAACTGGCGCTACGACTCGGGCCTGGTTGCTGGCGCGGTGCCCTTCGCCACAGACAACACCACCCCCGTCGACCTCAGCGGCCTGACCAACGATCAGCAGTTCCAGGCCGGTATCACGTGCAATGGCGTAAAGGCTACGCTCACCGCGGGATTTCAGTCCTGCGCGCCCTCGCAATACTCTTCATCGCTGGTGGCCATTCCAGCTCCGGGCACGGAGAACGACGACAAGAACCCTCCGCGCATCGCACCCCGCGACCTGTTTGACGCCTCCATCGGCAAGGACAACCTCTTCCGCGCTAATCGCTACAAGGTTAACTTCGACATGACGGCCATCAATGTCACCAACAAGTATGCTCTCTACAACTTTCTTTCCACCTTCAGCGGCACGCATTATGTAACGCCGAGGGCGCTTACGGCTAAGATCACGCTGAATTTTTAACGGAAAATTACTTGCGGGCGGGAGGAAAATGACGGAAAATGGGGCCATGCCCCCTCCTGCTCGGATTGCGCTCCGGAATTTGCTGACGTGTCTTTGCGTGGCCTCCCTTGCGCTGACTTCTCCTGCCCAATTGCCAAAGCAGGAAATTTCGCAAGAAACGCAGGATTTACTTCAGCGGCAGATGAGCTGGGACGACAATCAGCCCGGCAAAAATAATTCCAGTGGGCTGTATATTCAATTTTCCGAAATCGATGAGACGACCTCCTCCGGGAAGCGAGTTGCGCGCTACCGCGCGTATGTTTTCGGAGCCCCGGAAAACAAGAAATATACGCTGACGGTGTGGAAGATTGGGTCGGACCCTCATATTCTTTCCAATAATGTTTATGTGAACGCCAAGGGACTATTGATGGCACGTAAGCCCAGTCCTGAGCAGGAGAACAGCGACTTCCTCGGGGACAACGAGTTCCAACTGGCCGTACAGGCGGCGCAGGCTGAGCCTGTCCGGTACGCGCTCACTTCCTCCGACAAGGAACTTCTTGTTTACGGCACATTGGTTCCGTTCCCGCTTGAAGGTAACGACAGAGGATGCCGGCTTGAAGTGCGGCTCGCCGTGCCTGATGGCGGTGCGGTTCTGATTTACGCCGATGGACTTCCGGCAAATACGGGAATTCCGTTCCAGATGCTCTCCGTTGGCGAGCCGATGACGGGAAAGTTCAGCGTGAATGCACAGGGTCACGCCGTGACGCCCGAGTTTCCCGCTTTAGCCGGGATGGAGAGGAATTCGCTTCGGGTGACTTTGACCACTCCGGAATGTTCCGTAGCCATTGAACTTCCTTGGGGCAAGGGAAGCTATCACCCTCTGTGACTCGTCTCTAGCGCGCCTGGGAGTTCGCCATCGGCTTCGTTTGTTCCGCGTCTCATGCTTCGCCCCTGCGCGAGCCTGCCAAGGCCTCCGCAAAATGNNTGACCGCCGGTAGCAGACTAAGATTGGCGATGGCTTTGGAGACTTCGATCTTGTCCGCCTCAAAGCCGAAGGGTCCGGCCATGCCGCAGCAACTGGAGTTGATGAGTTCGACCGTAGCGCCGGCCTTCTTGAGTAAGGCAATCTCGTTTGCGGGGCCGCCGAAGATGGCTTTGTGGTGGCAGTGGCCATGGAGGATGATCTGCTCGCCCTGAAGCCGGCCGGCGACCCACTCGGGAGCTTTGGCGGCCAGCCAGTCGGCCAGCAGCCAGACCTGATTGCTCATGCGCTGAGCTCGCGTGGCAAGAGGCCCGGAGGGGAATAATTCCAACGCCTCATCGCGGAAGACGCTGGCGCAACTTGGTTCGAGGAAGATGAACGGAAGGCCGGCATCGATCTCCGCAGCCATACGGTCGAATACCTTGGCCAAATAGGCGCGGGCTGTGCCGAGCAAGCCGAAATCGTAGAGCGCGCGGCCGCAGCAGATGTGGCTTTTGGGGATTTGAACCCGGAAGCCGGCCTGAGTAAGAACCTTCTCGGCAGCAATCAGAGTTTGCGGGTGATAGTAGTTGTTCCATGTGTCGGGCCACAAGACGACCACCTGCGGCGGCACCTGCGGTGAGGCCAACTGCCCTTCGGGCGTTGCTGGATTTTGCATGATTGAAGTCCGTCGAACATTGGCGGTTTCATCGGAAGAGCTGCGCGCCTTTCTGTAGTTCTTCGCGGCCAGTCGAGGCATTTTGCGCTCTTGCGCCACGCCCACAATGCGCTTGATGAGCGGGCTGGTCAGCGGGCCGGTGAGCACGGCGTTAGTCAGCGCGGGGAAGATTGAGCCCAGGCGGGCCAGCAGGTCGGCAAAGCCGAAGACGTAATGGTGCAGCGGATGCGGGCGGTGCTTGTAGCGCTGGGCCAGGAACTCGGATTTGTAAGCGGTCATATCGACAGCCACAGGGCACTCGGTCTTGCAAGCCTTGCAACTGAGGCAGAGGTTGAGGGCCTGGTGGACGGCTTTGTTGCGGAAGCCTTCCTTGCGCAGTACGCCGGAGAGCATCTCCCAGAGCAGGCGGGCGCGGCCGCGGGTGGAGTGCTGCTCCTCGCCGGTGGCGCGGTAGCTGGGGCACATGACGCCGCCTTTGGTGTTGAGGCAGGCGCCTACGCCAACGCAGCGCTCGGTGGCGCGTTGCAGCGAGCCTCCGTCGGAGGCGAAGACGAAGTGGGTTTCAAGGCTGGCCTCTTCTTTCCTGAGATCAGCCGAAGGCGGCTGCCCCTCCGCAGGCGGTTGGCCCCACCGCAGGTGGTGGCGCAGATTCTCGATGGGGTCGTAGACGCGGACGGCGTCGGAGAGCTTGCCGGGGTTCATGCGGTTCGCCGGATCCCAGATGGCTTTGAACTCCTGGAAGGCGTGGATCAGCTCGGGGCCGAACATCTTGGGCAGCAGAGCCGCGCGGGACTGGCCGTCTCCGTGCTCGCCCGAGAGCGAGCCGCCGAAGCTGAGGACGAGATCTGCGGCGCGGTCGATGAAGCTGCGGAAGTTGCGTATGCCCTCGACGGATTGGAAGTCGAAGTTGATGCGCATGTGGACGCAGCCCTGGCCGTAGTGTCCGTAGAGCGGGCTGTTATAGCCGAACTCGGCCATGAGCGCCGAGAGTTTGCGCAGGTAAGCGCCGAGGTGCGCGGGAGGAATGCCGGCATCGTCCCAGCCCTCATGACGCTCCGGCTCGCCGGGGACAAAGGCGGTTGCGCCGAGGGCGGAATCGCGCACGTGCCAGATGCGTGCGGCGTCGGCGGAGTCGTAGATGCGTGCCACGGGCGCTTCGGGCCAGGACTGCGCGGCTCGAATCAGAGCTTCGGCCTTGGCCTGCGCCTCGGCTGCGTCCCACGCGCCCATCTCGACCATCAGGAAACCGCGGCCGGGCGGAAGAAGAGAGACATCGTCCACGGAGAGCTTCTTGCGCTGCATGAAGTCTACGAGCAGCCCGTCAAAGCCTTCCAATCCGATGGGCGCATGTTCCAGAACACGCGGCACAACATCGGCGGCCAGAAAGGCGTCGGTGAAGGCCAGTACGGTGAGCACGCGAAAGGGCGGGCTGGCGGCGAGGTTGAGCGTGGCGGAGACGATGGTGGCGCAAGTGCCCTCCGAGCCGACCAGCGCGCGAGCCACGTGGAAGCCGTTCTCGTCGAGCAGCTCGTCGAGGTTGTATCCGGAAACGCGGCGGGGAATGTTGGGGAATCGCTCGCGTATGAGCGAGGCGTAGCGGTCGCGCAGCTTGGCGAGGTCTGCGTAGATTTGGCCCACGCGGCCGCCGGAGCGGATCAGGGATTCGAGCTCAGCCGGCGCGGTGCGGCCCACGGACATGCGCGTGCCGTCGTAGAGGATAAGGTCAAGCGATTCGACGTTGTCCACCACCTTGCCGGCCATCAGGCCGTGAACGCCGCAACTGTTGTTGCCGATCATGCCGCCGAGAGTGCAGCGGGAATGCGTCGCGGGATCTGGACCATAAGTCAGATGGTGCTGCTCGGCGGCTTCGCGCAGACGGTCGAGGACGATGCCCGGCTCGACGCGCGCCAACTTTGCAACGGGATCGATAGAGGCTAGCTTGTTCATGTAGCGGGAGAAGTCGAAGACTACAGCGACGTTAGCGCATTGGCCGGCGAGACTGGTTCCCGCGCCGCGCGGCAGGACTGCGGCTCCCGTGGCGCGGCAGGCGGCCAGAGCGGCCTCGACGTCAGCGGCGTCGCGAGGCAGAATCACGCCTACCGGAAGCTGACGGTAGTTCGAGGAGTCGGTTGCGTAAAGGGCGCGGGAACCGAGATCGAAGCGGACGTCGCCGCGGAGAGATTTTTTGAGCAGCGATTCCAGTTCGCGATGGGCGGAAAAGCGTTCATGGTCGAGGCGAGGCTGATTCAGAAGGGCGGAAAACGATGAATTGTCCACCTTGGAATGGTAGCGCGTTGCGGCGCGCGGCGTTAAAAGTGTCGTTCGAAGCACACCTCTTCAGGGTTTTCAGGGCAACCGGTCGTACATTCCCTTGGCATGCGAGGCCACGTTTCCAGGGAGGTGAGCGCGGATGAACCGGCCAGCAGTTCGAGAATGCCACGCCTGGAAATTGTTATTTCTTGTCTGCCGGGGCAGCCTTCTTGTGCTCCGCGAAGATGTGTGCTTGATGACAGCTCACACACGTCTTGCCTTTCATGAATGGATCAGACTTCAGTTGTGCCACCTGATCGCTGTGACAGGAGTCGCATGCGCTTAACGCCGGCGTGCCCGCGAAGTCCGGTGCTGTTGTCTCGCCATGGCACACGGTACATTCGACACCGTTGGCGGCATGCGGGCTGGCTTTCCATTGGTCATAGATCACCTTGTGGCAACTGGCACAGGTATCCCCGGCTGGAAGCAGCCGATGGTGAATATGCTTGGCTTGATCCAGCTGAGCAATGGCAGGTTGGACGGCAATAGCCAAAACGAGAAAAACGAACAGGGTGAGACCGAACATGCGCGCACAGAAACTATTCATGGACAGACCTCCTGAGTACGGGTTCAAGTATTGAACCGGCGATGGCTGCAATCTGTGATACACATCACATCTCACCGGAATGCGATCTGTGCACTGGCTGCGAGGCCTTTTGCCATAGGAATGTTCACTTTTTAGTCCGGCGGCCAGGATCGATAACGGGAAACGCCGATGTCGCCATTCAACTCCTGAGTGGCCGGCGATCGAGAATCATTCCGCGTGGGCGAGTGGCCGGTCATTCAGAGAAAAAACTTTAACGTGTGGGCCACTCATCGACGACGATGCCGAGGTCGTTGAGTTGCTGGATGATGGCTTCTACGTTGCGGCGGATTTTGGGGCGGTCCTTGGGGCTGGCTTGGGGGGACTCGGCGACGGCGATGACGCGTCCATAGCGCCATGCGGCGGGAGGCAGGGCGACGAGGGCCTGGGCGAGGTCGGCGGGGCGCAACTGCATCTGCTGGCGGCGGGCGGCCTGGGGACGGAGCATGGTTCCCTTGCCGATGGGGCTGCGGTTGGCGTCGGCCATGGTGATGCGCAGGTTGAGGGTGTCGGCGTCCACGGTGAGAAATGGATTGGCCCACGCGGCGGGCTCTTGCACATCCACATACACGCTTTTGGTGGGCAGGGGGATGAGGGCCAGGGCGGCGCGCTGCTGTTCGCGGAGGTCGGCTGCGGATTGAGCGGCGGCCTGAGCCTGCTGCTCGGCGTTGACCGCGTTCTGGGCTACGCCGGCGACGGCTTGCTCTTCCTTGTGGCAGGCGGCGAGAGCCACGGCGAGGAGCAGGGCCATGGCAGAAAAACCTTTAAGTCTTGAGGGTTGAATCACGCTTTGAGAATAACAGCGCGGGCGGCGTTCTTGAAATGCCGGCATCGTGGTATCCCACCCTAGCCACAAAAACAAAAACGTGGCGAGGGTGGTGCACCCAGCGTTTGTGGTTTCCCACCCTTTCGCAAAAAAATATTCTGAGATTACTGGTCAGAAAAGTTATTTTCCGGATACTGCGCTATTCCAATTGCTCGAAGATGGCGGCAGCGCCCATGCCACCTCCCACGCACATGGTGACCATGCCGTAGCGGAGTTGGCGGCGGCGCATCTCGTTGAGCAGCGTGGTGGTGAGCTTTGCGCCGGTGCAGCCGAGCGGGTGGCCGAGGGCGATGGCGCCTCCGTTGACGTTAATACGCTCCGGGTCGAGGCCGAGTTCGCGGATGACGGCGAGAGCCTGCGCGGCAAAGGCTTCGTTGAGTTCGATGAGGCCGATGTCGGCCAGGGTGAGGCCAGCGCGGCTGAGGGCTTTGGGGATGGCAGTGATGGGACCGATGCCCATCTCCTCGGGCAGGCAGCCGGTGACGGCGTAGGCTACCAGGCGGCCGAGGGGTCGAAGGCCCAGTTCATGGGCGTGGTTGGCTGCCATAAGAACAGCGGCGGCTGCGCCGTCGGAGATCTGCGAGGAGTTGCCGGCGGTGACGGTTCCCTGGGCGTGGAAGGCGGGTTTGAGCTTGGCCAGAGCTTCGAGCGAGGTATCGGCGCGCGGGCCTTCGTCAGCGGAGAAGATCGATTCGGTGACGGTTGGCTGCCCGATATCCCACCCCAGCGACGAAGACCTGTCGCCGGGGGCCCCGGCATCCCACCCCAGCGACGAAGAACTGTCGCCGGGGGCCCCGGTCTTCGCTCCGGGGACTGAAGTGGTGACCTTCACCGGAATGAGTTCTTCGTCGAAGCGGCCGGCGGCCTGCGCGGCGAGTGCCTTTTCGTGGCTGGCGTGGGCGAAGGCGTCCTGATCTTCGCGAGAGATTTTGTAGTGGCGGGCGACGTGCTCAGCGGTGAGGCCCATGGTGAGCAGCGCGGCGGGATAGTGCTCGGCGAGCCATGGATTGGGACTGGGCTTGAGGCCGCCCAAGGGCAGCAGGCTCATGGACTCGACGCCGCCGGCTACAACGACGCGGTTGCCGCAGGAGCGGATGCGCAGATCGGCCTGGACGATGGCTTCGAGGCCGGAGGCGCAGAGGCGATTGACGGTGACGCCGGGAACCTCGACCGGCAAACCGGCGCGCAGTGCGGCAAAGCGGGCGATGTTCCAGCCCTGTTCGCCCTCTGGCTGGGCGCAGCCGAGGATCACGTCATCGATTTCCGCGCGGTCAAGGCCGGGAACCCGCTGCAAAGCTCCGTTTATCGCAGTTGCGGCTAGCTCGTCGGGGCGAGTGGTGGAGAGAGCGCCTTTGGGGGCGCGGCCTACAGGAGTGCGTACGGCGCTGACGATGACGGCTTCCGGCATATGTTGCTCCTTGATATTCACGGCCATTTCAATCAAGTACTAGTGCGGCAGACAGAGGTCAATCACGAAACATAATTTGCGTTGTCCCTGTTGATATTGATTCGCAGGCGCCCGACGTCATGGTATGGCCCCGGCCTGCATCAATAATGCTCTGATCTCGGCCTGTTCACCGGCCGCATCCAGCGCAGTCTTGTCATCGTTTGACTTGGCGTTCACATCGGCTTTGACAGCGAGCAAAGCCTGCACTGTCTCCGGATGTCCATACTTTGACGCATACATCAACGCTGTCCATCCATTGATGTTCCTGGCGTTCACATCCGCCTTGGCAGAGAGCAGTGTCCGTACTGCCTCCAGCCTGCCTCTTTGCGACACAAACATTAAGGCCGTATCCCCATTTCCATTTTTAGCATTCACATCGGCATGAGCGTCGAGCAGTTCGCGCACCGCCTCCGGGTTGCCATCCTGCAACGCAAACATCAATGCCGTGGTGCCAGGCGCGTCCATGGCATTCACATCGGCTTTCGCCGCAATCAAAGCCCGCATTACATCCACGCGACCCATGAACGACGCCGACATCAAAGCCGTGGTGCCGCCGACTGTCTTGATGTTCACATCGGCATTGGCAGCTATCAGCGCCAGAATTGCTTCCGCGCGGCCATTCAGAGATGCAGCATTTAATGCGGTGAGGCCTTGCAAATCCATGGCATTCACATCAGCCTTGGCTTTAAGCAACGCACGCAATACTTCCACGGAGCCAGTGCCGCTCTGTGAAACTAAGATCAAAGCCGTGGCGCCGTCCTTATTTTTTGCATTCACATCGGCCCGGGCATTGATCAACGCATGCACTGCATCCAGGCGACCATTCTGCGACGCCGCCATCAACGCTGTGGTGCCATCCTCATTCTTGGTGTTCACATCGGCCTTGGCGGTGAGCAATGTCTGCACGGCTTCCAGATGACCATTCTGCGACGCAACCATCAACGCCGTGTTGCCATCCTTATCCTTGACGTTCACATCGGCCTTGGCGGCTACCAACGCCCGCACTGCTTCCAAGTGGTCGTATTGCAACGCCGCGATTAACGCCGTATCGCCATTCTGATTCCTGGCGTTCACGTCTGCCCTGGCAGCGATCAACGCCTGCACTACCTCCGCGTTTCCGTTCAGCGATGCCAATATCAATGGCGTAATGCCATTTACCGACGTAGCGTTCACATCGGTCTTGGCTGCTATCAGCGCTTTGACGCGGGCCATGTCACCCTTGGCGGCCGCAGCGAAGAGGTCCTCCCCCTGCGCCTGACCCTGAGCACCTGCTTGACCATATGCCAGCAGAATCAGAAGACCCAAAATCAACGAATACTTTTGTAGGCATATTAATTTCAACGTACTCATATAGCCTCTTTGGAGAAAATGCCTTAGATGAGCCGGAATCCTCATCCTTTGAATTGTGGCCGGATTCATTCCGGCATTTCCAGGACGATCCAGGCGCTTTTCAAATAGAAGTGGTAGATGGTGTGTTGGTCGACGAGCGAATCGGCCAGAGCGTCGTGGTCCACGGGAGCCGGACGGCGCAGCAGGCCAGACTGAGCCTGGCGAATCTGCTCGGGCGAGGCGGGGTCGATGCCCCAGTTGAAGCCGAGAACGCCGGATGGGTCGTGAGGTTGCAGGCGCTCAGTTTCCGGCGCGGCGGAGAGCACCAGCAGCTTGTCTGGAGAGCTGGCAAAGAAGACCAGCAGCGAGACGGTTCCCCGCTCCGAACCCGACTCCGAGCAGAGCACTGCCCAATCGGAGGAGCCGGGGCGTTCCAGGCTGGCGTGGATTACGTTTTCCGGGCGATGCGCTTCGTAGGTCTGCGGAATCAGGCAACCGCGGCGGTTGAGCAGGGCCGCGAGTTCATCAGGCAGGCCGGGGAATGAGCTGATGGGCAGATGGCGAATGAGGTATGGGATGGAGTGGCCGGCGACGACGATCTGGCCGGAGACGTTAAGATGCGCGGGAGTTGGCTCTGGCTTTTGGGCCGAAAGCAGAGAGCAAGCCCAGAGCAGCGTGCCCAGCAGACAAGCGACCTTTGTTAAACCTGCGCGAACCATTATTCCCTCAGGGGCTAAAGCCCGCGTTGATTCTGCCTTCAATGTACGGGCTGAAGCCCTTACCCTTCATCCGAGGCTACATCGCCTATTAACGCCTCTGCCCATTCCTCTGCTTCCATTTCATGTTCAATGTCTGCTGCCATCTGGCGATAGCCCTCGGCCAAGGCAGCTTCTTTTGCCAGGCTTGACTCATGCGCAGCGGAATCGTGTTCCATGATAATTCTCCCTCTGCTCATCATCGTCCTAATTTGCTTCGAGCGCAAAATCAATTTCGCAGCGGCTTGCCGGTCTTCAGCGTGAAGGCGATGCGCTCTTGCGTCTTCGGCTCGCCGCAGAGGGAGAGGAAGGCTTCTCGCTCGAGGTCGAGAATGTACTGCTCGCTGACCAGGGTTCCGGGCGTGATGCGGCCGCCGGAGAGAATGTACGCCACCCAACGGGCGACCTTCTGGTCGTGCTCGGAGGCGTAGCCGGCTTCGCCCATGAGAAAGACGCCGGTTTGGAGGGTGGCCAAAGCTGCCGTGCCGGGAACGGGAATTTGGGTGCGAGGCTGCGGAGCGGTGTAGCCTGCCCCGGCCAGCGTCGCGGCCTGAGCCTTGGCGTCGAGCAGCAGCCGCTCGCGATTGAGGGTGATGCGGTCTGAGGTGGCGAGCAGGCCGAGGGTGCGCGCCTCGGCAGCGGAGGTGGAAACCTTGGCCAGGGCGATGGTTTCAAAGGAGCGGCGAAGCGCCGTGGCCAGCTCGGCCGATTGAGCAAAGCGCGAAGGCGGGTCTCGCGGGTCGGCAGGAGCAAGGGCAATGGCTGCGTCGATGGCTCGCAATAACATTTCCTTGGTTCCTCCGCCTGCGGGGATGAGGCCGACGCCGGCCTCGACCAGTCCGATGTAGGTCTCGGCGTGAGCCTGGCGGCGCGCGGCGTGCAGGCAGATCTCCGCGCCGCCGCCGAAGGTCATGCCGAAGGGCGCCACGACCACCGGGCGCGGGCAGAATTTGATGGCGGAGGTCATCTGCTGGAAGCCATGAATCACCGCGGCCAACTCATCCCACTCGCCCTTCTGCGCGGCCATGAGCATTTGCATGAGGTTGGCGCCGACGGAAAAATTTTCGCGGTCGCTGGCAATGACAAAGGCGGCAAAGTCGCGCACCGCATCGGATGTGGGATTGAGGACAGCAGTGACCATCGCCAACACGTCGCCGCCAATGGCGTTTTTGAGCGAGTGCAGTTCGATGCAGCCGATGCCGTCGCCCAGATCGACGAGCGAAGCGCCGGAGTTGGAGCGGACGTCTCCGTTGGATCGGCGGAAGTCGGCGATGCGGGCGTGGCCGGGGAAGGTGGTGACTGGCTCGAGTTGATTTTTCTCCGGCTGGAAACACTGGCGGCCGTCGCTTGAGTACCAGGATGAGTGGCCGGCGGCCAGCAGAGCCTCGACGCGCGGGCTTACCGGGAGGCCGAGGCTCTTCATGCGGGTGACGGCGGAAGAAACCCCAGCCGCGTCCCACATTTCGAAGGGGCCCAGCTCCCAGTTGAAGCCGGCGCGCAGGCCGCGGTCGATGGAGGGCGCGTCGCCGGCTGCTTCGCCGATGCGCTCGGCGGCAAAGTTCCACAGCGCGGCGAGAAACGGCCAGAGGAAGGCGGCGACTTTGTCCTTTGCCGGATCGTTGGCCAGTAGCAGGCGCAACCGCTCGGGCAGCGTGGCGGCGTTTTTGGCCATCTCCAGGGCGGGCAGAGCGGGCTTGGCGACGGGGCGGTACTCGAAAGTGGTGAGATCGAGGACCAGGCGCTGATCTTTCCCGTCCTCACCCTTGACCTGTTTATAGAAGCCCTGGCCGGATTTGTCGCCCAGCCAGCCGCGCTTGACCAGCTCTTGAAGGACGTTGGAAAAACCGCCCTGGGAGACGCCGCCGGGAAAGTTGGCGGCCACATGGGCGGGAATGTCGATGCCCACCATGTCGGCCAGGCGGAAGGTTCCGGCGCGGGGCCAGCCGAGCGCCTGTCCGGTGAGCGCGTCCACTTCTTCAATGGTCAGACCCTGCTCCAGCATCAGCGCGGCTGCCGTGAACATCACCGAAATGCCGATGCGGTTGGCGATGAAGTTGGGGGTGTCGTTGGCAATGACCACCAGCTTGCCCAGGTTGCGGTCGGCGAAGGCGGCAAAGGAGACTGCGACGGCCGGATCGGTTTCGGCGGTGGGGATGATTTCGAGCAGGCGCATGGAACGCGGCGGATTGAAAAAATGCGTTGCGAAGAAACGGTCGCGGTGCGCGGTAAGGCCGGCGGCGATTTGGCTGACCGGCAGGCCGGAGGTATTGGTGGTGAGCACGGCATGAGGGGCCAGGTGAGGCACAACGCGGTTGAGCAAGGCAGTTTTGATGGCCAGATTTTCTGCCACTGCTTCGATGACCCAGTCGCAGTTGGCCAGCTTGGGCAGGTCGTCCTCGAAGTTGCCGGGAGTGATGAGCGCGGCCAGCGTGGGTTCATAGAGTGCGGCTGGTTTTGCCTTGGCCAGGGCGGCGAGCGCGGCCTTCGCCAGGCGGCTTCTATCGCCATCGCCAGCCGGAACCAAGTCAAGAAGGAGCGTGGGGATTCCTGCGTTGGCAAGGTGAGCGGCGATGCGAGAACCCATGGTTCCGGCGCCCAGCACGGCGGCGCGGCGAACTAGAAAAGGCAAGGCAGCAGCGGGCGGGGAAGTCGTGCTCATGCGGTCTCTCCTGCGTGCAATGAATTTGGGAGCGATCCATCACGCGGAAACCATCGAAGGATACGGAAGTGCGCGGCACACGGTCAAGGAGGAATTGCGTCCGTTTGACCCTCCCCGGTCGCGGGCACTAGCTTGGAAGAGTGCGGGGAGACGCATTTGCGTCCTTCGGACAAGTAAGACAAGGAGACCGGATGCAAAGCAGAAGTTTCCCCTGGTTTTGGAAGGGCGTTTTGGCGCTGGCGCTGATGGCGATGGCCATCGCAGTCGCCCAGGCGCAGGACCTGAAGAGTTTTGAGCAGAAAATTACAACCAAAGTCCTGCCCAACGGGTTGACGCTGATTATTTGCGAGCGGACGGATGCGCCGGTCTTCAGCTACTCCACCTTTATTGATGCGGGCGACGTGAACGACCCCTCGGGCGAGAGCGGCCTGGCGCACATGTTCGAGCACCTGGCCTTCAAAGGGACCAGCGAAATTGGCACCACGGATTATGCCGCCGAGAAGATTGCGCTGGAGAAGGTGGAGGCGGCCAACGCGGCCTACGAGGCCGAGTACCTGAAGGCAGTGGGCCGCGATGAGAAGAAGCTGGCTGCGCTGAAACAAAATTTCATAGATGCTCAGACCGAGGCGCACAAGTACGTCATCCCCAACCAGTTCACCGACGTGGCCGAGCGCAACGGGGCCGAGGGCCTGAACGCCGAAACTGCGCTGGACAACACGATGTTCTTCTGGTCGATGCCGGAGAACCGGCTGGAGCTGTGGGCGTGGCTGGAGAGCGGACGGCTGGCCGACGCGGTGCCGCGCGAGTTCTACAAGGAACGCGATGTGGTAAATGAGGAGCGGCGGATGCGCACCGACTCCAATCCCATCGGACGGCTTGTCGAGCAGTTGCTGGCCACGGCTTACGTGGCGCACAACTACGGCCGCAGCAGCATCGGATGGCCCAGCGAAGTGAGCCAGATCAACGCCACCGAGGCCATGGAGTTCCACAAGAAGTATTACGTGGGAGCGAATATTGTTATTGCTGTTGTAGGCGACGTGAAAGCTTCAGAGGCTCTGCCGATGCTGGAGAAATACTTCAGCAAGATTCCTTCCAGAGCCAAGCCGGAGGAGATGACCACCGTCGAGCCAAAGCAATTTGCTGAGAAGACGGTGGCGATTCGCGAGCAGACGCAGCCGTTTTACGTTGAAGGCTATCATCGGCCCGACTACCGCGACCCGGACGATGCAGTCTTCGACGCAATCCAGGACATTTTGTCGAATGGGCGCGTCTCGCGGCTCTATCGCAGCCTGGTGCGCGATGAGCAGATTGCCGCCGAGGCCGCCGGCTTCAGCCCCTTTCCCGGCGAAAAATATCCCAGCCTCTTCGCGTTCTATGCCGTTCCGCTGCCGGGACACACGCCTGCGCAGATGCGCGACGCCATCCACAAGGAGATTGAAAAGCTGAGGACCGGCGATGTCAGCGACGAGGAGTTGGCTATGTTCAAGACCCGCACCCGCGCCGACCTGCTGCGCGGACTGGCCAACAACCAGGGCCTGGCCAACTCGCTGGCCGAGTACCAGACGCGCTACGGCGACTGGCGCGAACTTTTCCTGCAACTCGACAAGGTGGACAAGGTGAGCAAAGCCGACATTCGCCGCGTGGCTAATCAGATTTTTGTGCCGAGCAACCGCACCAGCGCATGGATTGAAACCGAACCGATGACTGCAGCTAAGAAAGATGGAGGCGCGCAATGAAAATGATTATAGGAAGAACCATTTTATTTGCGGTCTGCGCGCTTGCGTTTGCGCCCTACTCGCTCGACGCCCAGCAGAACAAGCCATGGGAAAAGATTCCCACGCCCAAGCTGCACGAGTTCAAGCCTCATCAGCCACAACGCATCGAACTCATGAATGGCATTGTTCTGTTTCTGCAAGAGGATCACGAGTTGCCTTTTGTCTCCGGCTCGGTACTGATTCCCGGCGGCTCACGCGATGAAGACCCGGCCAAAACCGGCCTGGTGGGGCTTTATGGGCAGGCGTGGCGCACCAGCGGCACAGCCAAGCTGAGCGGCGACGCGCTCGACGATCTGCTGGAAGCCAAGGCCGCGCACATTGAAACCGGCGGCGACGTGGATTCCACGGCCGTCTCGTGGGATTCGCTCAAGGGCGACTCCGATCAGGTTCTTTCTCTGGCGCTGGATTTGCTGTTTCATCCCAGCTTCAGCGCGGAGAAGCTCGAACTGTCCCAGCAGCAAGAGGCCGCGAGCGTCGTCCGGCGCAACGACGACGAAGCCGAGATTGCC
This sequence comes from Acidobacteriaceae bacterium, assembly GCA_003156235.1. GTDB lineage: Bacteria > Acidobacteriota > Terriglobia > Terriglobales > Acidobacteriaceae > Telmatobacter. The sequence continues at coordinate 20,383 of PMGP01000002.1, forward strand.
GGACGCGAGTCGACGAAATTAGTCTATGGCCCCGACAGTCCCTACACGCGGCAGCCTGAGCTGGCCACCATCGGCGCGGTCACCGTGGACGATCTGAAGGCATGGCACGAGCGGACTGTCGGCGGCAAAGAGGGCGGCGGCAAGCTGATCGTCTCCATCAGCGGCGACTTCGACATAGCGGCGATGGAAGCCAAACTGCGCGCGGCCTTCGCGGGATTGCCGCGGGTCAAAATTGCGCCGGCGCGGCACGATGAATTTGCCGGTCCCAAGCCCGGCGTCTATTTCATCGACAAAGAGGACGTGAACCAGTCGAATGTCGAGATTGTGGGACTGGGCACGGACCGCCGCAATCCCGACGTGCCCGCGCTGGCGGTGATGAACGAGATTCTGGGCGGCGGATTTGCCAGCCGGATGTTCCAGAAAATTCGCACCGAGTTGGGATTGGCCTATGCCGTGGGCGGCAGCTACGGATACGGCTGGGATCATCCAGGCGAGTTCCACGCCATGGTGCTCACCAAGAGCGCCTCGACGGTGGATGCGACCAAAGCCGCGCTGGCCGAGATCGACGGCCTCACCACACGGCCCTTTACCGAGGAAGAGTTGGCGCGCGCCAAGGACAACATCCTCAACTCCTTCCTCTTCCGCTACGACACGCGGGAAAAGGTGCTGGGCATGAGAGTGCGCCTGGAGTTCTACGGTTATCCTGCGGATTACCTTGAAACTTATCGGGCCGCGCTGGAAAAAGTGACGGTGGCCGACCTGAACCGGGCGGCAACCAAGTACATTCACCCCGGCAAGCTGGCCATTCTGGTAGTGGGCAACGGGCCGGAGATCAAGCCGGGGCTTGAGGAGCTGAAGCTGGGTCCAGCGCAGGCGGTGGACATCACGATTCCGATGCCCAAGCAGAAGTAAGGACGCGAAGCTGAGCGGAATTCCTAGGTCCCGGAACCGGGACTTGGGAATTCGGTATTCAGAGTGTAAGAGGTTTACAAGATCATGCCTCGAAAGTACGTTGTTCTAGTTGCGCTTGCTCTGTTATCCGCCATAGAACCTGCTTTGGCGCTCTCTCAATGCAGCAATCAAATCACGATCGTGCCGCTTAAGGTTATGAAGGCGGCGAGTAAGGCCCGCGACTTCATTCGCTTTAGCTACTCCTTGTCAACTTCCGATTTGCTCCTTATACGGTCGCATGAGGACACCCAGACTTCGATTGGACCTTATGATACTGGCTTTGTGATCACACGAGAAGGGAAGACGATACAAAGCGTTGTTCTGCGGAAACTACCGGAGTTTCAACGCGAGGAGCCTGAGTATTCAGAGGCATTTATTACGCTTGCCGTGACCCGCGCCTGTACGAGGAGAGGTCCAATTTACTTCGTTACGATGCAATATATGGGCGACATGACAAGCCCGGCCCTTCTTTTCACATTCGTTCCCTCAGCGCAAGGATACGAAGTCTCCGCTCTCCCGATGATCTCCGGTGGAGTGTTAGAGGTTTCAAAGGCTGATCCTTCTCATATCAGGACGTGGGACAATCTGCACGAAGGCGAGTGCGAAGCTTGCCCAACTGCGTACCAGATTACGGAGTATGAGATTCGAGAGGGCAGGCCTATCCAAATACGGCAATACCGGACACGGCACCTCTACGATTCCGGGAACTACATCTTCGATTCCCGACGGCGCATCCGATTTATCCCGTGAAGATGGTGGATCAGAAACTGACACTTTGGAACGGAGTATAACCAATGTTTTTTGTATGAGATAATGGATGTTGACGCATACTTGAAATTTTCAAAAAATAAATTTCTCAAAATGGCGATATACTAAACATGTACGGAAGATGTCCGTACGTTAACCGCCGGAGGGATTATGGCTTCCGCAGTCGCACTGATGCGCAAGGAAACAATACGCAAAGCCCGAGAACGGATCGATGTACGGCTTCGTCCTGAGCAGAAATCAGAGATTGAAAGGGCAGCCCAGATCAAAGGTCTCACGGTGACAGATTTCATCATTCAGAACGCCGTCGCAAATGCCAGGCAGGCGATCCGGGAGTATGAAACCTGGACTCTTGAGCGTCCCGATGCGGAAATCTTCGCCGCGGCCTTGATGGAGCCTGCCGCGCTCGGGTCCCAGTTAGCCCAGGCAGCAAAACGTTACAAGGAGCGCTTTCTGTCACAGTGAGCCAAAATCTACCATCCGGCTACTATTTCGAGCCACTCGCAGAGCGGCACAACCGGGCGGCTTTCTCGTGCGGGAACGAGGCTCTAGATGCATACTTCATAGGCGATCCCATTCGGCAGGACGTCAGCCGAAGAGTCACCAACGCGTTCGTTCTAACTCCTGACGGAAAGTTTGTTGCCGGCTTTTATACGCTGTCTCCCATCTCCATCCTCAGCGTGGATTTGACCTCCAGCCTTCAGAAAAAACTCCCCAAGCGGCCCATCGGCGCCACGCTCATCGGCCGGATGGGAAGGGATTTATCTCTTCGAGGAAAAGGCGTCGGCGAAATGCTGCTTATGGACGCACTCCACAAGGCATGGCAAGCCTCGAAACTTGTCTCCTGCTGGGCAGTGGTAGTGGATGCCAAAGAGGGTGCTCGCGATTTTTACATAGAGAACGAGTTTATCCCTTTCGCAACCCAACCAGACAGGCTTTTCCTGTTGATGAAGAAGATCGATTTGATGTTCGAATAACCCAATTCCATTCAAACTCGCCAATCAGGATCGAGAAACTACAATGGAAGAGAAGAGATGAGTGAATTTGTTCAAGAGGAGTTTACGGTGGAAACGAATTCTAAAGGTACGGGCACGACCATCCAGCGGCCCGAGACCTGCGTGATTGACGCCGAGGTGGAGATTGCGGCCGATGCAGTGATCGAGCCGTTTGTGCAGTTGCTGGGCCGCACCAAAATCGGCGCCAACTGCCTGATCCGCTCCTACTCGGTGATCGAGGACTGCACGCTGGGCGACAATGTGCTGGTGCTCCAGTCCTGCGTGTTGACCGAAAGCGCGGTCGCCGACGGCGCCAAGATCGGCCCCTTCGCGCACCTGCGTCCGGGCAGCGAGATCGGCGAGGAGGCCCACGTGGGCAACTTCGTCGAAACCAAGAAGACCAGACTCGGCAAGGGCGCCAAGGCCAACCACCTCACCTACCTGGGCGATGCCGAGGTGGGCGAGCGAACCAATATCGGCGCCGGGACCATTACCTGCAACTACGACGGCGTCCACAAGTCCATCACGCGCATTGGCAAGGATGCCTTCGTGGGCAGCGATTCCACGCTGGTGGCGCCGGTCGAGGTGGGGGATGGAGCCTTCATCGGCGCCAGCTCCTGCATCACCCAGAACGTGCCCGCCGACGCGCTGGCCGTGAGCCGGACACGCCAGATCGTCAAAGAAGGCTGGGCCGCGGCCCGGCGCGCCCGCCAGCAAAAACCGTAGGGGTGGCGGCCAGCTTGCGATCCGCCGTTCACGCGAAGGATTTTGACCTCGCAGCCGCCGCCGACCGGCTAGCCTGACGCCGCCGAGGCCGTTTACCCGCTTCCGCGTCCAGCTTTGCCGGCTGACGCGCGCCCTAAAATCCGTAAATCTGGATTTTGGAGCGTTTATGCTGGCCTTGCGCTCCGATTGTCTGGTTTCGCAACGCACTTCCAGCCCGTCAGAGGCCGCTCACCCTCCTGCAAGCGCCTCAGCGGCGACCATCTCTTTCGCCTTGAGCCAGTTCCCTGGTTGCCGGGTTGACCGTTGAAGGCTTGAGTAAATTCATTATTATTAATAGTTTACTGAGGTCTGCGCGGCTTCAGTGCACGGCCGATTCTCTCCTGGAATCCCCCATGCAGCCGTTTAGTTCAGCCCCTGAGCCGTTTTTGGAGATTGCTGGCCAGTTTAATTTAAAAAATTTCGATTATTGTATTTGCTTTCTTCTGAATCTATGCTATGGTGTATATATTCCAGTTGAGGCGGCGGTAGCGTATACCGCCAACCAAGGCTGGAAGTGGTTTGCGTCACTGGCCTCCCGGCACGAACAGCTTCACCGTTCGTGCCGCCTTTTTTTGCGCCAAAATCGTCGCCACTCCCGCCTGCGCTCAACTTCCCATAGAGATTCTGACGAAAGCGGCTGATCCCGGCCACGCGTCGAGTGGTCTGAGGGTTGACGAGAACGAGCTTCCGTTCTTGCCTGGGCCGCAATTCAGCCTTTTGACAGAGCGTCACTCGCAACCCCAATTCTGCCTTGCATCTGAGCCCGGAATCTCAAGGAACCCCTGTAGGCATAGCCCTCAGAGCCATTCAGCCACTTTCAACTGAACGCGCTGCCTGAGTCCCAATATCTCGAAAACCCCGCAAAATCAGGGGGTCTACCAGATTATTGCCAAGAACCGGCAAATCTTATTGTTTCGCCGACACGCTCGCCGACTTTGTACCCAGCAGAATCTGCACGCCCATATACGCAATCCAGTCGGGCTCGCTGTTCTGGCGCGTTACCGCCTGGATCGCGCGCCCGCCCATGAACATCAGGCGCAAGTGTCCGGCGCGGTCCAGCGTTTTTCGGCCCCCCAGGTCGAGCGTCAACGCGCGCTGCCTGGGCGCGCCGTCGATGCGGTTTACGTCCTGCAGGTCGTAGATCTCTCCGTATAGCTCAAACCGCTCACTGAACTCGTGCCCGGCAATCAGCCCGCGCCCCCAGCGGCTGGGAACATTACGGTTGCCGATCCAGCGGCCCAACTCGCCGTTAAAGTTCACCGGCCCCAGTTTGGTTGTGAATTCCACCGGCAGATAGTACTGCGGCCCAGGTTCGACGACTCCGCGGCGCACGGCGCTGGTGGGATTGTTGATAACGGCCTGTGGATAGGTTCCCAGCGAAAAATCCATGTTCTCGTCGGACTTGGGTTCACCCGCGCGATGATGCTCGTAGGGCCGCCACTTCACGCCGAACTGCGATTCGCCCAATCCGGCCTGTGTGGCGTTGCTTTGGTTATTGCTATTGCTCGGGCCGGTTGCAACGGCAAGCGACAACTCGTACATAAGCTGAATGCGGTCGCCCCAGCCGTAATTCACGTCGATGTCGGGCAGCCGGTAGCTGGCTGCGCCGGGGTTGTGGCCGCCGGTCAAACCGAGATTGATCTCCCACTGCCGGTTGCCGGGCGTGCCGGGATCGTCAGTAATAAAAGGCGGGCCGCCCTGCGCGAGCGCCAGCGGGGCAGCCAGAGCCAGTGCAAACAGAAGCATAAGTTGGAGGAACCGGCTCATTCGAGCGATCAAAACTTTCCGCAAAATGGAATTGGCTGAAAAATGGGGTTTACTCGCGTGCGAGAACCTCTTTGCTCACGGTAACACTTCAGCCCTTGCCGGCGTAAACGGTCTCCAGTTGAAAGTGCGTCACTTCGATCTGGCTTCAAAGGTGGCGCTCCGCAAAGAACCGCAAACTCCTCCGCAGCCTGAAATCACTTTGTAAAAGCCGGGTCGATCTCTGCCCGCACAGTCTGCTGAAAACCACTCCATTTGCAGGAACCGTCGGCCTGTCCGCAACCGGGAACGAATACGGGCACGCGTTCGGGAGGATGGTCGAGAGTTAGCGGCGCCGCGTTGCGCATCTGGTCGAGCGTCTGCGCCATGTAATAGGTGCGCACAAAGTAGTTAGATCCTCCGCGCTTGCTCCATAACTCGAAGACCAGCGCCCCGCCCGGCGGGGTGTCGTCGCGGCGGCCGTCAATCAGCCAGGACAGGCCCAAGGCTCCGCTGATATTGGCCAGGTTCGTATCGTGCCCCACCAGAATTAGAAGCCGGTCGCCGGGTTTGGTGAGCGCGCCCTTCACGGGGTGCGACTCGGCGGCCTGCTGCATCGACAGAAGAACGTGCCAAAGCAAGTTAGAAGACTGCGCGCGGGCTATATAACTGGAGCGCCCGGTAATTTCCTCATGTGCGGCATGAAGCTGCATTAGTTCGCGCAGTTTGTGAATGTCCACTCTCCCCCAGCCGACTTGGGCCGCGTCCATGCCCTCGGCGTATTCCAGCAGCATATTCTCCGCCATGGTGGAGGCAACCCCAAGAGGCGTACGCAACTCGACCGGATGCTCGCCTCTTCCGGGAGCGATCGAGGAAGGAAGATCAAAGAGCGATTGAAGCTGGGTCGAGCCCGCGCACTTGTCATTTGAGTTACAACCGCGCGAGCTGTATCCGCGCAGAACCTCTTCCAGCGCCTCCAGTTGCGGCCTGTAGGCCTCCGTAAGTCCCTGCGGATTGCCGCCGATGCGGCCCGCGACAGCCGCCGTCGCGAGCAGCTTGTCGGGATGGCCGACTCTGGCTTCGAGAGGATGGAATAAAGGATCGGCGGGTCCCTCGGGAAGCGACTTGACTCCCAGCACGCAGCCCGGCGCAAGCCCTGCGGCCAAAGCCTTGCCGGTTTCGCGCGTACGCTGCTCGGAGTCGGCAATGATGCTGATTCGCGACGCATCCGCGCAGCCATTGGGCGCTAACAGTCCCTGCGCGGCCCATAACTCGCGGTCGTATGCGCCGAGCAGCGTCATAAGTTGCGCGCCGTGCGCGGTAAGATAGCCGGGAGGAACGCTCCACTTGGGCCACGGCTCCCGCGAGTACTGATTCAGTTCATCGGGCATGCGTGTGGGCGAGCGCACGCCGTGGCGGCTGATGACGACAACTAACTTGAGTTCATCGCCCTTGGGGCCGTCGTTTTTCGCTGGGTCGGCGTTGACAGCTTGCGACTGGAGAAGGCCAGCCCCGCAGAGATGAACGCCAAGCAGAATTGCTGCAATCCGGCCTCGCTTCATTGGGCCATACCAGTTTTGGCCGTGGAATAGACCCTGATCTCCGCCGGGGTCACGCCAGCGCCCGGTACCGCGACGTAAAAAAGATTCTGTGCAGCAACGAAAAGCGCTGTTTTGGCTGCGTCCGCTGTGCGCAGGACTCCAAGCGAATGCAGTTTTCTAGCCTCATCCACCTGGAACGCGTCCACCTCGCCAGCACCGCTGATCACATACACGCGGCCGAGTGCAGGGTCATAGAACAGATCGTCGGCCTTGCCTGCCGCGGGCATGCTGCTGACCTCTTTGCCGGTCGCGGCATCCAGGGCGATCACCGTTCCCGGAGTGCGGCAGGCGAGATACAGCAGATTATGCGCGCCGTCGAAGGCTAACGGCACATTATCAGCGGCATTAGCCAGCTTCCAATGAGCGGTAATCCTCTTGCCGACCTCGTCAACCACTGTAACTTCATGCGAATCGGCGATGTTCGCGAAGACGCGCTCGGTCTGCGCGTCGATGTCGAGCCCCTCTGGGTGAGTCGCTACCGGAAGGTCGGCGGCCAGCGTGAAGCTATCCACGTCTACCATGGCGATTTTGGCTGGATTGGCCGCGTCCGAGCCGCCATGGCCCACAAAAAGCAGGTGATGAGCCCCGTCATAGGCCATGTCGTCGGCATCTTCGGAAAGCTTGATTGTTCCTGCCAGCGCGAGCGGAGTTCCTTTATAAACTCTGAGCTCTCCGAGCACGCCATCAGAGATGTATAGGCTGCCGGTGGACGCGGCCCACGCCAGGCCGTGCGGTTTTCCCAGGCCGATAATGCTTTGCCGCACCTTGTCCGTCTTCAGGTCGATCACTTCCACTGAGTGATTGCCGGGAGCGGCGAGAAACAGTTGATTGCCAGCCGCATCGATGGCGAGGTGGTCGAATCTGCCTTTAACTCCCGGCAACAGAATGGTCCGGGCGAGAGTAAGAGGCGGCGTTGTCTGCGCGCTGGCTGCGACTGCGCTCAGCAGGATAAAGGTGAGGGAGATAGCAATCTTTTTCATCGATTCTTTCTCGGTCCGCCGCGCTTTTGGGGCGCGGCGGCCCAGCCAGGATGGGTTAAGGCCAAAGCTTTCCTATGGCCCCTGATAAGTCTATACGAGCCGCAAGAAAAGCCGTGAGTCAGATGGACGTCCCCTTAATTGTCGTGGTGAGAAGTCCAGCGAAGCCCTCCTCCGTAAGTCGGGTGGTAGTACTCGCGCTGGGCGACATATTGCGGGCTGCCGTAGTAGAAGCCGAAGACTTCGTTATTGAGATTCAATCCCTGCGCATAGACTTCGATCCCCTTGCCCAAACGATAACTCGCCTGAGCGTCCACTTGCAGGTGAGCATACAGGTAGTTATCGCCAGTAGGCCCCTTTACTCCCCCAACCGGCGAAATGGGTGAAGTCGTTCCATCCGAGGAGTTCAGAGCGAGATCCTCGTATTGGTAAGAGTAGATGCTCGCGCCATTGTACTCGAGGCCCAAATGAACGGAGATGTGCTTGTTATCATAGCTGGGGCCGATGTTCCAGGTGTTGGGTGTCTGGCGCAGCAGGGCCGGACTGTCAGTGCGCAGCGGATCGACGCCCTTGGCCTGCGAGTCGCTGTAGGTGTAGTTACCGGAGAAGCCGAAGCCGCTGAGGACTCCGGGAAGGAACGAAAGCCGCTGCTGATAGCCGATTTCAAAGCCGTAAACCCATGCGCTGCCAGCGTTGATCGGCTGCGTCACATTTGTCTGGTTCTCCTGGCCCTGATTCAAGATCGTCAGTTTGGACGCCTGCGGGTCCGAGAGCGATTTGTAGAAGAAGCCTGCCTGAACGAGTCCCAGGGGATTCAGATAATGCTCATACAGCACGTCGTAGTTATAGGCGTGCTCGGCAACCAAAGCCGGATTTCCGATGGATTCGGCGATAGGCGTCTGCGAGGTATCGAGCGTGATATACCGAATCAGATCCTGCGGGTCGGGGCGGGCGATTCCGCGTCCAAACGAGGCGCGAATGTCCGAGTTGCTGGTGAGTGAATACCTGGCCTGCACGCTGGGAAGCACATCCAGGTACGACTTGGAGCTGTTCACCGGAGTCGTACCGCCCCACGAGCCATCAGGGTTGGTTGTAACCAGGTATCCGGTTGTCTGGATGTTTGTTTCCTCGAAGCGTACCCCGGCCTGCAGGCGCAACTTGTTGAACTGCGTTGTGTTCATGATGTAGCCGGCAGTGATTCGCTGTTGCAGGTTGAAGTTGCTGGCGTCGGAGCCGATGTGAGTTGCGTCTATGTCCAAGGGGAACAGGCCGGGGTTGGCGTTGCGGTAGGCAACGATCGAATCGAAATCAGTGAGCGGCCCCATCTTGTAGCTGCCGTCATAGTAGTTGTTGTTGTGTAGGGGGCTGAGAAATTGGCTCATCAGAATTCCGCTGGGCTCGTTGTCGTAGGTGGGAGAGTAGGCGAACTGTCCCTTGTGCTGATTGCGAACCTTGGCGCCGAATTCCAGCGTGGAGTAGTGCTTGCCAATGTTATAGTTCAATCCATAGGACGCAGAGCCCTGCAAATTGATCTGCGTGGTTTGTCCGCTTGTCAGATCGAGTTCGGATAACTGGTACTTGGTCGGATCGAATGTCTCCGATCCTGCCGCCGTGCAAGCTGCCTGCCACTGGGGGCGGTACTGGCTTGGATTTGCCGCAGGGTCGTAGTTGCAGTCGTTGCCCCAGAATGCGTCCCCTTTGTCGGCTTTAATAATCTTGAATTTCGCTCCCGGATTTCCGGCTGCCGCAAGCTGACGGGCTCTCGATACAGCCGCTTCCCACTTGAACCAGGAATTCGTGAACAAATGATTTCCGCCCACGGCCAGCATTCCCAGGCCATAATCGGGAGCGCGCCTCGAGGTTGAATACTTTGGCGCACTGCCATTGTTCAGCGTGTAAACCCACTTATCGCCATAATCTTTGAAGTCCGAGTAGAAGACCTTGGCGAAAAGGAGCGAATTATCCGATAGCTTGTAATCGAAGCTGGCCGCCGCGCCCCAGCGAGTGCGGTCGTAGCGGTATTCGCGCAGATCGATGCTGTCGTAACTCGGGACAAGAGTGCCCGTATCCAGCGACGGCTCGATGTCATCGATGCCGCGGCCGTTGTAGTCATAGGTGAAGTTGCCGAGAATGCCAAGCTTCTTGTTGAAATAACGTTTGCCTGCCGTGATGCCGTACTGGCTGGCATGGCGGCCATCGAAGATTGGGGTGTAACCGCTATTGCCAAAGGCGGTAATCGTCGGTCGATCGCCAGCCGATTTGGTTACCAGGTTCACGGAACCGCCAATGGCGTCGCCGTCCTGGTTGGCGGAAAGAGTCTTATTGATTTCAACCGACTCGACGAGATCCGCGGGAATGGTATCGAGCTTGATCTGGTTTACCGTGGACTCAGGCGATGGCACAAGGACGCCGTCAATGGTCGTATTGCTCAGGCGCGGCTCGGTGCCGCGAATCTGCACGTACTTTCCCTCGCCCTCGTCGCGTTCCAGCGTCACGCCTAACATACGGCCCAGCGCATCGGCCACATCCGCGTTGGGCAGGCTCATAATCTGATCGTTGGTGATGACATTGAGAATGTTTTCGGAACTATTGATGCGGTTGATCGCTTCCGCGTCACCGTGAACACCGGTCGCAGTAACCAGAATCTCTTCCGCCGCCGAGGCTACTTGCATTACGGCTTCCAAGCGCGCTGGCTGGCCTGACTTGACGGTTACTGTTGCCGTTAAAGGCGCAAAGCCCACGAAGGTAATCTTCACTTCGTAAGAGCCAGGCACAAGGTTGGGAACAACGAACTCACCCTGCTTGTCGGATACGAATGAGGCCGAGCTTTGCAGAATCTCAATATGCGCGCCTTGAAGTACGGCCCCGGCGGTGTCGGTGACGCGGCCGGTCAGCGTTTCCTTGCTGCTTTGACTTATGCCGGGCAGCGGCACGATCAGCAGCAACAGCACGGTCAGAATTGACAAGCGTCTCATGTGGTCTCCTTATATAGCCGCGGGCGCTATACGACCGCGTGCGCTGCACGGAACTAGAGTTGCCGCTGGCAACGCGAGGCACTTTCCCGACTGGCTATAGGCAGAACTCTAAGCCGCGTTATTAAAAGCCCGTTAACAGCGAGGTAAAAAGTTTCTAAGGTTGGGAGCGCGCCTTCGCTGCCTGGGTGGCGCATCTTCACGGGCGAATGTGAATCTGCGATGAATTCACTTTTGGAGGCCTGTCATTATCCGTCTATCGAGCTTACTCTGGAGATGACTGAATCCATGCGAATACTGATTGTCGAGGACGAGCCGCGCATGTTGGAGTTGTTGCGCCAGGGGCTCTATGAACATGGATTTACCGTGATGACGGCCGCCGATGGCGAGACCGGGCTGACCATGGCCACGGCGCATGAACTGGACGCATTGGTGCTGGACATTGGGCTGCCGCGCTTGGACGGCTGCTCTCTGCTGCGGGCTCTGCGGGCGAGCGGGCGCCGCACACCGGTGCTGATGCTGACCGCCCGCGACACCGAGGACGAGATTATTCACGGCCTCGACGGGGGCGCGGACGATTACCTGACCAAGCCCTTTTCCTTTCCTGAACTGGTGGCCCGCTTGCAGTCCATCACTCGGCCACACCGCGAAGAGACAGATAGCGCCATTCGCGCCGGCGACGTTGTGGTCGATCCCGTCCGGCGCATGGCCTGGCGCAAGGGTGAAAGCCTCAACCTGACGCGCCTGGAGTTACTGTTGCTCGCCGGCCTTGCGCGCCAGGCCGGCCGGTGCGTTTCACGGCAGGAGCTGATCGCGTCTGTCTGGGGCGCGGAGCACGCGGTGGGGCCGGGCGCACTGGACGTGCTGGTGAATTCGCTGCGTTCCAAACTGGATACGCCGGGCGGCCGGAAGCGGATCGGAACGGTGCGCGGCCGGGGCTATATCTTTCGCGGCGCGGCGGGCGCGGGGGAAAAAGCCTGATGCGATCGCTGCCTATCCGCGTCCGGCTCACGCTGTGGTATTCGCTGGCTATCACGGTCACCATGTTCACCATCGGCCTGGTCTCGCTCTGGATGGTGCACCACGCCATCGATAACCTGGAAAAGATCGAGCTGCAGGAGCGTGTGCGCGGCGTTCGGCGCTTTATCGAAAGCCGCCCGGAGGGCGAGACGAGCGCGGCGCTGCATGAGGCCATCACCGCCGCTTACAGCGCCAGCCACGGCAGCAAATGGCTGCAAGTTATCGACGAGCAGGGCAACTGGATCTACCGCTCACCGCACGTCGCCGCCGTCTATCCCGAGCTGGCGCTTCCCGCGCAGGCGCCCGACCCCGGTTATTACTTCACTTATCACGCCGAGTCTTCTTTGGTTCGCGCGCTGATCGCGCCCATTGCGGTGCATGGCGTCCGCTACACCGTGCAGACCGGCCTGACGCTGAACAAGACGCTGGCAATTCTATCCGACCTGCGCATTCATCTGTTTCTGCTGATTGCCGTGGGACTGCTCGTCTCTTCGATTGCTGGACACTTCATGAGCCGCAAGGCGCTGAGGCCGGTGGCCGCGCTGGCCGCCGAAGCCCGCCGCATCAACGATCGCAATCTGGATATTCGCCTGCCCGTGCCAGGAGCCAGGGACGAAATCTCCGACCTATCCGAGACGCTGAACCAGATGCTGGAGCGCATCGACAGGGCTTTCGCGAGTGTGCGCACCTTCACCGGCAATGCCTCGCATGAGCTGCGCACGCCCATCTCGCTCTTGCGCACCGAGATTGAGGTTGCGCTGATCCGGCCGCGCGAGGCGGCCGAGTACCGCGCCGTTCTTGAACGCCTGCACGGCGAGACCGTGCGCATGACGGGGCTGGTGGAAAACCTGCTCTCCCTGGCCAGGGCCGATGGCGGAGCCGAAACCATTGCGCGCGCGCCGATTTGCGCCGCCGAGCTCTTTCAGCAGGTTGCCGCTGGCTGGAAGAGCGCCATGGAGGCGGCGCGGCTCGATTTTCGCGTCGAAATGCCGGCAAAGGGGCTGGCTCTCCTGGGCGACCGGCAGCTCGTCGCGCGCCTGCTCTCGATTCTGTTGGAAAACGCCAGCAGGTACACGCATGCCGGGGGCTCGGTAAAGCTGTACGCAGCCGTTTCCAGAACGCACGTCATGATCGCTGTCGAAGACACCGGCATCGGCATCGCCCCCGAGCACCGGGAGCGCATCTTCGAGCGCTTTTACCGCATTGCGCCCGCGGGCGAGCCTGCTCCGGCCGGCTTCGGCCTGGGCCTTTCTCTGGCGCAGTGGATCGCCGGGCGTCACGGCACCGAGCTCATGCTGGAAAGCGAACCGGGAGCAGGAAGCCGGTTTTCATTCAGCCTGGAAAGAAGCCTGGAGAAGGCAGAGATCGCGATGTAGCCCCAGTGGCCGGGCCGCCACCCCTGCCAACCGGCCAACTTGCTAACCCGCTCTCGCCGCGCAGCGGAGGGCGGAAGTGGGCAGTTTCACAGGTTCACACGTTGTGTGTTTTTGTGCGGGAGGCGTGTAAAAATCTTTTATTTTGAATTAGTTAGATCAGGCTCCACAATTTCACAGGCAAAAACAGAAAAACCACCTGCGGTGGGGCCAATGTTCCCCTCTAATGGCTTTTCCGTTCGATAAGGGGCTTCTATCTGCCAGTATGCGCCAACGGAGGGCTATTTCCGGCAACCCAACCGCGGTGGGGCTAGACTCCCAGGTCTCAAAAGCGAGACCTGGAAGTTCTGCAACGGCTGGCGCGCGGGATTTTGCGCTACTCAAACAGCGTCGCTACTTTTGCCAGCACCTCATCCAGGATTTCCGGCGGAAGATCATCCACTTTCCGGCCTCCGCGCGCGGCCAGGCCGAGCACACACGGCTGATCGCAGCGGATGACCCCGGCGGTGCGGATGCCCTTGATGGGAACCGCGAAGCCGAGGCGGCGGGCAAACTCGCCGCCGCTGGTGATGGGCAGAACCACCGGCAGTTTTGTCGCTTCGTTGAATGCCGTTGGCGAGACGACCAGGACAGGCCGCTGGCCCTGCTGCTCACGCCCTTGCCTGGGATCAAGCGAGACCAGGTAAATCTCGCCTCGCTTCATAGCAGTTCACGGCCAACGGGAGGCGCGTCAAGCCATTCCCGTTCTTCCGGCGTCATGGGCTGAGAATAGTCGGAAATGGCCAGCAGTTCGTCCAGCGTGTAGCGGGGCCTGGGACGGGGTTCGAGGATCAGGCGTTCCCCGTCCACGGCCAGACCCACGGTGGCTCCGACTTTGAGGTGAAGCTGTTCAAGAATGACGGGCGGAACGGCCAGCATGACCGAGCCGCCGACTTTGCGCAGGTTGGTGATGTGCATGGCGAAGCCTCTTCTTTTGATTATATCAAAATATAACAAATAGCAATTCTCGAAGGAACAGGTTTCTGCATGAATTGGGGGCTGCGGCCCACACTGACCATCTGAAAATAAACGGGGGCCCCAGGTCTCGCTTCTGAGACCTGGGAGACAGCGAAGTTCGACCATCCATTCCGGGCCTTATGGGCTATTCACGATCCGCGGAACCTGAGATTTCCCCGGCCTCAAAATCGAGACGCCCTTCGACAGGCTCAGGGCAGGCTCTGGGGCCCCGATCCTGGCAGGGACTGAAGATGCGGCGCGCGGCCATTCTCCAGCTCTTCCGGCGGATTCTGAAGCCTTCAGCCAAACCTGAATCATTGGGCTGGAGCCGCTGGCTGGGCCGGTTGGGCCGGTTGGACCGGCGCCGCGTCTTTCGGCTTGGCCAGGAATTCATCCACGCGCTTCTTGAAGTCACCCTGGTCATCGTGCTCCCAGCCGCTATAGTTTGACACCACTTGCATCTCGCAGCCCGTATCTTTCGGTACCAGGGTGACGTGGTTGGTTCGCTGCAGGAGCGCTCCGGAGATGTTGACATGAACGGAGTGCTTGGGATGGAAGGAAGCTGTCAACTTGCTGTCGTCGCTCTTCACATCCGCGTAGTTTTTCGGATTGCCAAGGGTGTCTTTGACCGCACCCCACAGCTGGCTGCAAGGAACAGAATAGGTGTTCTTGTAAGTCTCGCCGAAGGCTGGCAGGGCAAGAGCGAGTGAGATCAAAATCACGAGTTTAGTCCCCATTATGGCTTACCTCCTCCTACCGATGTGCTTCCCGGAATGAGAAAAAACTGAACAGGGCGCCCCAATTTTAACTGGCAAGCGCAGAATACTCCATCGAAAGATCTGGTCTGTGCGTCAAGTCACATCATGTAGTGATGAGAGCGGTTTTTTCAGTCAATGCGGAGTTTCGAGAATCGCGCACGGCGGCTTTAACTTTCACCCCAGGCCGGTGCCCAGGTCTCGCTTTTGAGTGAAACCTGGGGCGCCCGATCCTGGCGGAGGGTGAGATGTGAGGGCACGCGCGGGCGGGTGAGCCGGGAAGCTAGCCAGCGCTTTCAGCGTCGTAGGCGATGCGGCCTTCGCTGATGGTCCAGCGGACCTTGCCTTGCATCGTCCAGCCGTCGAAGGGGCTGTTGTGGGACTTGGATTTGCCTTCGTGGGCGCGGTAGGTCCACTCGGCCTTGGGATCAAAGACGACCAGGTCGGCGAAGCTGCCCACGGCGAGGGTTCCGCGGCCCTTCAGGTTCAAGAGCGCGGCAGGCTGGGCGCTCAAGAGGCTCAGGACGCGGCCCAGGGGCATCTTCCACTCCCGGTGCAGCCAGCGCAGGCTGAGGCCGAGGGCCGTCTCCAGGCCGATGATGCCGTTGGGGGCGAGGTCGAACTCGACCTCCTTCTCGTGGACGGCGTGGGGGGCGTGGTCGGTGGCGATGGCGTCAACGACACCGTCCAGAATGGCCTCGATGAGGGCCTCGCGGTCGGCGGCCGAGCGCAAGGGCGGGCACACCTTGGCGTGAGTGTCATAGAGGCCGACGTGCTCGTCGGTGAGCAGGAAGTGGTGGGGGGTGACCTCGCAGGTGACGCGCAGGCCGCTGCGGCGGGCCTGGCGAACGGCGTTCAGGGCGGCGGCCGTCGAGATGTGGGCCACGTGCAGATGCGGGCGGGCCTCGCGCAGGCTGGTGACCAGGCGGATGTCGCGCTCGACGATCGAGGACTCGGCCTCGTTGGGCCAGCCGCGCAGGCCGAGCTTGAAGGCCACGGGACCGGCGTTCATGGCGGCCGTCATGCCGGGGATTTGGGTGAGGCGCGTGTCCTCGGCGTGCTGGATGACGGCGAGGCCGGCGCGGGCCGCGGCGGTGAGGGCCTCGCGCATGACGCTTTCCTTGAGGATGGGCAGACCGTCGTCCGAAACGGCCACGGCGCCGGCGGACTTGAGGGCGGCGTAGTCGTTGATGGTCTCGCCCTTCAGGCCGCGGGTGGCGGCGGCGATGGGGAAGACGCGGACAGATGCGTTGCGGTCGGCAGCCTGCATCCAGCGGGTGGCCTCCGGCGAGTCGTTGGGCGGGCGCGTGTTGGGCATGGCGGCCACGGCGGTGAATCCGCCGGCCGCCGCCGCCGCCGTGCCGGTGGCGATGGTCTCCTTATGGGTCTGGCCGGGCTCGCGCAGATGGACGTGCATATCGATGAGGCCAGGGGCGACGGTGAGGCCGGTGGCATCGAGGACTTGGGTTCCGTTGGCGGATTTGAGCTTGCCGGGGGCGGCGATCTCGGCGACGCGGCCCTCCTTGAGCAGAATGTCCTTGAGGGCATCGATGCCGGCGGCCGGATCGACGAGGTGGCCGCCGCGAATGATCAGTGCCGTCATGCGCGGCCTCCGTTTCCAGCCGTAGCCGGCAGGGTTCCGGTCGAGTTTTCAGATGAGGCCGTGAGGGCCCGTTCGAGGACGGCCATGCGGATGGCGACGCCATGGCGGACCTGTTCGAGAATCAGCGACTGAGGGCCGTCGGCGACGCCGGCGGTGATCTCGAGGCCGCGGATGATGGGGCCCGGATGGAGCACCAGGGCCGAGGGCGCGTAGGCGGCCAGCCGCTGGCCGGTGAGCTGGTAAGCGGCTTTGTACTCTTCGAGTTCCAGTTGCAGACCGGCCAGCCGCTCGGCCTGAATGCGCAGCATCATCACCGCCTGGGACTGGCCGAGGGCGGCTTCGAGGTTGCGCTCGATACTGATGCCGGGACCAGCCGCGGCCGCCAGTTCGGGCAGAAGCTGCGGAGGGCCGCAGAGCAGGACGCGCGCGCCCAGACGGGGCAGCAGCAGCATATTCGAGCGGGCCACGCGGCTGTGCAGAATGTCGCCGACGATGGCGACGGTGACGCCGGAGAGGGTTTCGGGGGTGAGCTGATCGATGACTGGGGCTGGCGAGGACGAAAGAGACGCAGGTCCTTCGACTCCCTGCGCTGCGCTGCGGTCGCTCAGGATGACAGAGTTTTTATCGTACTCAAGATGAAAGGTTTTTGTAGCCGGGTCAAAATGGGCCAGAATCGTCCGCAGGTCGAGCAGCGCCTGGGTGGGGTGCGCGTGCATACCGTCGCCGGCGTTGAGCACGGGCAGGCGGGTTGCGGCCTCGAGCAGCCAGGGAGCGCCGGAGCAGTTGTGGCGCAGGATGATGGCCTCGGCTCCCAGGGCGCGCAGGGTCAGGCCGGTGTCCTTCAGCGACTCGCCCTTCTCAATGCTCGAAGAGAGGTTGGAGACCAGCGCGGTGTCGGCGCCGAGGCTTTTGGCGGCCAGCTCGAAGCTGGTGCGGGTGCGGGTCGAGGATTCGTAAAAGAGCAGCGCGATGCGGCGATGGGCCAGCGTGCGGGCGCGCGGCAGCGGGTCCTGATTCTCCAGAGCCGTGGCGCGGGCCAGCAAATGGCTCAGGTCTTCCAGGGTCAGGTCCTGGATCGAGAGCAGCGAACCGCGATGATAGGGAAACGGCGAGGCCGGAACGGGCGGAAGATGAAGCTGGCGGCGGGTTGGGGTGGCGGTCGGAGTCATTTTTTCAACCTTTATTGATTCGGCCCGATTGCGTGAGACCCTCTTTCCCACCCATTCCGCAAAATACGCGGAATGGATGGGGCACCCAGGTCTTACTCTTGAGGGCCGGATCAATAACCATTAGCTTTTCGCTGCCAGCTTCTAACTAAGAGCTAAAAGCTAGCGGCCAAAAGCGGTTTGTCAGTCCACGCGCTCGACCAGTAGCACCTGCTCGTCGTCGTCGACCTCGCGGAATTTGACCTCGATGATCTCACGGCTGCTGGTGGGCACGCGCCTGCCAACGTAGGTGGCCTCAATAGGCAGCTCGCGATGGCCACGATCGATGAGCACGGCCAGTTGTACGCGACGCGGGCGGCCGTAGTCAAACAGGGCGTCCAGCGCGGCCCGGATCGTCCGGCCGGTGTAGAGCACGTCGTCGCATAGGATCACGTCGCGGCCATCGACATTGAAGCCGATGGAGCCGGCCTTCACCGTCGGGCGCGCGCCCGCCGTGGACAGATCGTCACGGTAGAACTGAATGTCGAGCTCGCCGGTGTCGATGGGGCGCTTCTCGATCGAGGAGATCAGCTTGCCCAGCCGCTCGGCCAGCGGAACGCCGCGGCGCTTGATGCCGACCAGGGCCAGATCGTCGCTGCCGTTGCTTTTTTCAACAATCTCGTGGGCCAGGCGCACCAAGGTGCGCTCGATCTCCGAGGCGGACATCAGCCTGCCCTTGATGCGCAGGGAGGGTTGGTTTGCGACTTCGCTCATGGATGCTCTCTCACGGCCTGCTAGAGCGGTTCTCCAATACACGTGCACTCACCAGTTCTGTGCAAGGTGGCTTTTTCTTGAGGAAAAAGCCACTCAGCGGCGGTGGTTTCGGGGTAGAGCAATTGGAGAACCGCTTATTGGCAGATAATACGAGGGTTGGGGCCAGGGAGCAAGTGAAGCGGAAGGCCCGGGCCTGAAGGCCCTGCTCATTTGCTCCCTTTCAGGGGGCTGAAGCCCCCTGCTCCCTCCAGAATCTTCGATTTACAACGGTAGTATAAGAAAAAGCCACCTTCCACGCCACCAGTAACATGACGTAAATAGGAGAACCACTCTAGACCTGGGGCCGGCGTTTGCGCGCCAGCAAGCGGGCGCCCAGCGCGCCGCCGGCGACGGCAAAGAGCAGCAAAAAGAGCGCATTGAAGGCAAAGCCGAAGGCTACAAAGCCGGCGTGGCCCCAGGGCGAGAGCATCAGCGCCTGGATCTGGGCCCGGGCGGCCTGCATTTGCGCGGCGTCGGCCATGCTCATTCCCGAGGTCAACTGCTGGGCGACCTGCTGGTTCAGGTCCACCTGGGACTTCCAATCGCCGTCAATCTGGGCCGAGTGGTGCAGGAGGAATCGCTGGATAAAAAGAGCACCGCCGCTGACGCCGAAGGCCAGCCAGCCGGCGAGCAGGCCGGTGACCAGGCCGATGCGCGCGCCGGCTCCGGGGGTGATCCACGCGGGCCGCTGGCTGCGCATATAAAGCGCCACGGCCCAGGTTGCGGCTGCCGCCATCCAGATGAGTCCAAAAAAGCCCACCGGGGAAATGCCGCTAGACAAAAATCCGGCGGGAACCGCCAGCAGCAGAGCCGCGCGCAAGGCGGGCTTCCACTCCACGCAGCTGGCATCCCGCACGGCTTCGTTCCACCTCTCCGGCTGGCTTTCTCCAGGGAGTTCGCCGGCCTCGTAGACCAGTTGAGGCAGTCCGCAGGCGGGGCAATAGCAGTTGTCGGCCTCGACGGTCCGGTGACAGCGACTGCAGGTGATTTCCATATATATACGAGCCTAGCACCTTGGCGCCCCGGCCGGCTGGAGCAGTTTTGGACTACGCCGCGTCGTGGCTCTTGTTGTGGCGCGAATGGTGCGCGCGGCGCAGTTTGAGGAATTGTGGCAGAAAAGTAAAGGACCGTTCGTGGCAATTTGCGCAACGCACCGGCAGACGCAACAGGAGCAACTGCGCCAGATCCAGCGCCTGAAAACGGAAGCGCGAAGTTCGAAATTCCGATGAACCGCAATGGCGGCAATAAATTGTCATACGAGCCTCCAATTCTTGAATAAACCCAGGGGAAAATGCTGCAAGAAAGAGGCGACAACCTTACGCGCCGGCCACCGGTCAGTTAAATCTACTCAGGTCATTTTAACAGGCGCGCACTCGGTGCAATGTTCATATGGAAAGGCGGCAAAGCACATTGAAAAAGGTGAAATTTCACAACCAGTTGCGCGAGTTGAGAAGTCTCCGGCCGGGTTTGAGTTTTGAGATTTCAGTTCGCAAGGCGGACAAGCCTGGCGGCCACGATGGCTTCGGCGGCGGCTACAACCTCTTCCAGCGTCAGATGGGTCGTATCAAGCAGAACGGCGTCGGGAGCTGGCTTGAGCGGCGAATCGGCGCGGTTGCGGTCACGTTCGTCGCGGGCGCGCAAGTCGCGGATCACCTCATCGGGCTGCTGGGCGGGCTCGGGGCCCATCTGGTCGTAACGGCGCATCCCTCGCACCTCGGGAGCGGCATCCAGGAAGATTTTGACCTCGGCCTGAGGGAAGACCACGGTGCCGATGTCGCGGCCCTCCATGACCACCCCGCCTCCGGCGCCCATCTGCTGCTGCAGGCGGACCATCCAGGCGCGAATGGCGGGAAGGACGCTGACCCTGGAGGCGGCGTCGGTGACGGTTTGATTGCGGATCAGGCCGGTCACATCCTCGCCGTCGAGCAGAACATGATTTTCCTCTTCACCGGATTCCAGGCGGATGGCGGTTTCCGCGGCCAGGCTCTCCAACCCCCGGCTCTCGTCCAAAGGCAAGGCCGCGCGCAGGGCCTTGAGGGCAAAGGCGCGGTACATCGCCCCGGTTTCCAGGTTCAGCAGGCCGAAATGCCGAGCCAGATGGCGGGCGATGGTGCTCTTGCCCGCTCCGGCAGGGCCGTCAATGGCGACAATAATCTTGCTGGTTGGATCAGCAGAGCTGAAGGAGGTTTCGTCCGCACTCATCCGCGTTTCTTTGACTCCTGCTTGGGCCGGGCGGTAAAGCCAAACCGCTTGCTGTTCCCCGCCTTGGCGCTGGCAGCCAGGCCGGCCTTGCGGCTATTACCGCTGCGCGCCGAAGCGCTGCCGTTGCGGCTGTTTGCCGCGCTCTTGGCGCCGTTGGAATGGCCGTTGCCGTTGCGCTGGTTCCAGGAGGAGGAGTGGGTAGAGGCTGCGCCAGAAGTGCTGCTGGCCGGACGGGCCGCGGCCCGTCCGCTGCTTCCGGCAGAGCGGCTGCCACTGGCCGAACGCGATGCGGCGGGCCTGGACTCCGCGCCGGCGCGCCTCGCTGGACGGCTGCCGGAGGCAGATTGCGCCGGCTTGCGATCGCGGGAGTGGGTTGCCGGGCGGCTGAAATGGGGCCGGGCGGCGGTTTTTCCGTTCGCCACCGGCTTGCAGGCAGCGGCGGGAGGCTCGGGGGAATCATCCGCGGCGGTTGCAGTTGCTGGTTCGGCCGCCAGATCTATCTCCTTGCCGGCGGGCTCCGCCAGTTCCTCGCCGCGGTCGTGGTCTTCAGAGCGCAGAAAGTAAGCGGATGCGGGCATGGAGACGCTGGCGTAAGCGGTGGGCTCGGTGGCGAACTCCGGCAGTGTGCCGGCCACATAGAAGTGAGGCGCGTGGCCAAACGAGATCGTGTGCACCTGGCGCGTGGCCAGCAGGCCGCGCAGCACCTCGCGCACTTTGCTGCGGGCGGTGAGCGAGGAGAGAAACAGCTCCACATCTTCCATGGTGGCGGCGATGACCGCCTGCAGGTAGATGGAGGCAAGCACGGAGATGGCCGTCACCTGCGAGGTNNAGTTCGGTGATGGCGCGCAGCACGGCGCCCTCGGTCACTTCCCGGCCCAACGCGTGGGTGAGCTTGGAAATAGTAGTGTCGCCTGCCTCCAACAGCTTGTAGGCCTCAATAGCCAGTGGCGAAACCTGGCGCGAGCCGGTCAGTTGCGGGCTGCGGCGCCAGTCGCGGTCTCCGCGCAGGGCGTAAACGTAGGGCAGAACCCAGCTTGCGACCACAAAGTCGGGCTGTTCGCCGGGCAGACCCAGAAGGTTCAGCCGCACGGCGACGCCATCGGTTTCCAGACGCACCAGCAACTCTTCGGCCACGAGAATTTGACCAGGGTCGGGGGTGGCGTCGCGCTTGCCGGCTATGGCCTCAACAAACGAAGGCACGATGGAGGCGGAAAACTGCCGCTTGGGCAGGAAGAGACACAACCCGGTCTCCTCGATCCACGTCCGGGCGTCTTCCAGTGTGAGTGCCCCATTTCCGTTCAGGCGCATCCTTTCGGCGCGCGATGCTTCCAATTGTTCCGATGTCAAAGAAAAACCTCATTTCCAGGCTGGCGTTCGAGCCTTTTCAGGAATAGAGCAAGGTCACCTGGGTTTTTGTCAGGCCGCGACTTCAATTGGTTGCGCTGGCTTAACTCTTCTGCTCACCCAAACCCGTTTTCTGAAAATGCTATGCGTCAGGCGGCCCCTTCCCCTAAGGGGAGAGCTGCCCACCTTCCACTAGAGTTCAAATCCGATGGAAGGCCCGCTGGATCTCCTTCCAAGAATACATCAAAGCTATTGGACGTCCATGCGGGCAACTGGTTGGGTGGCTGGTTTTTGCCAATTCCAACAGTAACCATTCCATTCGAGCCGGGTCAAGGGGCGTGTTGACCTTGATGGCGGCGTGGCAGGCGATGGAGGCGGCAATGCGCGTGCGAATCTCCGTAAGATTCTGATTCTGGCGGGGTTCGTCTGAATCCTCGCCGGATTGCTCGATTATCTCGGCCAGCGTCCGCTCCAGCGCCGCACCATCCAGGCCGACAGGCGCGGCTTTGACCGCAAGTGTTTGAGGGCCAAAGGGTTCTACCTCGAAGCCATTCAGCTCAAGCTCTTCCGCGATGCTGGCGAAGACCACCATCTGCCAAGGCTTCAATTCCACCAGCAGGGGCATCAGTAACCTCTGGCGCTGTACTTTCTCGATCTGGCGGTCACGCAAAATTTTTTCAAAAAGTATTCTTTCGTGTGCCACATGCTGGTCAATAATCCACAGGCCGTCGTCGCCGGCAGCTAAAATAAACGACTCGCGCAACTGCCCCAAGGGACGAAGCGAGCCCAGGCGGTCGAGGTTGGCCGCAGCCTGCTCGGCCTCGATCCGCGCCGTTTCCACGGCGGGATTCAGAGTCGCCGCACCGCCGGGGGCGGAGGCGCACGGGTTAGAAGCTTCAGGCGCAGAGCCTGGGTTGGAAGTTTCTGGGCCTCCCGGAAAGCCAACACCAGAAATGCCGGAACGGGGAGAGCCAGAACTGGCAGAGCCATTGCCGGCGGGCGGCAGGCTGGCCGGCTGAAAGAGCGCGGCCGCGGCCTCGCCCCAGGCCTGACGGTCCTGCCAGCCGTGAGGTCCGCCGACGGGCTGAAAATTCTGGGCGGCAAAAGGCAGCCGGCCGGAAACGGGCGCGGGCCTCGGCGGCGTCAGGTCAAAGGGCTCGGCGTCTGCCCTGGCGGCCGGGAAGGCGGCCGGATCGGACTCGGGAAGCGGCGGAACGGGCCCGGAATCCGGCGCGCCGGGCAAAGGCGAGGTGGCCGGGGGCATCAGCGAGGGGCTGGCGGCCGGAGCCGAATCCAGCGCGGTGAGAAAACCGGCGGCGGGCCGGGCTTTAATGAGCGCCGTGCGCAGGCTGTCGCGGACAAAATCGTGGATCAGGTTCTGCTGGCGGAAGCGGACCTCGGTCTTGGCCGGGTGGACGTTCACGTCAACTTCCTCGGGCGGCATCTCGAGAAAAAGTAGCACCACCGGAAAGCTGGTGGGCGGGATCACGTTGCGGTAGGCCTCGGTGATGGCGTGCATCAAGAGCCGGTCGCGGATCAGGCGCTTGTTGACGAAGATGTAGATCGAGTTGCGGTTGAGCTTTTGCAATTCGGGCTTGGAGTAGAAGCCGCTGAGGCGAAGAGAGCCGGGAAGGCGCGCGGGCTGCTCCGGGTCTTTCTTCCAGGGAGGCGGCTCGGGCAGGCCGCCGTGGGCCAGCGGGGTTTCGGCGGCCACGGGCAGCAACTGGGCCAGCGTGTCCTTGCCGAAGATCTGGTAAATTCTTTCCGCCGTGCGAGTTACAGGTGGAGCGGAGACGATGGTGTGGGTGGCCGAGAGCAGCTCGAAGTGCTTTTCCGGGTGGGCCAGGGCGTAGT
>PMGP01000083.1 GCA_003156235.1 Acidobacteriaceae bacterium
CGGGTTAAAGACACCCACAGGCAAGGAGGGAGGCGTGGGCGTAGTGGGAGGCGTCGTCGTCTGCCCGCCCCCGCCGCATCCCACTGCTGCCGCCATTACGCAACCTGTTGCCGTTGCCGCGGCCATCGACTTGATCGCCTGGCGCCGGCTCAGCCATGACACCCCGGAAGACGGCGACGGGCGCCAAATACTGCTTCTCCTGGTCATTGAACGCTCCTCTATTACTTCGGGATATGGACCTGAACGTCGATCACGGCCAGTCCATTCACCGGCAACGCAAGCCTTTACACGCCATCTTCCCGTTTTCTTGAAGGCCGGTTGGTCTGCCGGATTTGGACCCCCCGGCATATTCTGCGCAAGTCAAAATCTGGGGAATCCTGTCGAAAACGTCTCAGGAACGCCAAAAGGGCTGGAGCCCAGTAAGTTCTCTAAAAAGCGCAAACGATTGCGCACTGGTAATTTTTACCATCCTTGCCCTTTCCTGTCAAGCCAGAACCGCACAATTTTACCCAATTGAAAATGGATTGCGCCGGAGTGCCATGCTTTCTCGATCAAGGTAAACGATTGCAGGGCATCTAAATCTCGCAGCGATGGCAGTCAGCGCGGGAATCCTTGTGCGGACCCCCGTTTTTGGAGGGAGCAGGGGCATTTATGCCCCTGAAAAGAGCGGCGAAGGAATTGGCCTTTAGGCCCGGGCATTTCTTTGACTGGGAACAAGAGGCCCGGGGCTGAAGCCCTGTCGCTTCAGGCATGGTTTCAGGGGCATAAATGCCCCTGCTCCCTCCGAAAAGGCAAACCAAAGCAAGGTCAATGCCTTGCTCTGCCGAGAAATTATCAGAAATTTAGATGCGTTTGCCCTGAGGGCGCAGTGTTTTAATTTGACTGATGATGATTGCAAGTGATACAAAATACTCAAAGCGCAAACGATTGCGCTACCGTCTGCAACCTTCTGCGCCAGACCATCGCGAAGACCGTTTGCACGCCGGAATTGCACGACTACCATTGTCATTTTTGGGCACCGTACGCCGGCTGGCAAGTGGCGCACGTTCCATAGACCATGCCGCGGAGTAATCTTGTGTTGCGAATGAATTCGATAGGTTGCAATGCTGTTGATCTCGACATCATGATCACCGCCGGTCTCAGGGCGCATTCTTGCATCCGTTCCATCCTCGCTGGCCTCGCTGGCGCCACGCTCTGCGTGGC
Source organism: Acidobacteriaceae bacterium (assembly GCA_003156235.1). GTDB lineage: Bacteria > Acidobacteriota > Terriglobia > Terriglobales > Acidobacteriaceae > Telmatobacter. The sequence continues at coordinate 1,204 of PMGP01000083.1, forward strand.
TTTGGCTGGATTGGAACCGTATGCCGCGGCACAAGCAGCCGCGCCTGCCTCTACGCACCATGCGAATCGAGTTGAGCATCCATCCAACGCCCAGCTCGCCGATCCAAAGATCGAGGCTCGCGTGGAGCATCTGCTCCGCCAGATGACGCTCGAAGAAAAGATTGGGCAGCTCGTTCAATACAACGATACCGGCAATGCCTCTTCCGTCCAGACGAGCGGAGCGCCGCCGGCGGCAGACAAGCCAGGCGCAATGGACGCCCTGAACCCTGTCTCCGCCAATCATGTGAATGCCATGCAACTGGCTGCCACAGGCCGGCTTGGCTCGATGCTCAACACTGTTGGCGCGGAGCGCACCAACACCTATCAGCATCTGGCGGTGGACCAGAGCCGTTTGCACATTCCGCTGCTCTTCGGCGCGGATGTCATTCACGGTTTTCGCACCATCTATCCAGTGCCCTTGGGCTTGGCAGCGAGCTTCGATCCGGAGCTCGTCGCCGCCGTCTCCCGCATGGCTGCCGAAGAGGCTTCCACTGCCGGCGTACGCTGGTTTTACTCACCCATGGTTGACATCAGCCGCGATCCCCGCTGGGGCCGATCCGTGGAAGGCGCCGGCGAAGACCCCTATCTCGGCGCTGCCATGGCGCGGGCCTATATCCGCGGCTATCAGGGCGATGACCTTTCGAAGCCGGGCCATGTTGCTGCTTCGGTCAAGCATTTCGCCGCCTATGGCGCTGCGGAGGCCGGCCGCGAATACAACACTACAGATATGTCGGAGATCACTCTCCGCCAGGTCTACCTGCCTCCTTACCATGCTGCTGTCGAGGCGGGCGCTGCCACCATCATGAGCGCCTTTAACTCCCTCAATGGCGTCCCCTCCAGCGCCAATCCATTTCTTTTAAGAAAGATCCTGCGTGGGGAGTGGGGCTTCAACGGGTTTGTTGTCAGCGACTACACCGCCGTGATGGAGCTGACCCGCCATGGCATTGCGCTTGATCCCGCTACTGCTACCCGGAAGGCCATCACCGCCGGCGTCGATGTCGACATGATGTCGCACTACTACGACACCCAGTTGCGTGAACTCATCCGATCAGGCCAGCTTCCCATGAATGTGGTCGATGAGGCTGTGCGGCGGGTGCTACGGGTAAAGTTCGCAACCGGTCTCTTTGAACATCCCTATGCGGAAGGCGTCGAAGTCACCGCTGCCGTTGCAGGTCACAGGCCGTTGGTCCGCAAAGCAGCCGAAGAGTCCTTCGTCCTGTTGCAAGACGACAAACTCGCGGACGGCGCACCGTTGCTCCCGCTTTCACCACTACGCAAGCGGGTCGCGCTGATCGGACCGCTCGCCGACAACGCCGAAGAGATGACCGGAATCTGGGGTGGCATCGGTCAGGATCGCGACATCATCACCCTCCGTCAGGCGCTGGCAGAGCGCGCTCAGCAAGTTGGAGGCGTCTTGCTTTCCGCCAAGGGGACCGAAATCGAAGATCCCTCGCGAGCAGATTTCCCCGAGGCTATCGAAGCAGCTCGAACAGCCGATGTGGTCATCCTCGCGCTAGGTGAATCGACCCACATGAGCGGAGAGGCAGGGTCACGCACAAATCTGGATCTGCCGGGCAACCAGCAGCAGCTTCTGGAAGCCGTCGTCGCTGCCGGCAAGCCTGTCGTTCTGCTCATCTTCTCTGGTCGTCCCCTGGTCCTCGACTGGGCTGCCAAACATATCCCCGCCATCATGGAGGTTTGGTTCCCCGGAACCGAGGCCGGCCATGCTCTCGCTAATGTTCTCTATGGAGACGTCTCGCCCAGCGGCAAGTTGCCCATGAGCTTCCCCCGCGCCGTCGGCCAGGAGCCGCTCTACTACAACCAGCTTCCGACCGGACGACCGCCCGCTGGGATTGACCTCTCCCAGCCGCCAACCAACGATTCGCGCTTCGTCTCCCGCTACATCGATCTTCCCAATAGCGCGCTCTTCCCCTTCGGCTATGGGCTCTCCTACTCCAGCTTCTCCTACCAGGACGTCAAGGTGTCAAAGACCAGCATCCCGCTGCTGGGCGCCCTTGCGAACCGAAGTACGCCTCTGCTTGAAGCGACGGCAACCGTGACCAATACCGGGGAGCGCACGGCCACCGAGGTAGTCCAGTGCTACGTGCGCAATCTTGGTGCAAGCATCGAGCAGCCGGTACGTAGCCTCAAGGGATTCGAGCGAGTCACTCTGGCTCCAGGCGAATCGAGACAAGTCACCTTCCATTTGGGCTTCAACGAACTCTCTTTCTTCAACCTGGAGAGTGCCCCAACGATCGAAGCCACCCATTACACGGTCTGGATCGGAGGCAGTTCGCTGGCCAACCAGGAAGCCTCTTTCGTGGTGGTCTCTCCCACACCCGGTGGTGATTCGCGCTAATCCGTCCCACGTAATCGCTTTGCGACAAGCGTTGGATTTCTTCCTTACTCAGGTGCAAATCACTTCAACCACGCCGCTCTGAGCTGTGCCTCGCCAGTATTCCATCTGGGCGTGAAAATGATTGGATTTTGAATCGTCATAGCATGGTCAGAAACCGCGCTTCCTGCGTTCTGGGGTTTTTGGGCACTCAGCAGTTTCATTAGGGAAACTCTGATCAGCACGACTGGATTCGTATCATATTATAACTATTTATAAATGAGATCTTTGCGGATTATTTGTATGTGTGTACCCCATATCTACCCCCATTCAGCAGCTTGCGTCCAGTTTCGTCTATAGGGGTCCGTCGCTCTAATGGAGAGGAATTCATGTCTTCACGCAAGTCGTTGTATATAAACTAGATACAAGATCGCGTCAAGTAAATACACCCAATAGTACACCCTTCGAGAAATGGTAGGAGGTTTAGTGCCAATTTGGAATACCGAACGCCAACTGGCGAACCTGACGAAGATATAGAAACATGTTGATTCAATACCGGAACAAAAACTCTCAAACCATTCAACCGTGGCCAATGGGACCTGGTTGGGGTATACCAACCTGGACCTCTTTCATTTTGAGGATTCTGCTTGACTGGCACCAGTGAGCGACTACTGATTTTTCGTGCGGATCGGTCACTGTTCAGAACAGATCGCCAATTGGTGGAAAGGTCAGCAACAGGCTCAGGCCAAGAAGCCCCAGCGCGACGGCATTGATGCGTCGCAGGGATACCGTCCTCTTGCGCCAGCGCCAATCGAGAATCGCCCAGGCAGCAAGCCAGAGAAGAATGGCGACGGTGGTTTCGCCAGAGAGCGCTCCGGTAGGCTTATAGAAGACAAACAAGTTTTTCACAAGCGCATATTTATCCGCCGCAATCGCGAAGATCGCCACCGCGAACGAGCCGATGCCTGCCGACAGAATGGCGGCCGCACCGGAGCCGTTGGGAAGGCCGGAAGAATCTTCCGAGATCGTGTTGATTTGTTCGCTCATGGTAATTCTCCTTTAACCAACTGAATTGTTTGTCCACCCTCGACGGGGGCATTCTTGTCGAGCATGGCGCCGAAGAATCCAGCGATGCCGGCTGCAAAGAGTGAGATTGCAGTGAATCCCAAAAGCGCGGAGCGAAGCTGCGGATGATTTCTGAGATCGCGTGCGTATTTGATGGCGATAAACGCAGCCGCTGTTATCGCGATCGGAACCAGCCATGCTACGTGCTCCTTCCACTCCATGCCGATTAAGTGCCACTGGCTGGTCGCAGGATGGGAGAGAAGAAGCGAGTGCGGAAAAGCGCCGAGATTGACCGTTCCCTTGGGTGGCGTGGCGCGATACCACGGATAGATGATGTAGGTTCCGGTGAGAACGGTGAGCCAGGCCAGAGCAGCCATGATGCTGAGATAGATGCCGAGGAAGCGATCACTGCTCGGTTCAGATTGTGACGGAGCGTTGAACGAATATCGTCGATAGAGCGCGACGATTGCGCCCGAGCTGGCGAGCAAATAGAGCGCGCCAAAGCCCATGCCGTGAATCAAAGTCCAGAGACTGCGGGTAGTGATTTCCAATTTGGATGACCTCCGATTGGGATTTGCAATGTGGATGTCTGCAAGGGGAGATGCATTCATGCATAATTGTTGTTTGGCGGCGCTCGATGACTTGAGCGCCGCCAAAGAAGTTAGAAGGTAACTTTTGCTGCCAGTTGAATCTGGCGCGCGGTTCGTTGGAAGGTTGAGTCGGAGCCCGCCGAGGAGATGGTTCCGAAAGCGGCAGTTCCAACGGTGGCTCCTGGGTTGTTAAACTGCGGAGTGTTGGCGAGGTTGAAGAATTCGGCGCGCAGTTGCAGAACTTTTGTCTCTGCCAAGTGGGTGTTCTTGAAGACCGAGAAGTCCGCCGTCTTGGTACCCGGGCCTTGCAGGATATTGCGTCCGGAGTTACCCCATGTTCCGGTTGCGGGATTCGCAAAGGCTGCGGTGTTGAACCAAGCAGACTTTGTTCGTTGGCCTGGAGAAAGCGATCCGTTTCCGCTTGTGCCGATGAACTGCGCCCTGGGAGTCAGTCCGTCACCCACCCCGCTGGAAGCAGAAACGGAGAAGGGTAGTCCGTCGGAGAAATTGAGAATGGCGTTCACCTGCCATCCCTTGACAAAGCCGCCCAGAGTTCCTTTTGCCTTGAAGGGAAGTTCGTATCCGCCGCTGGCGACAAAACGATTGGGAATGTTCAAGTCGGAATTTCCGTAGTCGGCGCGAATGTTGTAAGGGTTCAAAACACTGCCGGGGCTGCCCGATCCTTCGTCGAGAGAGTGGCTATAGCTGTATGAAGCAAGGAAGTTCAGGCCATGCGCGCGGCGTTCTGCGGTGACTTGCAGCGCGTTGTAGTTGGATATCTGCTGGGTCTCCAAAAGGTTGATCTGAATAAAGTTCGGGTAAGGCCGGTTTACGGCCACGTTCGTGGTTCCCGGCGAGCCCGCGTTGATGTCGCGCAGATCATCCAGATGGACTCCCTTTGTGCCGACATATGCAATCTTGAGAACGGTGGAGAAGGGAACCTGCTGCTCGATGGTTGCGTGCCACTGTTCGCTATAGGGTGTCTTCGCATTCTGGTCCTGCGCATAAATCGGCAGGCCAAGCGGAAGATTGCTGGCGGAGGTGACAGCGGTGTGAACGAATCCATTCGATGAGTAGTTGAAGGGAGTGCCATTGGGGGCCGCAGCGCCGTAGGTTGCAGAGTTGTTGAAGGCCCAGTAATTGTCGGTCGGGACATTGGCCGAGAGGCCGCTCGAATTGGTCACGTTGGGCGCCGAGTAGTAAATGCCATAGCCTGCGTGGAAGACGGTCTTGCCGGTGATCTTGAAGGCAAATCCTACGCGCGGCGCAATGTTCAACTTGTTGTCGTTGGCTCCGCTTCTTGGAATGCCGTTGGTGCCAACCTGCTCCAGCGCTGTCGTCGAGATGGATGGAATGAAGTTATATTCCTTGTTGTTGACTTCAGTCCATGGCCAGCCGAGAAAGTTTTCGTAGCGGATGCCTGCGTTCACAGTCAGCCTGTTGGTCGCCTTGTAGTTGTCTTGCACGTAAAATGACAGATCGCTCTGCCGCAGGCCGACCCCAGTCGGATAGGAGTAGGTTCCGCTCTTGGGAGCGCCAAAGAGCAGATCGGTCCAGGCGAGGCCCGTGTACGACGTGCCGTAAGATTCAGAGCCGTGTTCCGCGCCGGTCTGAAACATGTTGTACTGAAGGCGCACGAACTCGAAGCCGATGTCCAGCGAATGCTTGCCGTGAACCCAGTTCACGTTGTCGTCGGTTTGATAATTATTGGTTCCAATTACCGTCGGACTGTTGCCCGCGTCGCCGATTGACGTACCGCCCGAAAAACTCAGCACCGGCAAGCCATCGGATCTGGGATCGTTGGCAATCTCCACGCCGGGAATGCCAAGTTGCGAGGGCAAGCCGAGGCCCGCATCCCAATTCTGCGCATAGACGAAGAGCCGCGACCAACCAAAACGGGCGGTGTTCACGATGGACGACGATAGGATGTGCGTTTCGCCGAGGACGGCTTGATGCGACGGATTGCTCGCCGGGCCGCAGATCACAGCTCCCACCAATGGATTGGGAAGCGTGCCAGGCTGGCCGATGATGTCGTGACCCTGGCTGTAGCGGCCAAATGAGCTGTCCTTCTCAGAGAACTTGTGGTCAATCTTCACGTCGAAGTC
>PMGP01000129.1 GCA_003156235.1 Acidobacteriaceae bacterium
CCGGGTGATCGTGGGCGAGGTCTTCCTGCTGTCCACGGCCACGGTGGCCACGTACTACGGCCACGATGACGAACTCCACCTGGCATTCAACTTCCCGCCGCTGTTCGCCCCGTGGCAACAGCACCCGTGGACGGACTGCATCGAGCAGGCCTACGGTGCCCTGGAGCCCCGGGACGCCTGGCCGACCTGGGTGCTCTCCAACCACGACAATCCGCGCCACCGCACCCGGTACGACTTCGCGGCCGCCCTCCGGCGAGAGGACGAGTCCACCCGGGCAGCACGGAGCGAAGCACGTGCTCGAGCTGCAGCGGTGCTGCTCCTGACACTGCGCGGGACCCCGTTCCTCTACCAGGGAGAAGAGCTCGGCCTGCTCGACGCCGTCATCCCGGCCGAGCGCAGGGTCGACCCGGGAGGGCGTGACGGGTGCCGGGCACCGATCCCCTGGGACGGCGCGGCTGACCACGGCTGGCCGACCGCAGCAGGCGTCGAGCCGTGGTTGCCGTTCCCCCCGGAGTCCGACCATCGGAACCACCACGACCAACGGGACGACAACGGATCGATCCTCCACCTCTACCGGCGCCTGATCGCCCTCCGCCACCGTTCACCCGCACTGACCCTCGGCGCATTCGATCTCCTCGAGACCCCCGAGGGCGTCCTCGGCTACCGGCGGACGCTGGACGACGACGCCTACACGGTGCTCATCAACTTCACCGGCGAGGGCGTGGCTGTCCACACGACGGGCACCATGGGACGGCACGGAGACGGATCGGACCCAGCGGCAGGGATGCGGGTGGAGGTGTCGACCACCGGGTCAGGCGAGGGACAGGCCTTCGACGGGTGGCTGGCGGCTGATCAGGTAGTCCTGCTGCGTCCCTGAACCGCGGAGCCCGGCCTCCGCGTGCAAGGCTGCCGGGTCGGATGGGACGTCACCGCCCGACGAAGAGTGCCCGGCGTTCGACGAGCGCACACGGCGCCTCGATTCGGTCGGCCTACAGCCAGGTCTCCTGCCAGTAGTCGGGGGCGCCTGCGTCACCGAGCGACATCGAGTGACCGTCTGCGTGGCCACTCTGCCGGATGCAGCACACCAAGGTGCCCAGCCATGGGCCCCGATCGATGCAGTGCACCGCCCCGCAGCGGTGCCATTGCGGTTGTGCCGGCAGGGCCAGATCGTCGAAGTCGAAGTCGGTGTCCGACCATTGACTCACTCTGCGTACCTCATGCGGGTTCATCGTCACTGTTTCGTCTACCCCTCTTGTTGCTGTTCCTCACCCCAATAATCGGAACTAGGGGCTCGTAGCTGTAGGGGGAATCGCGGAATGGCTTCGTAGACGAGTCCTGGGCGGGGCACCGGCGCGTTCGTCCGATTCCGGGCCGGATCCACCCATCCGGCCGTTCGGAAGGCCATCATGGGCTCGATGAAGGAAGACGGTCGGGAAAACCCGGGGTAGCCGCCGGCCGTCGAATCGGCCCCCATCAGGCACTCTCTGAGCAATTGTTCATAGTTCCACCGCAGTGGGTAGGTCAGACGCTCCGTAAACGCACGTCACCTACCCCTTGAGAGGCGCAAGGAAGGAATATGCGATCTGCCCTTGCGCCATCTAACTCTGGATTTGTCCCCGCAAACGCGGTTCCGGCCGCGAACCGATAGCCGTCGGCAGTAGGTAGAAACCGGGACACTGGGCGACCTACCGTTACCATTTCTCTTGCATAGCCGTTCTCGAGTTTTCAGGGACAGCTTGCTCAATCGGTGCGCGGCTCAGCCGCAGAATAAAGCCGTCTGACCGTACGAAAATGACCCAGATCTCAACGGTTCAAAAGTGGAGCAATCCAGGCATGGCTTCCAACCGGGTGTCTCTTCGCACTCTCTGAACACCGGCCCGTCCAACGGGTTACGATGCAAACAGGAGCCGTCCATGCTCAACGAAACCGCACCCCTCAAGCTCATCCTCACCGGAGCCACCGGCTTAGTCGGCGAAGGTGTGCTCTTGGAAGCACTCGAACACCCTGCCGTTGGTCAGATTCTTATGGTCAGCCGCAGGCCCTCCACCTTGGTCCACCCGAAGCTTAAAGAACTTCTCGTCCCCGACTTCATGCACCTCGAGAACGTCACTACCCAGCTTACCGGCTACGATGCCTGCCTCTACTGCGCGGGCATCAGCTCCGCTGGTATGAACGAGGCTGACTACACTCATATCACTCACGACATCACCATGCACTTCGCCGAGGTGCTCGTCGCCCTCAATCCTCAAATGATCTTTATTNNCTTGCCTTTTCAGCACGTCTACAGCTTCCGCCCGGGCTTCATGAAGCCTTTTCCGACGCAGCGCAACGTGAAGGGCTATTACAAGCTCATCACCTTGCTCTACCCCATTCTCGACAAGCTATTTCCCAACTACGTCAGCACCATGCAGGAACTCGGCCTCGCAATGATCAAGTGCATTCTGCGTGGTTACCCAAAGCAGATTCTAGAGGTTAAAGATATTAACCAGCTAGCAAACTCCTGACTACCCTATTGACACTTCCCCTTTTGGCACCAGGTAGGATACTCGAGCGTTGGTGGGTGTTCGCGTTGCCGTTTTCATGAGCATCTCAGCGGTTCTCGTAAATGGTTTGCTGATCGCCGCCACGAGCAGGTCCGACGACAATCACACAGCTATAATTCAACAGATAAACTTTACAGAAAACTGTCGAATAGGTTACTGTCTTGGTATGGCCAGAACGACACTGAACAAGGACGCAGCATTTGCATCCGCGCTGGCAGCAGAGTTGCGCACTACATTCGGGAATCTCAAGCGGAAGCTTCGACAGCAGGGGGAACAGAACGATTTCACCTCTTCTCAGATCGCAGTGATTCTGCGATTGGAAAAGAGTGGTCCGGCGACGGTGTCGAGCCTTGCCAGAGCAGAGGGGATGCGTCCTCAATCGATGAGCGCGGTTATCTTTCCGTTGGAAGAAACGGGGTTTGTGGCGGGAGCCGCCGACCCGAACGACGGGCGAAAAACGCTCATNNATCCAGCAGAAACTCTCTCCACAAGAACAGAAACAGGTGTCTTCAGCCATACACCTGCTTGCGCGACTCACTGAAGACTGACTATCCTGCCGCGAGTCGGACCATCCAAAACTTCATTCACAACGTTCAAAGGAGAATTTCGTGACGCTCGCCACCGACGCTATGACAGATGTGCACCCTAAAGCGCATGAATGCAGTCTTGCAAGTGTCTTTCCCCGGCGCAGAGAAACGGGCTCAACCCATGACATTCTTAACCTGCTGGCAACAAGGAGCGCTTAACTATGAACTGGCCACATCTTGTGTCCTACTTTTTCGGAGGCATGTTTCTAGCCAATGTTGTGCCGCATTTCGTTAGCGGCATGATGGGAAAACCTTTTCAATCTCCATTCGCAAAGCCTTCCGGAGAAGGGCTTTCCTCGTCTACCGTCAACGTTCTATGGGGCTTCTTCAACGCCGTCGTCGGCTACCTTCTAGTGGTGCGCGTTGGCAACTTTGATCTGAGATCGATAAGTGACGTTCTTGCTCTTGCGCTTGGCGCACTCCTTATCAGCCTGTTCTCGGCACGGCACTTCGGCCAGTTCCACGGCGGCAATTCTCCCGAAGATCTTCGAGGGTCGCGGTGACAGACATTGCGCCAGGTCCGTCCAGCGAGAGCGATCGGCTCGATCCTGCTATTTGGAAGATCTCATCCGTCGTCGTACTCGGCTCTTTTCTTGCTCAGCTCGATGCGACGGTCGTGAATGTGTCCCTCTCGACCCTCGCCGTGGAACTGCATTCGAGCCTTGCTGCAATCCAGTGGGTGACGAGCGGTTATCTGCTGGCGCTGACGCTGATGCTTCCGCTGAACGGCTGGCTGGTCGACCGCATCGGGGCCAAGGCCGTTTATTTATGGTGCTTCTCGGTATTCACTCTTTCATCGGCCCTATGCGCCTGTTCCTGGTCGGCTAACTCGCTTATCGGCTTCCGTGTGCTGCAAGGGATGAGCGGAGGACTACTGGCTCCGATGGCGCAGATGATGATGGCGCGCCATGCGGGAAAACAGATGGTGCGGGTGATGGGCTATGCCGCTGTGCCGATTCTCTTCGCGCCGATCCTCGGTCCGGTGATTGCCGGAGCGATTCTGCAATATGCTTCCTGGCGCTGGCTTTTTCTGATCAATCTTCCGATCGGCGTACTGGCTGTCGTGTTGGCTATTCTCATCCTGCCCAAAGATCGTGAAGAGCTAAGGCCGAGAGAACTCGATCTGATTGGGCTGGCGCTGTTGTCGCCCGGACTAGTGCTCTTTCTCTATGGCTACGATCACCTGGATGATCGTATAGGTCTTGGAGCCCTGCTTGTCTCCATTGCTTTGCTTGCGACGTTTTTCTTGACCGCTGCAAAAAAAGGAGACAAAGCACTGATCGACCTCCGTCTGTTCAAGAGCAAAGTGTTCTCAGCCTCGGTCGTCACACAGTTCATGGCGAATGGAATCGCGTTTGCGGGCCAGATGCTGATTCCGATCTATCTGATCCGCGCCTGTGGTCTATCACCTAGTGCGACGGGCTGGCTGCTGGCTCCACTTGGCCTGGGGATGATGTGCTGCTACCCGTTCCTGGGAACCTTGACGAAGCGCTTCGGCATTCGCAGAGTATCGGCTAGTGGCGCGCTACTGGCGTTTGCCGGGACGCTGCCTTTTCTCTACCTGGCAAGCCACGGCCTGCTTGTCGGGGTACTCGCGTTCGCGCTCTTTATCCGAGGCATGGGGCTGAGCGCGGTCGGTATGCCGTCGATAGCGTCTGCATACGCTTCGGTCAAACGAGAGCAATTGCCGATGGCAACAACAGCTCTCAACATCATTCAACGCCTTGGTGGGCCGACTCTGACAACTCTGTGCGCGACATTTCTGGGATGGAGATTGGCGGCAGCCCATGTACACGAAACGCAACTCAGTCCCTTTACTGCGGCGTTTCTTCTTCTTTGTGTTTTACACGTCCTCTTGTTTGCGGCTGCGATGAGACTTCCTCTATCGCTTCCCAAGGCGGCTGAGCCGCGAGCTAACGAAGTTGTTGATGTTTTGGAAAACATTTCGGAGTGACACAGAGAGCCGTCGATGGAAAAATAACTATAGGCTGGTTTGCCCCAGCGATCTCACCTGGTTCATATGCTGCCGTGGCGGAGTTCCAAACATCCTGTGATACTCGCGGCTGAACTGGGAGGGCGAACCGTAACCCACCTCATAACCAGCCGAAGCCGCGTCTGTGCTCTTTGAAACCATGATGTTTTGCGCCTCTTGCAGGCGAACTTGCTTTTGGTATTGGAGCGGGCTCATCGCGGTCACAGCTTTGAATTGCCGGTGAAGCGATGCGGGGCTCATACTCGCCAAGCGAGCAAGAGTGGCGATGTGCAGCGGCTTGGCATAGTTCTTTCGAATCCATCCAATAACCCGTAACACCTGTGGGAGGCGGCTCTCCTGCAACGCGATCTGACGCAGCATGGTGGCCTGTTCTCCAGTGAGNNAGACGATAGTAAATCTCGCGCACGACTAGAGGTGCAAGTGGGACGATATCGGCAGGTGAATCGAGCAAGCGAACGAGTCTTACAAACGCCTCCAGCAACTCGGGAGAACCAGGGCTTACGGCGATTCCGCGACTCAGGCCCGTCTCCTTTCGGCTTTTCGGCAACTCCAGCAAAATTGTTGCCAGCAGCTTTGGGTCGAGTTCAAGGCCCAAGGCCAGATAGGGACGCTTCGGTGTGGCACTTTTGACCCAACCGGAAACCGGCAGATCGACTGAAGTGACCATATAATTTCCGGCGTCATAGTTGAGCGTGGCATTCCCTACGGTTACCTGCTTGTTGCCCTGCGCAATGATGCAGACCATGGGCGGGTAGACTGCGGCGACCATGCAAGTTGAAACGGCATCAGCGCGCATCAGAGTCAGCCCTGGAATTTGTGTCGATATGA
>PMGP01000144.1 GCA_003156235.1 Acidobacteriaceae bacterium
ACCAGCTCTGCCGTCGGAACAATCCAAAGCCCCGAAGGGGTGCATGAATAGGTAATGCCGGATTCTTGGTTATTTTGCAAGAGGCTCAGAAGTAATGGACGCGCCTACGCACACTCGAATGCCTGAACAGGCGGCGACACAGAGCTCTTCCAGAACTCAGGGAATCTCCCCGTCTACTGACGCCAACCTCTCCCTTCGCCTGTGGACCACATCCGGCGGCGCTGGGCTCACCCCATCGAACTGGGAGAGCGAAAGCCCGGCAGTGTGCCTGACACTCGACCTTATTGCCGCTTCCGAGGGCACTGTGGTTGCCCGGCAGGGGGGCGATCTGATTGCGGCTTTCCCCTCCCTTCCATCGGCGATCCGGGCCGCACGGCGTCTCCAGTGGGCGTTTCAAGGATTCTCCGAAGCCGAAAACGCGCAGGCTGCCTCTCTTGCGATTCTGATTTACTCTCCGGAAGATGTGCCCAGCCAGGAGGCCGGCGGCAATGTTGTTCATCTCCCGGAACAAATCGAGCAAGCGGCGCCGGGCCAGATTCTGCTCACCGAAAAGGCCAGCCAGCCCGTTGAAAAACTCCCCGGCTTCGCCTTGCAGGCGCCCTCTGTGGATGGATTGCGGGAACTTTTGTGGCGCGGCCCTGAGAGCCAGTCGAACCGCTCCTTCGACGAAGAGATTCTTACCCAGCTGCTCGAACAGCAAGGCTCGCAAACCCCTCCTTCGGAGCTGCCGGACGACCTGAATACGGTTCTCATCGCGACTGCCGAAACGGGAAACGCTGCCGGGACGGCGAATCAGGAGAAGCGTCCTTCCCCGCCGGTGCACAGCAAATCCCGCCTGCTGCTAGGCGGTCTGCTCCTGGCGGCTCTGGTGTTGATGGCCGCGGCCGCCCTTTATCTCTTCCGTGACATGCTGAATCCGGTCTCGGTTCAGACTCAGGCTCCAGTTCAGACTCAGGCTCAATCTCAAGCTCCAGCGGCGGCACAATCTCCGATAGCTTCGCCGCCGGCTGCTCAAGGCATTCCGTCCCCGCCAGCCGACACCGCTAATCCGGCCAATCCCGCCAGTACCGAAACTCCGGCGCCAGCCAAGGCCGCGAAAAATAGTCAAAAGGGAGCAATCAAGCTCTCAGTTACGCGGGTCATAGAGACCCGGCAGACTCCGCTCCCACCCAAGGCGGTCGAGCCCCCGCCCGCGCCACGCGGCAAGTGCGATCTGGAACCGAGTCAATACTCCGGACAGATTGACCAGGCAGCGAGAAATCTGGCTCGAGGAAAATACGCGGACGCTGAGAGGCAATTTAGCGCCGTGCTGGCCTGCGATCCCGGCAATGGACGCGCCAAAGAAGGCTTGGAGCGCGCCCGCATGGCGGCCCGTGAGTCTGAATGACCGGGAGCATATTTCCATAAATATGCTACATAAAGGCATAAATATGCTATCCTCTTCCTATGCGGACCACCATCGACATTCCGGATGAGACCTATCGGACTGCTAGAATCCTGGCTGCGGAGCGGGGAGACACCCTGCGGCAAGTGGTGCTGGAGGGGTTGGAGATGGTGGTAAGGGCCAGCAAGCCGGGCAATGGCACTGCGCCTGAGAAGCAAGAAACCCGTCCCAGGTTTCCTGTGATTCGCTCCAAGCATCCGGGTTCGCTGAAACTGGGCGAGGAAGGTGTCTACGAGTACATTCCTTTTCCCTGATGTGAACGTCTGGTTTGCGCTGGCGCATGAGATTCATCCTCATCACGAAGCCGCGATAGAGTGGGGAGAATCGCTAGACCGCGATACGGCGGTTTACTATTGCCGGTTCACACAACTTGGACTGCTGCGCCTGCTGACCAATCGAAGCGCCATGGGAGAAGATGTCCTCACCCAAGCAGAAGCCTGGGGGGCGTATGATGCGCTGCTTGCAAATCCAGGCAACCAGATGATGGAGGAGCCTCGCGGAATCGATTCGCTCTTCCGTCAACACACTCATCGGAATGAAAGCTCGACCAAGCAGTGGGCTGACGGTTATCTGGCCGCATTTGCAGAAGCCGCTGGCCTGACGCTGGTCACCTTTGACCGGGCGCTGGCCGGGAAGGTGAAGGGGGCGGTGCTGCTGGGGTGAGTGCTTGTTTTCCCAGGTGCCCAAATGCGAGGCACCTGGGGCACCCAGCTTTCATTTTGTCAACTGTCTTATGCTTCAACCACTGAAGCCACACTCTCCGCAGCAAGCCGCGTCTGCCGGTTCTTGTAACTGGCAGTGATAAATTCGCGGAAGATGGGGTGCGGCTCTAATGGCTTGGACTTAAACTCCGGATGGAACTGGCAGCCGAGGAAGAACGGGTGGCCGGGCAGTTCGACGATTTCGACATAAGTGGAATCGGGAGTGGTGCCGCTGAGGCGCAGGCCGGCGCCGGTCAGAAGCGCTTCGTATTCGCGGTTGAACTCATAGCGATNNCGTACTCGCGGTTGAACTCGTAGCGATGGCGATGGCGCTCGCTGATTTCTGTTACGCCGTAAGCGCGGGCGGCGAGCGAATCCGGTTGCAGGTTGCAGGCCCATGCGCCCAGTCTCATCGTCCCGCCCATCTCTTCAACGCCCGTCAGTTCACGCAGCTTGTAGATGATGCGGTGCGGGGTGGCGAGGTCGAACTCGCTGGAGTTAGCGCCCTTCAAGCCGCAGACGTTGCGGGCATACTCGATGCAGGCGGTTTGCATGCCCAGGCAGATGCCGAAGTAAGGGACATTATTTTCGCGGGCATAACGGATGGCATTTAACATGCCCTCGATGCCGCGCTTGCCAAAGCCGCCGGGGACAAGAATGCCGTCGAATCCTTCTAACTGCGACTCATAACTCCGGTCCTCGGGAGTCTTGGATTCCAGGCCTTCAGCTTCAATCCAAGTTACTTTGAGTTTGAGGTTTTGCGAGACCGCTCCATGAGTTAGCGCCTCCTTGAGCGACTTATAACTATCCTCATATTCGACATACTTGCCGACGATGGCGATGTGTACTTCGTCTTTGGGGTTTTGGACGCGGTGAACCAAGTCTGTCCAGCGGGCGAGGTCAGCTGCGGGCGCTTCCTTGTGCAGGTATTTGAGGATGAGTTCGTCGACGCCCTCCTGAGCAAAGCCGAGCGGCACCTCGTAGATGGAGGGCATGGTTGTGGCTCCGATGACGGCGCGCTCCTCGACGTTGCAGAAGGCGGCGATCTTCTGCTTCATTTCGCGGCTGATGTTGCGGTCCGAGCGGCAGAGCAGGATGTCGGCCTGAATGCCGATGGAGAGCAGTTCCTTGACGGAGTGCTGCGTGGGCTTGGTTTTGAGTTCCTGAGCGGCGGCGATCCACGGCACCAGCGTGAGATGAACAAAGACCGTGTTTTCGCGGCCCAGTTCCTGGCGCATTTGGCGGATGGCTTCAAGAAACGGCAGCGACTCGA
>PMGP01000347.1 GCA_003156235.1 Acidobacteriaceae bacterium
CTGGGCATCAAGCTGGAAGGCGTGAAGCTCGAGGACTTGGGCAAGGCCAAGAGGATCACCATCGACAAGGACAACACGACTATTGTTGATGGCGGTGGCAAGCCTTCTGAAATCGAGGGCCGGGTGAAGGAGATCCGCGCGCAGATCGAGAAGACCACCTCGGACTACGACAAGGAGAAGCTNNCGCGCGGCAGTCGAGGAAGGCATCGTCCCCGGCGGCGGCGTGGCGCTGGTTCGCACCATCCCCGCGGTCGACGCCCTCATCAAAACGCTCGAAGGCGATGAGAAGATCGGCGCCACCATTGTGCGCCGCGCCCTCGAAGAGCCTCTGCGCCAGATCGTCGCCAATGCCGGCGAAGAGGGTGCGGTCGTGGTGGCCAAGGTGCTGGAATCCAAGGACCTGCACTATGGCTACAACGCCCTTACCGGCGTCTTCGAGGATCTGGTGAAGGCTGGCGTCATCGACCCCACCAAGGTGACGCGGACGGCGTTGCAGAATGCCGCCTCCATCGCCGGATTGCTGCTCACTACCGAAGCGCTGATCGCCGAGATTCCGGAGCCCAAGCCCGCTCCGGGCGGCGGCGGCCACGGCGGCNNGGCATGGAAGGCATGTACTAGAACAGAGATCAGGGGTCAGAGATCAGAGATCAGCAAGAACCTGGCCCCAGCTCTCTAATTCTCTTCAAATAGCAAAAGGCCTCCAGCTTCGGCTGGGGGCCTTTTCCTTTGCTCATTGATTTCTTGACGCAGCGACTTACTTACAAGCAGCCTAAGCCGCCTCAGCCGCCAGGCGGCCGATCCGAGCGGCATGGTAATAATCCGTTCGCGCCGCTAAGTGGCCAGTGCGGGCACATTCGCTGAGGCGATGGATGCCGTGGCTGGAGCAGGCTGCGGCCGCAAGGAACGCAACCAACCGGCGGCAAGCCAAGAGCGCGGAATCGAGAACTCCGACCAGCCGCAATCGAGGCAAACCAGCACATCGGGTGACGGAGTCATGGGAGGATGGCTCAGAGTGCGATGGCAATTACGGTAAAGACGAATCTCAGCAGGGATAACGGATAAGGACGCAGACTGGCATTTCGGGCAATTCATGGGATACCTCGAATGCAAAAGACTTCAAAAACTGCAAAATGACATCCTCGGGGAAAATTAACTTTAATCTTTTATGTAGAAGATATTCAACGGTTATTGTGCAAAGATGAAACGCCATAGCCCAAAATCCGCAATTTTGGAGAAATTAACTTTGATTATATCAAATACATTTTAAGTGCAATTTGGACGCATTTCTCTCGGACTTCAACCCCGGATTTGCGGTGGGAAGAAAAGGGCGGCAGCCGAAGCCGCCGCCCTTGGAGTACCTCGTCGCTTTGCTCTAGAAGTTGAACTTGGCAGAGACCTGAATCTGACGAGGCCCATACAACACGCTGTTGGTGCCCGTCCTCATTCCGAAGGCGCCGGCCGCTGGGGGCAGGACGGCATAGGGCTTGATGCAGCCGTAGAAGGTGGAACCGGTCGGAAGCGATCCGGTCGCGGTGCAACTAGCGCTGGCTGCGGTATATGTGGCAAAGGTAGAGTTTACGGTTGAGTAAATCTCATGGTTCATCAGGTTGAATGCCTCGCCGATGAATTGCATGGACATCTTGTCGTGAATGGGAATTTCGCGCGTTATCCGGAAGTCGATGTTGCGGACGCCGGGTCCGGGCTGGCTGTTGCGCTGGATCTCGGGCGGACGGCCGGTAGTGGCCGCGCCGGAGCCGGAGCTCATTGAACCGCCATAGATGTTGCCGTCTGCGCCGCCAGTAACCGTGCCGCTCATGCTGGCAACGATCGGAAATCCAGTGGATTCCGTCGCGGTGCCGGAGAAGGTAAATCCATCCAGGCCCTGTTTCATGAACTTATTGCCTTCCATGATCATAGGCTTCCACATCACAGTGCCGATAAAGCGCTCGCGCATGTCAATATCGGAGCGGCCATTTTCACCCCTGATGTTGTTGGGGTCAAGGATAGGATTGCCGCCATAGAAGGTGCCGAACGCACCTGACACCATGTCGTCGTCCAGGGCCTTGGCCCAGGTGTAGTTCAACAGCACTTCAAGCCCATGCTCGAAGGGCCTGCGAACCGTAACCGCCAAGGAGTGGTACCAGGAATTGGCTACGCTGAAGCCGGCGTTGATCGAGGACAGAGAGGTGTTGATGCGGTCGGTTGTGAGGTAAAAGGGAACGGTGACGAGACTCGTTGTTCCGCTGGGATAGGTGATGTTGTAGGAGTGGGTTCCGTGCGGAGTCTGCCCCACCAGATTGGCATCCGTAAAGACCGGCAGACGAAGTCCGCGCGATCCCACATAGCCCACCGAGAGCGACATCTTTCCGGGCAGAGCCTGTTCCACCGCCAGGTTGAACTCATGGACCAGCGGCGGCACGAATGCCGGCGACAGGCCGTGGAAACTCTGCGCTCCCAGCAAGG
Organism: Acidobacteriaceae bacterium; assembly: GCA_003156235.1. Classification (GTDB taxonomy): domain Bacteria; phylum Acidobacteriota; class Terriglobia; order Terriglobales; family Acidobacteriaceae; genus Telmatobacter. The sequence continues at coordinate 2,464 of PMGP01000347.1, forward strand.
TTGGGCCACTGACCGTGGGCGCCGTGCCTCCCGTGGGATACAAGGCGCCCGTCAGGGATGGCCCGGTGACATTGAATGGAACATTGGGGAAGGTCAGCGGGGCAGCGGCAGAACACGATGCGCCGCAACCGTTGTAGTTGTAGTTGATCTGGTACATGCCGTTTTCCACGCGCATGGCATAGTAGGTGCTGCCTTGGTTGAGGCCGGTGAAGATGCCGTAGCCGCCGCGAACGACGGTTCCTTTGAGAGCGTTCCAGGAGATGCCGATGCGCGGCTGAACCCGGTCAGTTACGTTCTTGATGGTGGTGTTGTATTCCGTCGCCAGCGCCGAGGAGGTGTTGGGGATGACGGGCGGAGGCGTCAGTTGAAGGTCATAGCGCGCGCCCAGATTCACGGTGATATTGCGGCTCAGCTTCCAGGTATCCTCGGCAAAGCCGTCATACATCTTCATCCAGAAATCGTCGGCGCCAGAGCGGCCGCTGGCAATGGTGTTGATCTTGTCGATGGTCTGAACGAAGGAGGTGTAGTGAGAGCCGGCATAGGGGTCCGTATCGCCGGCCTTGCCCGCGAAGGCGTCCGCCGCCCAGCTCTGGAAGTTCACCGTTACGTTGGTGCCGGAGTAGTTGTAGAGGCCGCCGCCCTGGTAGAGGTTGATCATGATCTCATGCACTACGTTGATGTCTCCGCCGAACTTGAGCGTGTGCTTGTTCCAAACTTTGGAGAAGACATCTGTGAATTGCAGGCGGTGCTCATCCGGCTCGGCAAGCCGCGGCAGCGCGTTGGGCATGCCGTAGGTCTCCGCGCCCATGCTGATGCTGGGTCCCGGAGCATTGGCTCCCGCTGTCTCCAGATCGCGACCCCATTGGAAGCGCAGATCGTTCACCGCGGTGCTGGAAAGCGTCGAAGTCCAGTGAGCGACCAAAAAACGCTCGTGGTAGCTGGTGGGGCCGTTGGTACTGGCCGAGGTGTTGGAATAGGTGGGATTCGGGCTGTAGCCGTTGGTGCTGTCGAAATTCACGAAGTTATAGTTCGCATAGATCAGGTTCTTCTGATTCAACTGGTAGTCCACACGCGGGAACCATAAAGTCTCACGCGCATAGCGCGAGGGCGCACCCTGCAGGCCCAGGAGGAAATTGATTGCGGCCGTGCATTGCGTGCTCGAAATCTTTGTTGGGCATTGGGTGGGCGTAACTACGTTTGTGGAGCCGTAGGTTCCGGAGGCTGTTTGGGAGACGGTATTGGTCTCGTAGTAAAGCGCGCGGCCTACCTTGCGGAAGCCGTCCGAAGTGAGGAAGAAGAAGAGCTTGTCCTTGATGACAGGACCGCCCACGCTGCCGCCGAATTCGTTCTGCTGGTGAACGGGTTGAGTCAGCAGGAAAGTGGGGCCGTTATTATAGAGCGCGTTCCACTTGCTGTACGGATCAAGGGCGTTCATTGCCGGATAGCGCAGGTAATAGAAGAGATCGCCATGCAGGTTGTTGGTGCCGCTCTTGGTGATGGCGTTGACCTGGCCGCCGGCGGCCTGGCCGAACTCAGCCGAGTAGTTCGAGGCTTCAGCCTGGAACTCTTTGATTGAATCCAGGCTGTAGACGAACGGCGCGCCCGAGGAACGGCCACGCGCTTCGCTGAAGAGCATCTGGTTATTGTTCGCGCCATCCACATAGTTCTGGTTGTAGAGGCCGCTGATGCCATGGAAGCTGACCAGACCGCTGTTGCCGTCAGCAACCACGTTGGGAGTCAGCAGAACAAAATCGCTCCAGTTGCGTCCGTTGACAGGCAGGTTCTGGATGATCGCCGTATCCACCACTTGCGAGACTTCGGTCTGCTCAACATCCAGAATGGTGTTTATGCCCGACACTTCCACGGTAGTGGTGGCGGACTTCACTGTCAGCGTGAGATTGATGGTGAGCGTTTGACCGACCAGGAGGGTCAGGTCTCTGGCTTCCACCGCGCCGAAGTTGGCGGCAGTTGCTCCGACTTTGTAATGCCCCGGCTTCAGGAAGGGCGCTGCATAGATACCGACGGAATTGGTCGTGTAGGTGTGGGCGATGCCCGTATCGACTTCCGTGACGGTCACCGAAGCGCCAGGAATGACTGCCTGACTGGCATCGGTCACGATCCCGGTAATTGCGCCTGCGCCTGACGTCTGCGCGTGCAGGGCAATGGTGCCCAAACACACGGCCAGAGTGAGGATCATCAGGCAGATAAAGCTCAGACGTATTCGATTCATGGTCATGATGGCTCTCCATAATACTGCTGGTGTTGAGAATGCGCTGGGTGGGTGATGGGCAGCGCTCCTTGGTGAATGACAGACACAACGCGTGAGGCGTTGCGCAAAGGATTTCTTTGCACCTTTGGCCCTCTGATCTCTCGCGGGTGCTTGGGCCGCTCCATGTGGCGCCGCATACTCAAGTTTCCCCATATAAGATGAATGTACTAAGCCAAAATTAAAGCATTGTAAACATTTGAAATGTAGATGAATCTGGGCGCAAGCGGCCCGAGCAGAAGACAGGCAACGTATTTTCCCATAAGCAGTCAGGGTGTCATCACAGCCCAGAGACCGATCTAAACACTCTTTTCTCATGACCTCTCACGGATTTAGCTTTCAACAAATGACACTGGTTCTAACGACAGTGTTCATCCGTCAATAGGCCACCGCTATGAAATTCCGGCGCCCATTCGCCCTTCGGGCGTCCGCCTATTTCCCTCCGACGGCACCCAACTCTTCAACTGCGGTCTGCAACCAAGCCGCCCATTGTCTCAGCGTTGCTGGAGTTCCCGCTTCACCTACATCGAATTGTGGCGGAAACGCTAACATTATCAAAGGGAAGCACAGTATACCCCAGGCCATCCAGAGGAGCAATGGTGGAAAACAAGTCCGAAATTCTGACAGGAGCAGCACAATCCCGTCCTGGGAACAGAACCCCTCAGTGGCTAGCGGCCTTGGTCCACTCGATGCGCAGGCCGGCGCGGAAGTTGAAGGGCAGGCTGGGATAACCGATGGGGGCGATGTGCCGGTTGCTGGTCAGGTTTTCCGCCTGGCCATAGACGCTCAGCCAGGAGCACAGCTTGAAGCTAGCGCCCAGGTCGAGCTTGGCATAGCCCCAGTCCAGATTGCGGTTGGGCAGGACCAGAGAGTTCAACTGATTCACATCTTCGTAGCCGAGAAAGGTGGAGTCGTCGCTGCGGCTGGAAAACGCGGAGGTGAAGACGGCGGTGATATTCTTTTCCGCGTAGCTGGCCGTGAAAAATCCCGTGTGCGGCGGACGCCGGAAGGGGCGGGCGCCCTTCAGTGGCGAGTAGATGCCCACGGGAATGCCGTCGAAGGTGGGCGCATAGCCGCCGAGCAGCGCCGCATTGTCGCTGGAAAAAGAGCGCTGCACCACCGAATCCAGGTACGTGTAACCGCCACGGAAGAAGATGTACTTGCCGACGCCGCTCTCGACGGTGGCTTCTACGCCCTGCGCGCGGAAGGCGAGCGAATTGAGGTCCAGCGAGTAGGCGTTCTCGCTTTGTAGCGTGGCTTCCAGAGTTTGCTGCTGTTGAGCCGTCAGGTTGGGCAGCAGCGCGGGGACCAATCCCGCGCCGACTCCCTCGATGGCGCGGCCAAATTCGTTATGGAAATAGGTTGTGCGAAAGAGGATGCGCTGACTCCAGAAGGCTTGCTCGCCGCCACCCTCCCAGGTGCGAGTAGTAGGCCCTTCGATGGGGGAGATATTCATCTGCTGAATTGTCGCCTGACCGCCGTTCTGCTCCAGTACGTCATAGAGCGAGCCGATCTCATCGGTGAGCTTAGGTTCGCGTATGCCTTGCGAGAAGCTGGCATTCAAACGCGTGCCGCTGAAGATGCCCTTGTGCGGACGCAGAACATAGTAGCTCAAGCCGGCGTGAGGCGAGACGCCGTTGCCGATCAGTTGATAGTGCATCACGTCCATGCCCAGCGTATAGAACAGACGGCGCTTGAAATCGCCATGCGCGCCAAAGATGTAGTCGTAGTTGGTGCGATCTTTCGCCTCGTTGATCGAGTACACCGGCTCTCGCTCGGCGGCGCGCTCGTTCTCATAGTGGAAACCTGCCAGCAGAATCAGATGCGGCGTCAGGCGATAGTCCCCCTGATAGAGAAACTGATCGCGGTTGTTGATCACGTCTAGTCGGTTCGGGTAGGCGCCGCCATTGGCTGCACTGTAATTGAGCAGCGCAGGCCCAACAGCGCTATAGCCGTTGGCGCCCTTGATAGTAACTGGCAGACCGTAAAAGTTACCACCCGTGAATGTGTCGAATGCACCGTCGCAACTACCGGCGGGAATGCAGATTCCTGCCGGATACCATTGCTGGGACTGCTCGCGCTTGCGCGTCAGGCCGTACTGGAAGCGATTGTGGAAGTCGGGCGTGGTCTGGTTTTCCAACGAGGCTCCGGCATACAAATCCTGATCGCCCTCTTTGCGGTCGTCGCTGATGTGATAAAAGTCCCAGGCGTTGGGAACGCCGGTGGCATCTACGCCATAGTGCGCAGTGGCGCGAATCTGCGTGTTGCCGCTGAGCTGCCAGCCGATGTTGGCCGCCGATGTGGCCACGTGATACTCGTCCATGGGCAGATTGTTGGCCGTCTGCAGCCAACTGAAGGCGCCCAGGTAATCCAGCTTGTTGTGCGCGCCTGCCACCTCCAGCTCTTCACGCGAAGTGGAGAGGTTTCCGGCCTCCGCTTGAAGGAGAACCGACGGATAGCTGGTGGTGCCGCGCGGGGTGGTGAGGCTGACCACGCCGCTACCCGCGCCAGCGCCGTAGAGGCTGGAGTCGGGGCCGCGATAAATCTCGGCACGCTCGACGGCCGTCGTCGAGAGCGGGCCAAAGTCGAATTGATTGCCCAGATCGCCGGCGTCGATGCCGTCGAAGAGAATCTTGTTGGCGTCCGAGTTGCCGCCGCGAATGAAGAGCGAGGTTTGCGCGCCAAGCTGGCCTTCCTGCACTGAGATCGTGCCCGGCATCAGCCGCAGGACGCTCACCAAGTCGCTGCGAAGCATCAGATCGAGCGGCCCGAGCACGCTGGTTGTCTCGCTGGTCTGCGGCTGAGGAGTGGGAGTCCCGGTAGCCGTGACCACGATGGACTCGCGCACCCACTGCGGCTCAAGCACGATGTTGCGCTCAATCGAATCGAGCCGGCCGGCGTAGAAGCTGGNNTGGGCGTCTCCAACTGGCGGAAACTGTTGGCGGAAACCAGCAGGAAGAAGCGGCCTTGGACGCCGGTGATGATCTGAAAACTGCCGTCGGCCGTGGAGATGGCGGCTCCGACAGCCTTGCCGCCGTTGAGCAGAACCACGTTGGCGCCGGTGACTTTAGCCCCGGTGGCATCCGTGACCACGCCGCGGATGGAGGCAGCCTGACAGAGAGTGGCGCTGACAGTCAGCAGAAGCAGAGCGAATGTGCGGGGCAGTGTGCGCGACAGAAAACTACGAGAGAAGGATGATGCGGAAAAAGGCATGAAGGCTCCTTCGTTCCCCTCGGAACGCAAGTGGGTTGAGGGCGCGAGGACCGGTCTCCTGACTTGCGCTCTTCCAGCCACCTTCCCACAGGCGCGCCCCAGGGGGCTCACCATGCAGTGGTTTACACAGGGCTTCCGCGATAGCGGAAAAACCCTGGCTGGTTCCCTGCCCTGGCCGATAAACGGGCCGCTGGGCCGGGGCGCTCACAGTTGCGGGGCAGTGGCGGAGTTTCACCGCCTTCCCGAGCATCCTGGCGATTGCCGTGGTGGGTTGCGCTGCCCTTTGCCGGGGCAGCCGATACGGCATGGAACAGATTTCCATGCCAACATCGTTTATAGACGGCGCGGCGCGGCGGAGTCAAAACGAGCGCGGCAAAGAAGTTTGCCGGATCACAAAAAAGTTTTATTGGGCTGCAATGCAGGAAGAAATGGTGACCCCGGGAAGACTCGAACTTCCGACACGCAGTTTAGGAAACTGCTGCTCTATCCACCTGAGCTACGGGGCCACTTTAGAATCAATATTTTACATGAAACAATAAATCTCTGGACCACTTGAGGACACTGTTGTGCTGGTCTTGCACTATTTCTCACGCGATAGGACCGGAGAACGCGGGATGAAATCGAGCAAGGCACGATACCAACAGAGTAGCATTTCCAAGCTGCCGCGGGCGAGTGGCGGCTTCCTCTGGAAGGTACGCTTCAGCGAGCACCGGAATGACAAGCGTCCCCAGAGGACGCTCACATTCGATGGCATCCAGTATCCGACCGAGCGTGATGTGCGGGCGGCGCTCGAGACTACAGTTGTTCGCGTCAGTACCGGCACCGACCGGTACAGGGTCGAGTCCCTCTTCAGAGTCCGGAAATCAGAACTTTGCGAAATCGACCATGACTTCTCTGCGCGCGGCAACGGGCTTGCCTTTTTTAGTGGCGGGAAAAAATCTGTATTGCTGGACAGCGGTCACGGCTTTCTTGTCCAATCCAAAGCCGAGGCCGCGTCGAATCCGAACCTCTTTGGGCAATCCGTCTTCACCCACCAGCACTGTGACGATGGCCACCTGCACAAATGGATGTCTTGCAAACGGATCGGCGAAGTCCGCGTCCACTGTGTGAATGGGGATGGGCGCAGTGTAGGACAGCGGGTTACGATGCTTGTCCACAAACTGTGACTCATCCGGAGGAGGCAGGTCTCTCTCGGTGATGAGGACCTCGGGAACGGTCTGGCTGCGATCGGCGCGAAAAACAACTCGAATGTCTATCCAAACAGGAACCGGCTTGCCGGCCTGCTTCCCCGACTCGAATGTTGAATGGTTCACGGCCGTGATTGCGGCTTGATCGAACGCGTCGCCGTGCGTGTGCAGTATTTGAATATGCTCAGGAATGCCTTTGACGTCAATGACCATGGCAAGCACAGTCATGCCTTGAATATGTTTAGCGGATGCGCTGTCAGGGTATGGCACATATACAGTGGTAAGCAGCCGGGGCGCTGTGACCTCGGGGCCTGCGTAGTACACGCCATCCTTATCAGGAACCTGCCGGCTCAAAGAGACTGCATCCTGTGCCCGAAGGCCGCTGGCCACCAGCGCCAGAAGAACAAATGCATATTTTGTCTGTCGCATTCGATTCTCCGATCTGTTCTCTTTAAATCCGTGGATCGTTTGGCTGCCTGCCGCTGTTGGTCAGCGAATGTTATATGATAACTTGCACGATTCATGGTATCTATTCTGAATCATCCTGGGCGGCAGTAACAACTGATCTTCATAGTAGAGACATAAATATAAAGATAAGATAAAGACCGCATACCGCGCGGTTAGTACATAGTCCGTTCGTGTTAAATTCCAAGATTCAAGCTATTCCAGCTAAACAATCAATGCTTGCTGTGAAAGCACTGTAATAGCGGATATTCATGGCTTCGTTACGTGACACTCATGTGTTGCTTATAACTTTCTTTGAAACACTAACGGACTCTTTACGATCTCCATTGTAATGTCAGTGTAAATCACCCTCGTTCGAAGCCGGAACGAATACAAGTGACCCAAGAAATGCACAAGTAATAAGACGCTGTGCCACTTAGTCCTTTCAAAAACAATTCGTATTATTTGCAAGTTCTTTACGTCGCCTCGCATCACAATCGGAGATGAGGGAAGCCATACGAGCACACCATTCCTCGGCAGAAGATAACTCTTCTTAACTAACGACGAAAAACGTCAAGGAGATATGCACGATGAAGACAAATATCAGGACGGCCATTGCATCAGGTATTGCAGTCTGTTGGCTTGCCGCACAGCTTTCGAGTCATGCCCAGACGACATCGGCCGCAGACACGACAACCGTGCCGCAAGCCGCCGCGACGACGACGCCCGACAGCGAAGCGATCATCAAAGAACTCACGGATATGAAGGCGCGGATCGAGCAACTTGAATCCGAACTGAAGGCAGTCCGCGATGCCAACGCGCTGCGCGCGGCAGAGAAGACAGCTGTGAGCGGCGCTCCGAGCAGTCCGGCGGCCACAGGCCAAGCTGCGGCAGCGCCTCCTCCAGCGGCGGCTCCCGCACCACCAGAGATGAGAGCGGAGGTCACAACCAAGGAGGCGCCGTTCCCCGGCGACTGGACCTGGCTGAACAGCAACGGGCGCGTGGTGGACACTCCGATGGCCACCAAGTACTTCACGCCGGAGTTCCGCGCCGACGTGAATTACACGCTGGATTACAACCACCCCAAAGACGACAGCCTGGGTGGATCGACAGAGACCTTCCGCTCCGATGAGGTTCAGGTCGAGCAGTTGAGCTTCGGCGGTGACATTCGCATCGACAATGTCCGCGGCAGATTTCTAACCATGTATGGCATGTTTGCCACGACCACCCCGCGCAACGACGGCAGCGTCAATCGCGGCCAATGGGATCTAGCCGACGCATACAAGTACGTCTCTGAGGCATGGGGCGGATATCACTGGAATGTAAACCACGGCCTCAACCTGGACGGCGGCATCTTCGTTTCGTACATCGGCCTGTTCAGCTACTATAACGCCGACAACTGGACCTATCAGCCCTCCTTCGTTTCCTCCAACACGCCCTGGTTCTTCAACGGCATTCGCGTGCAGTGGTTCCCAACGAAGAACCTGAAGATTGAGCCGTGGTTCATCAACGGTTGGCAGTCGTATGCGCGTTACAACGGCAAGCCAGGGTTGGGCGGACAGATTCTGTGGCGCCCCAAGCCGTACCTGGACTTCGTCTGGAATAACTACGGTCTGGGTGAAGACTCCGCCGGCTTCCCTGGTCGCTCGCGCATTCACGCCGACTACAGCGCGCAGGTCAAAGTGTATGACAAGCCGAAGCAGCTGTTGGACAAAATTGCCTTCACTGTCACCGGCGACCTTGGTTGCGAATACGGCGGTGGCGGTCCCTCATTCGCCAGCACGAATGGCTTGCTGAATCAGAAAGGCTTTTCGCCGGAGACTGGTACCACAGACACATACAACGGCGGCGTGAACTGCCACAACAACAAGAATGGCAGGCCCAAGCAGATGTTTGCCGGCTGGATGATGTACAACCGCTACTGGTTCGATAAGGACAAGTATGCAATCACCCTGGGCGGCGGCCAGATGAACAACCCCGGCCGTTACCTGACGCTGCTGCCGCCCATCGACGGTGCCAACGCCGTCAGCGGCACTCCATACTATACCGAGAACGGCGGTGATCGCGCTCAGATGCATGACGGCACCATCACCTTGGATTACATGCCGAGCCAGTACATCACCTTCCGCGCGGAGACTGGCTACCGCTTCTCCGACACGCCTTACTGGACCGGCCGCGGCGGCATCACGCCTCCCGGCGGCAACAACGGCTCACCGTCGCAGTATGCATGCGCCAGTGGCGCTCCCTCCGGCGCTGGCTATGTAAGCAGTTCATCGTTGTTCACGACTGGTCTCGCTCAGGCGATATCGAACTGCATCGGCGCTGGGAACAACAACTCAATGGGAGGAAACGCAGCCATCTGGTGGCCCGACCTGCGCACCAACCAAACTGTCAGCACGCTGGCCATCATGGTCAGATTCTAGCCGCCCAGTTCCACCAGGCCGCGATTGGCAAATGCGGCCAAATACGCTAGCTGAGCGGGACGCAATCACTATGTTTCTTTGTGGAACTCTTCATGCGGCCCTAACACAAATCAAGGGATACTCGAAGAATCATTTATGAAACTAGCAAACAGCAGCACCGGGATTGCTTGCAATTTCGGTGCTGCCAAAGCACACCGAATGACATTGCAGTTTGGTCACTCTTCTGGCAGCTATCATCTACCGCATATTCGCCAGAATGAAAGTGGAATGCAAAGGTAATCACTGATGGAATTGGCTCTCAATCTCGTATGGACGGCGATAACTATAGCGATGTGCTGGCTGTGGGTGCGCCATGCGCGGCGCGAGGGTCCGGGACGCTTGGCGCAATTAGTCTCCCTTGGGATAGTCCTCGCCAACATGTTTGTTGTCATCACGCTGTATGACGACATGGCGATGGCACAGAATCCCGCCGAGACACGCTGTTTCCAGCGCGAAGATGATTTAGGCGCGCATGAGCACGCCCCGCTTCATCCGGCCGTGGCATCGATTCTCACGTTTGCCGCGGAGCTTCCTTTCAAAACGTTTAGCTTTGCTGTTCTGGACAGTCTCCTTGTCCCGACGGTGAAGGTTCCCGCTCTCTCCTCCATTCAGAATCGCCCCCCGCCGACCGCCTGATCTCTCGCCTCCCGTTTCATCCACATTTTGAGTTTTTTACATCATGTATCCGCCGTGCAGATCACGGCGCAAGGGGTGCATATGAGACGATTTATCTCTTTTCTGACTGTTCAGTCAGCGGCGGCGTTCTGTGTTATGGCACCAGCCCTGCTTGCTGCCCAGAATGCGCTTACATGGGACCAGGTAAAGGCGAAGTTCGAGGCGGCTAACCCGGTGTTGAAAGCGGATGCGGCCAATGTGGAGGAGATGAAGGCTGAGGAAATCACGGCCTATCTCCGTCCCAATCCGCAGTTTACATTATCGGTGGATGGCACGCAGATCGCGCCAAAAAATGGAATATGGACCCCCTTCAAGGGCACAACCGAACAGCCCAACTTCAGTTATCTGCATGAGCGCGAGCGCAAGCGTGAACTTCGCCTGGAGAGCGCCAAACAAGGTACGCAGATTTCCCAGTCCCAGCATGTTGATCTGGAACGCAACCTGATCTTTGGCCTGAGGTCCGCCTTTGTGCAAACTCTCCAGGCCAAGGCGGTCCTGACGCTGGCCAAAGCCGATCTGGAGTACTACGACAAGATCATCGAGATCAGCCGCCAGCGCTTCAAAGCCGGCGACCTTGCCAAGATTGACTTGGCCCGGATCGAACTCCAGCGCGTGCAATACGAATCTGAAATCGAAGTTGCAATCGTCAATTTGCGCCAGCAGAAGATTCAATTGCTACTGCTGCTCGACGACGACCGTATGCCAGTCGACCAGTTTGACGTGACCGGAATCTTCGACCTGGGCCCTGCACTCCAGCCGCTTGACGATTACCACCAGATTGCTCTGGATAACAGGCCGGATCTGCGGGCAGCGATCCAAACCATCGAGCAATCGCAAACCAATCACAAGCTTGCTGTCTCTAATGGTTCCACGGATCCTACATTTGGCGCGTGGTATACGAATAACGCTTCGACCAATAACCCGAATGGCAGCCAGACTCTCGGCCTCAGCGTCAGCATCCCTCTGCGCATCTTCGACCGCAACCAAGGCGAGAAGAAGCGGACCCTGATCGACATCGACAAAAGCCAGCACGCTGAGGACGCGGCGAAGGCACAGGTCTTCAGCGATGTGGATAATGCGTACGAATTGGTGCGCAGCAATATAGCGCTGATCAAGCCATACAAGGCGCAGTATCTTGACCAGTCGATTTATGTGCGCGATACGGTTACCTTTGCCTATCAGCATGGAGGAGCGTCGCTGATGGACTTCCTCAATGCACAGAGCGACTACCGCGTCGTTCAACTGGCGTATTTGCAGTTGATCGGCGCGTATATGACAGCCGAAGGCCAAATGAATCTTGCCGTAGGTCAAGAGGTGTTCAATGACAACTAAGTCCTTTTTGATGATGACCGTTAGCCTTGCTGCCTGTGTTTCTCTAGCCACCAGCGGTTGCAAGAGCGATAAGGTGGATGCAGCCGCAGAAGCTCCGCCATCGGCCAAGGTGGTTTCCGGAATGGACGCCTCCTTTTTCGCGGTCGAGCATCCGGAGTTGTATCCGATCGTAACAGCGACCGAATACCAGGCTCCGTCGCAATTGTTCGTGACCGGCACTGTGTTTCCTGACATTGCGCGAACTGTCCCGGTGATTTCGCTTGCCTCCGGCCGCATTGTGGACATCCGCGCTCGCCTGGGCGACGCAGTCAAGAAGGGCCAGCTCTTGCTGCGTGTGCGCAGCGACGACATTTCGGGAGGCTTCGACGCCTACCGCAAGGCCATCTCCGATGAGTTGCTTGCTCGCAAGCAATTGGATCGCGCCAAGGTGCTGTACGAGCACGGGGCCATCGCGCTGGGAGACCTGGAGGTCGCGCAAGACACCGAGGACGACGCCAAGACCACCCTCGACACCGCTAAGGAGCATCTTCACCTGCTCGGCAGCGATCCCGATAACCCGAAGGGGATTGTCGATATCTTCGCCCCGGTTTCCGGCGTGATCACCGATCAGGAAGTTACGAACGGGGCGGCGGTGCAGGCCTATTCCACGCCGAACCCATTCACTATTTCAGACCTGACCACCGTGTGGATTGTCTGTGACGTCTTTGAAAGCGACATGGCCAATGTGCGCGTCGGGGAACCCACCGAGATCAAGCTGAACGCCTATCCAGACAAAGTTCTCAAGGGCACGANNTCAGCAACATCGGCTCGATTCTTGATCCGAATATCCGAACCGCGAAGGTGCGTATTGAAGTGGCCAATCCGGGCGAGATGATGCGTCCGGGTATGTTTGCCACGGCCACTTTGTTCGGCAAGGAGAAGAAGACTTACACGTCTGTCCCGGCCTCCGCGATCGTGCATCTGCACGACCGCGATTGGGTCTACATTCCTGTGCAAGGGAAGTTCAAGCGGATTATGGTCGCCAGTGGCGAACAGTTGCCGAACAATATGCAGGAGATTGTTTCCGGGTTGCAGCCTGGCCAGCAGGTTGTGACAAACGCGATCAATCTCCAAAATGCAATCGACAATGAATGATGTTCAACTCCTGGACCTGAGGAAGAAGCCATGATTCGCAATCTTGTAGATTTTGCACTTAATAATCGGTATGTGGTGCTGGCGATTGGCGTCCTACTGCTCATCTGGGGGGCGGTATCGTTTCACAATATGCCTGTCGAGGCCTATCCGGACATTGCCGATAATTACGTGAATATCATCAGTCAGTGGCCCGGGCACTCCGCTGAAGAAATGGAACAGCAAGTAT
>PMGP01000227.1:0-1419 GCA_003156235.1 Acidobacteriaceae bacterium
TTGGCGCGGAAGGTGCCGGATTGCCGCAGCATGGCGTCTACGAGGGTTGTCTTGCCGTGGTCAACATGGGCAATAATGGCGATATTGCGTATCGTCTGGGTCACAGGGAGTTTTTCCTTCTTCTGGCTTGGCCTATGGGCTATGGGTTGGGGGACAATACAGTGATCAGTGGTCAGTGATCAGGGATCAGAAAGCCCGTTTGGCGCTCTCAGCACCGCGACAATCGCAGCACAGCGCGGCAGTTTCTATTGTATCAGCAGTGTGGAAAAATGGGATTTTGGGCGGATGGCGATGCGTCGATTGGCCTGAAACTGCCGGCCGATGGCCTTACGTCTCGCGATACACTGGATTCGATTGCTGATGAGCCGCCGAAGCCAAACCCGCAAAGCAAAGCCGCGCTCAGGCCGTTTGATGCTGGTGTGCGTGGTGGTGTTTACCGTTTTGCTGCTGCTGTTGCGGATGCTGGTGTTTGTGCACGGGCATGGGCGGCGGTGAAAAATAGAAACAGAGTTTGCCCGATGAAATCTATTGGCTTCGATGCAGTTGAGACCTCTGATGCTCGTGTACTAATCCTGGGTACATTGCCAGGCGCGAAGTCGCTGGAGCAAGGCGAATATTACGCCCATCCGCAAAACAGCTTCTGGTGGATCATGGGAAATCTCGTTGGGGCTTCGCCGGATTTACCTTATGCGGATAGGCTTGACCGGCTTCGCAAGAGCGGCATCGCCTTGTGGGATGTTTGCCGGACGGCAGAGCGCGCTGGAAGCAGCGATGTAAAAATTCTGATGGAAACTGTGGAAACCAACGATTTCAGATCATTTTTTGCTCGACATACCCACGTTGAACATATCTGTTTCAACGGTCAGCTAGCAGAGAAGCTATTTCAACGCAAAGTCATGCCTTTCCTTGAATATCTTCGGCCGATCTCGCATCGAGTGCTTGACTCCACCAGTCCTCTTCACACGATTCGGCGGGAACTGAAATTATTGCGCTGGCGCGACGGCCTCTTTGCTAGTGACGGTACCTGGAAGCTCACAGGCGTCTCCAAATGAACAGCGGCCACCCAAAGGCAGCCGCTGAAGAGGCAGAGAGCAGGAGGTTACCCTTTGCGCCCGCGGACGGCTTCCTTGGCTTCGGCGGGACCGGAGGCGGGGACTTCGGGGACTTCTGCCTTGGCGGAGCCGATTCCCAGTTTCTTGCGCAGTTCGGCGTCTATCTTGGCGAAGACGTCCTTATTGTCCTTGAGGTAGGTGCGGGTGTTTTCGCGTCCCTGGCCGATGCGCTCGCCGGAATATGCGTACCATGCGCCGGACTTCTCGACGATGTTGTTGGCCACGGCCAGATCGAGCACGTCGCCCTCGCGGCTGATGCCCTCGCCGTAGATGATGTCAAACTCCGCCTCGCGGAAGGGCGCGGCCA
>PMGP01000227.1:1449-3143 GCA_003156235.1 Acidobacteriaceae bacterium
ACATGACGCCGATCTTTTCGCGAATTTGATTAATAAAGATGAGCGCCGTGCGGGATTTGGAAACCGTGCCGGTGAGCTTGCGCAGCGCCTGGGACATGAGGCGGGCTTGCAGGCCCATGTGGGAGTCGCCCATCTCGCCGTCCAGCTCGGCCTTGGGGACCAGAGCGGCAACTGAATCGACCACCAGCACGTCGATGGCGCCACTTCTGACCAGGGTCTCGGTGATCTCCAACGCCTGCTCGCCGCTATCGGGCTGCGAGACCAGCAGGTTGTCGATGTCCACGCCCAGCTTTTTGGCGTAGGCGGGGTCCAGTGCGTGCTCGACGTCGACAAAGGCCGCCAGACCGCCGGCCTTCTGCGCCTCGGCAATGATCTGCAAGCAGATGGTCGTCTTGCCGGAGGATTCGGGGCCGAAGACCTCGCTGACGCGGCCGCGCGGGATTCCGCCCACGCCCAACGCAGCGTCAAAGCTGATGGAGCCGGTGGAGATCACGGCAATCGGCACCAGCGCCTCTTTGGACCCGAGCCGGACAATCGACCCTTTCCCAAACTGTTTTTCGATCTGTGCAAGGGCAAGTTCTACGGCTTTGCTGCGGTCATCGGCGATTGCCATGGGGGGCTCCTCCAGCACTCCGCGCCTGCTCCCCTTCAAGGAAGGGTGAGAAAAATCTAAGGCGGGGAAGGCGTTTCGATGGGATTGTAGCAGGGCAGGACGGTCTAATGATAGGAAAAAATAGCGAAGAAACGGAGAAAGTTGACGGGCTGCGAGGAGACTTGTGGCGTTCCAGGGGCTTTCGGGCGCGCCGGAGCCAGGCAATTCAGCTTGCCGGGGCTTATGGAGCGGCGGCCTAGACTGTGTAGGCGCCGATGCGAATCTCGCGGCTGGTCAGATCGTCGCAGGCGCGGTCCAGGGTTTCGTACTCCCGGTCATGGTCCTTGCGGAAGGCGCGGAAGGCCTCTTCGCTGGCCCAGCGGTCGATGGTGAGGTAATTGCCTGGAATGTAGGCGTCCCGCAGCAACTCCGTGCCCCGGTACTCGGGCGAGGCGCCAAAGAGCTGCGCCCATGCGCCCTGGGGAGAATAGCCGGCCTCGAAGGCGGCAATCTTATCCTCGGAAATCTCGAACTGCCATACAACTACGAACATACGCGTATCCGATCTTGACTTTATGGTAGCGCAAAGGAGAGTGCGTTGGCGAAGGGGAGGTAATTGGCAGTGAACAATGCTCTACATTTTTTTCAAATTGGCGAATTTTTCCATCAATTTTTTCATGCCGTGGCTGTTGAAGAGGATGGTGAGCTTGGCGCCTTCACCGTCGCCTTCGCGCATGAGGATTGTGCCTTCGCCATACTTCGCGTGGCGGACGCGCTGACCTTTTTTCAGATTGACCGCGCCGCTGGTGGCAGGGATGTCCATGGCCGGACGGAGCAGAGAGCCAGGCTTGATGGCACCATCTTTTCCGCCGAAGAAGCGGGCGATGTTGTCGATGGAGCGCCCATCAGGCGGCAATGGCGGTGCTTCCGCATTTTTACCCTTTGGATGAGATTCGAGCCCGGTCTGGGGCGCCTTGGCAGTCATCCAGGAGGCTATAAAGGGCTTGCCGGAAGAGTGATTTCCGCTTCCCTTATTCCCGTTTGCCGCGTAGCTCTTGGCAGTTGAGCGCGGGGCTTCCTGGTTTTCATCTTCGTAGTTGTA
>PMGP01000227.1:3159-12085 GCA_003156235.1 Acidobacteriaceae bacterium
GAGTTCATGGCGCGGGTCATGCCGACGTAGCAGAGGCGGCGCTCTTCTTCGAGCTCGTCGGGGTTGTTGAGGGTGCGCGAGTGGGGAAAAAGGCCCTCTTCCAGGCCGGCGAGGAAGACCAGCGGGAACTCCAGACCCTTGGCGGCGTGCAGCGTCATGAGCGTGACGCGGGCGTCGGGGTCGTACTGGTCGGTGTCGGAGGCCAGAGCGGCGTGGTCCAGGAAATCAGCCAGAGTCTCGCCGCGGGCTTCGGCATCGTGCGCGGCGTTGGCCAGTTCCTTCAGGTTTTCAATGCGGCTGAAGGCCTCCGGCGAACCTTCGGTTTCTAAGGCTTTGATGTAGCCTGTGCGGTCGAGGAGAAACTTGATCAGCTCGGGGAGGGTGGCCGCGTCGCCGAGTTTGCGAAAGGCGCTCCCACGTCCTTTTTCTTCTTTCGCTGCTTCTTCATCGTCCGATTCTACGTCGGGGTTGGGTGGGGTTGGATTCCCAGGCACCCGGCGCTTCGACTGAGCGGCGAAGGGCGAAAAGCTTGTGGCGTCGAGTTGCTGAAGGCCGTTTCCTTCCGTGTTGGCTGAGTCTTCCGTGGATGCGCCGAACTCGAAGCCGGTATCGGCGTCATTCGCTTCCATTACGGCCACGTCAGCGGAGAGCTTGCCGGCAAAGTCAGGGTCCATCATGGCTTGGGCGTCGAGGATGAGCTGGCGAAAGGACTCGATGGCCATCAGTGCCCGCGCGGGGATGAGCCGGTTCTGAATAGCCGCACCGATGGCCTCCCAGGTGGACTGGCCGGTTTCCAGGGCCAGACGCTCCAGTGTTTCGAGGGAGGTTTTGCCGATGCCGCGGGCCGGGGTGTTGATGACTCGCTGCAGGGCCATGGAATCGTGAGGGTTGCGGATGAGCCTCAAATAGCCGAGGAGGTCTTTAATCTCGGCTCTCTCGTAAAAGCTGAAGCCGCCGACCATGGTGTAGGAGATGTTATAGCGGCGCAGAGCCTCCTCAACCAGCCGCGATTGGGCATTGGTGCGGTAGAGCACGGCGCAATGCCCCCTTCCGGGGTCTTGCGTCTCGGGCGAGTTTCCCTGGCGCAAAAAAGCCTGAATGCGATCGGCGATAAAAAGAGCTTCGTTTTCGCCGTCAGGAGCCTCGTAATAGCCGATCAGCGAGCCACCCTGGCGATCTGTCCAGAGCTTTTTGCCCTTGCGCTTGAGGTTGTTGGCGACCACGGCTCCGGCAGCTTCCAGAATAATCTGAGTTGACCGGTAGTTCTGCTCCAGCCTCACGATGCGGGCGTTGGGAAAATCCTTTTCAAACTCCAGAATGTTGCGAATGTCGGCGCCGCGCCACGAATAAATGCTCTGGTCCTCGTCGCCCACGGCGCAGACGTTCTTTCGCTCGCCGGCCAGCAGCTTCATCAGCTCATACTGGGGACGGTTGGTGTCTTGGTACTCGTCGATCAATAAAAATCTGTATCTGCGCTGGTAGCGCTCGCGGGCCTCCGAGGAGACTTTGAGCAGGCGAACGGCTTCCAGCAGCAGGTCGTCGAAGTCCAGGGCGTTGCACTTGCGCAGCTCGGCCTGGTAGCTCTGGAAGATGTGGGCGATGCGTTCGCCGTTGGGGTCCTTGGAGGAGAGGTAATACTCCTGAGGATCGACCATGTGATTCTTGGCCCAGGAGATGCGGCCCAGAACCGTGCGCGGGGTAAGCTGCTTGGTGTCCAAGCCCATGCGCTTCATAATCTGCTTGACGATGGCCTGCTGGTCGTTCTCGTCGTAGATGGCAAAGGAGCGGGTGAGACCCTCGTTGCCGACCTTCAGAGCCTCAATGTCGCGGCGCAAGATGCGGACGCAGAAGGAGTGGAAGGTGCACAGAAGCGGCTTAGCCAGCGACGAATGGCCCAGCAGCCGGTCAACGCGCTCGCCCATCTCGCTGGCGGCCTTGTTGGTGAAGGTGACGGCCAGAATGGAGTCCGGCGCGACGCCCTTCTCTTGGATAAGCCAGGCGATGCGGCTGGTGATGACGCGCGTCTTGCCCGAGCCGGCCCCGGCGAGAATCAGCAGTGGGCCCTCTGAGGACTCGACTGCTGCGCGCTGTTCGGGATTCAGATTGTCGGCTAACGGCTGCAAGGGGCAAGTCCAGGCGGGAAGGGTCCTGAGTCTAGTGTACCGGCTGGGGGTCGAGAGAGCAGTGTGCTCACCCAGCAGTGCCCGTCGAGTGCGCCGGCGGTTTCCTGTTACGCGATTGTTGAAGAGAGAGTAACTGCCGAGTGGGCGGTCAATCGCCAGCCTTGGAGTAGTTTTGTGAAAGGGCACGACTTCAGTCGTGCCAAAAGCAAAATGAAAGCGGTTGGGCTTTAGCCACAGAGCTACTGTCAGAGTAATTTCCGGATAGGCGGTAATGCCGAAATCCTGAAGCCAGATGCTCGGTGAGCCAGCGTTTTAAAGGGCCGCGCGGGGCGCGGTTATTGATCATTATTGCAAGAGCTTGATGACTTCCTGCTGCATTCTGTTTGCCTGGGCGAGGGCGGAGATGCCGGTCTGGTTGAGGATTTCGTATTTGGACATTGCGGAGGTTGCGGCGGCGTAGTCGGTGGCCTGCACCGCGTTCTGGGCCGCCTGCACATTCTGCTCCTGGGTGCCCAGCACCTGGCCGATGGCGTTGAGGATATTGATCTGCGAGCCGATATAGCCGTCCTGCGCGGCAACGTCGGAGATGGCGGTGTTGATGCTGGTGAGCGCGGACCGGGCGTTAGCCTGGTTTGTGAGGTTTGTAGAACTCAGGTCCTGGCCCGCATGGCCGGTGTAGCTGAGTGTGGCCGGGGTGGCGGGAGTGGGACCGGTAGCGGGTGATGTGTCAGTCAGGCCGCTTGAATCGATGGTCGTGGGGTAGGCATATTTGGAAACGAAGCTCATGACCCCTGTAGTGCTGTTGAAGTTGGCGGTAATCCAATTATTAGTAATGCCGGTGATTCCGTTTGCGAGATTAGCCAGCGAATCGCCGCCGACTAACGTGAAGACATTGTTCATACCATCGATGTCTATGATTAACGGACCGGTGACCGTATCGCTGCTGCCAATGGGACTCAACGTTCCTTTAGTTATTTGTGCGGTAGTGTCCACCAGGTTTTCGGAGAAGGAACTCAGAGTATCAGCCGGTTGAATCAGCCTGAGTACGGCACGACCCAAAGGCGGTTCCGTTATTGTGAGTGAGGGATCGTCCTGCTGAATGACACTGCCCAGAGTGGCAAGTGAATTGACCAAGGTGCCATCGTAGGTTTGGCCCATGGTATAGCTGTAATCCGTGCCTCCATCGTTGAAGGAATAGCTGCCGGTGAGGATGTCGGCGGCGGCGCTGCCTATCAACCCTCCGGTTTGAATTTGACCCGCGTTATTGAAGCTTTCGGTAAAAGTTGTGTCCTGGTTGTCCGCAGTGTAAGTTACTGTTGAGTTTGTCGAACTCGAGCCGCTGCTGGCTGCTATTGCCGGAGCGTAATTGATGACGCCGCCGGTGTCGCCAACGCAGGAAGAAGACAGGGAGCGGATGTTCAGATTGTCGATCGATTCGCCCGTTGCGGATGAGTCGCCGGTGGCGATTCCGGTGGTAGCGCCAAAGACCTGTTTGTCGTTGTAGGTGGTGGTTGAACCGATGTTGGAGATCTCGGCCAGGATGGACTGGTACTCCTGGTTGGCCGCTGCACCTTGCGTGGAATTGAGTGTGCCGTTGGAAGCTTCCGTGGCCAAGGTTACGGCTCGGTTGAGCAGGCTTGTCACTTGCGAGAGAGCGCCATCGGCCACTTGCAAAAGGCCCACGCCTTCAAGAGCGTTGCTCTGCGACTGAGCCAAGGCCTGCTGATTGGCCTGCAGGCTATTTACGAGCGACAGGCCCGCTGCGTCGTCGGCGGCGGAGTTGATCCTCGATCCGGAAGACAACTGCTGAAGGACAGTGCTCAGACGGTCGTTGTTTTGGCTTAAATAATTCGCCGCGTACATGGCGGCCAAATTGTTTAAGACACCCAGGGACATGGCTCGTACCTTGCGGGGTAGCGCCATTTCCAACAGCGCGCCGCCTGCCTTTTCCGGTCGACGACGGAACTAATAACTCGGACCGGTATCTGTAGACTCGGAGCCATCATCGGCCCAAACCGAAAGTACGTTACCTCTAAGGCAACTCTGCTCGGAGGCGGAACAGATCGTCTGAATAAGAAACAGTCTGATTGGAAAATCAAAGATTGTCTGAAAGAGTCGCCCTACGCAGCTGCTTGAGAAACCGTATTAGCGCCGGAACCAAAAAGGCCGTTCCGGGAGCATCGTCGCCAAACCTGAGATTACTATTCGGTAAACAACAAAGAGACAGCCGGTCGGACTACAGGGGATCCCGATCCTTCTTACGATCAGTATTTTGGGGGCAGGTTATTGTACAAATTGACCATTTTAGACAAAATGTACATTCTCTGTTATTCTGTTCCTATGCCGACCGTCTCCGCAACCCACGCCAAGCAGAACTTCGCCGCAACGATTGATGCCGCGCAGCGCGAACCAGTGCGCATCCAGCGTCATGAGCGCGATATTGCTGTGCTGGTATCCGCAGACGAATACGAGAAGATCCACAAGATGCGCGTGGAGGAATTGATTCGGCTGAGCGAAGAAAATGGACGCTATGCCGAGTCGCAGGGCATGACCGATGAACTGCTCGAGCAATTGCTGGCCGATAAGGGATGAGACAGCGGATTGTAATCGACACGAATGTCTATGTGAGTTCATTTATCCGTCCCGAGTCCGTTCCGGCACGAGCGGTGGCAAAGGCTTGGCAGCAGGCCCAGACGCTGGTTTCGTTGGAAACATGGACGGAATTGCGCTTTGTCCTTAATCGACCGAAGTTGACTCGTTATGTTGAACCCGGTTTGCTGGACCCATTTCTGCGCAACGTGTGGGCAGTGGCTGAACCGATTGTCGTTGCCTTTCCCATTCGCGCCTGCCGCGATCCGCGCGACGACAAGTTTCTGGAGGTTGCCGTGCATGGCCACGCCGATCTGATCGTNNGGGCGTTGGGAAAGTCCTTCTCGAACTCCAGAATGTTGCGAATATCGGCACCGCGCCAGGAGTAGATGCTCTGATCCTCGTCGCCCACGGCGCAGACGTTCTTGCGTTCGCCGGCCAGCAGCTTCATCAGTTCGTACTGGGGGCGATTGGTGTCCTGGTACTCGTCAATCAGCAGATAGCGGTAGCGGCGCTGGTAGCGTTCGCGGACTTCGGTGGAGACTTTGAGCAGGCGGACGGCTTCCAGCAGCAGATCGTCGAAATCGAGGGCGTTGTTCTTGCGCAGTTCCCCCCGGTAGGCCTGGAAGATGTGGGCGATGCGCTCGCTGTTGGGGTCCTTTGAGGCGAGGTAGTACTCCTGGGGGTCGATCATATGGCTCTTGGCCCAACTGATCTTGCCGAGCACGGCGCGCGGGGTCAACTGCTTTGTATCCAGGCCCAAGCGCTTCATGATCTGCTTGACGATGCCCTGCTGGTCGTTCTCGTCGTAAATCGCGAAGGAGCGGGTCAGGCCCTCATTGCCGACCTTCAGGGCCTCGATGTCGCGGCGCAGAATGCGGACACAGAGCGAGTGGAAGGTGCACAGGAGCGGCTTGGCCAGCGAGGAATGCTCCAGCAGCCGGTCCACGCGGGCTCCCATTTCGGTTGCTGCCTTATTGGTGAAGGTGAGGGCCAGGATGGAGTCCGGCGCGATGCCTTTTTCGTGGATCAGCCAAGCGATGCGGCTGGTGATGACGCGGGTTTTGCCCGAGCCGGCTCCGGCAAGGATCAGCAGGGGCCCCTCGGTGGCTTCAACCGCGGCGCGCTGTTCAGGGTTCAGGTTGTCGATGAGCGGCTGCAAGGGGCAAGTCCAGAGGGGAAGGTTCCTGATTCTAGTGTACCGTTCAGGGAGCGATTCTCGCGCCGGGCGATTCCCTGGAGCTGGAATAGGCCTCGCTGCCAGCAAGTCATTCTATGCCTTGCTGGCAGCAAGTTATTCTGAAGAGACTATGAAACTGTCAGGCAATCCGAAGGTTTCCGGGGAGACTCACTCGCCGCAAGGGCGGAAGCCCTCTCGCCGCGTGGCCGTTTACTGCGGCTCGGCCAACGGAAGCAATCCCGCATTTGTTGCCGAGGCTCACGCGCTGGGCGTATCGATTGCCGCCGCTGGGCTGGGAATGGTCTATGGCGGAGCCAGCGTGGGGCTGATGGGCGCGGTGGCCGATGCGGCGCTGGCCGGCGGAGCGGAGGTCACCGGCGTGCTGCCCGAAGTGTTGGTCGAGCCGCGAGATCGCCCACGACGGGCTGACGCAATTCGAGCAGGTTCCCACGATGCACGAGCGCAAGGCGCGCATGGCCGAGTTGGCCGATGCGTTTCTGGTGCTGCCGGGCGGTTACGGCACGTTGGACGAACTGCTGGAGGCGGTCACCTGGGCGCAACTCCGGCTGCATTCCAAGCCCTGCATCCTCATTAATACTGCCGGTTACTGGGACAAACTGCTGGTCTTTCTCGATTCCACGGTGGCGGCTGGCTTCCTCAAGCAGAAAAACCGGAATCTGCTGCGCGTGGCGGCCAATGCCAGCGAGGCGGTGGCCATGGCGGTTGGCGGCTGAGTCTGGAGCCCCACTCGGAATTGGGAGGCCGCTTCGCCCCTACGGGGCTGAATGTCTCTGGCTGGCCGCTTTCCCCACGCTGAAGCGCGGGGCTAACCACCGCTGCGCCTCAGGCGCGACAGAAATCAAAACCAGTCTGGTCAGCAAAATAGATTCATGCGATTGCCCTGTCTACCGGGTTGCTCTCTACATTTGCCGTGTCCTTCCTCGTATACTCAACCCAGCGTATGAGCACTCACCTTGACAGAATTCTGACCATGACGCGGGCCACGGTGGCCGCCGCCAAGTCGCGTGTTCCCTTGGCTGAACTGGAGCGGCTGGCCGCCGCGCACCAACCGCGCGGATGGGCCAGGGCTTTGCGCCAAAAAGCCGCAACCGGCCCTGCCGTCATCGCCGAGATCAAGAAGGCCTCGCCCTCCAAGGGGTTGATTCGCGCCGATTTCGATGCGGCCGGGCTGGCCCGGAGCTACTTTGCCGGGGGCGCGGCGGCGCTCTCGGTGCTCACCGATGAGCCCTTCTTTCAGGGCAGCCTGCGCAATCTGGAGCTGGCCTCGGCGGCGGTTTCGCTGCCCTGCCTGCGCAAGGACTTCATCGTGGACGAGTACCAGATCGTGGAGGCCCGTGCGCACCACGGGGACGCGATTCTACTGATCGCCGCCGCACTCACAGACGGCGAACTCCAGCGCTTCGCCCAGGCGGCGCACTGGCTTTCGCTCGACGTACTGGTCGAGGTGCACACCGGGGCCGAGCTGGACCGCGTGCTCTCGGCGCTGGGCGAGACCGGCGCCGACGCCATCGGCGTGAACAATCGCAACCTCAAGAGCTTCGAGGTGAATCTTGGAACCTCGCTCGAACTGGTGGGGCGGATTCCGTCCACGGTGGTGCGTGTGGCCGAGAGCGGCATTGCGCTGCCCGAAGAGCTGGCGCGGCTGCGCGCGGCGGGCTTTGACGCCTTCCTGATCGGCGAGAGCCTGATGCGCCAGCCCGACCCAGGCGCAGCGTTGGCGGCGCTGCTGGCTGAAGCCGTCCAAATTGAAGCCGCCCAGGCTGATGTGGTCCAAGCGAAGGCCTCGCAAGCTGGAGCCGCCCAAAAAGGAGCCACCGCGACCCCGTGAGCCTCTGGATCAAAATCTGCGCCAACACCTCGCTCGGGGACGCGCTCTTGGCCGTCGAAGCCGGGGCCGATGCAGTGGGTTTTGTCTTTGCGCCCAGCCCGCGCCGGGTGACGGCGGCCGAGGTAGCCTTGATCGCGCCGCGCTTGCCGGCCGCGGTGGAGAAGATCGGCGTCTTCGTCGATGCCAGCTTGGAGGAGATTGCGTCCACGGTCGAAGCCTGCGGCCTGACCGGCGTGCAACTGCACTTCAATGCGGAGCCCGCGCTGCCGTCCCGGCTCCACGAACGCCTGGGGCCGGGGGTGCGCATTCTGCGCGTGGTGCATTTTGACGCGGAGCGCGCGGCGGAGCACGCGGCCGGGATCGTCGCCGAGGCGCGTAACCCGCACGTGGATGCGATTCTGGTGGATTCGCGCACGGCCATGGCCGCCGGCGGCACCGGCGTCGCCTTCGACTGGGAGGTTGCCCGCAAAACCCTCTTTCAGCAGGAAAGAACTCCCTCCCAGGGCGAAAAAATCTGCAAATTCATCGCTGCGGGCGGGCTGAATCCGGCCAACGTGGCCGAGGCCATTTCCGCGCTGCGCCCCTGGGGCGTAGATGCGGTCTCCGGCGTGGAAGCCGCGCCGGGCCGCAAGGATCCTGCCAAGGTGCGCGAGTTGATTCGCCGCGCAAGGAGCGGGAATCCGGCATCGTGAACTTTCCCGGTTCCGTCGCGGATTGTCTTCCCGCCTTCCGCGAAATCTTCACGCCTCCTCGTTCATCTGAGAGAATAAGAGGAGTGAATCGAGCGCACCATACTCTCTTCCGGCGGACGGCGGCGCCGGGTTTTCTTGCGGGCCTGATACTGGTGGGCGCGTTTGGGCCGCTCCACGCCCAAGCGCCCAACCCCACCTCCGCCGCCAACGCCTTCTACGGCAGCGTGACCGCTCTTCCGGCCACCGACCAGGTTATAAAGCTCTCTCTCGACGAGGCCATCGCTCTCGGCCTCAAGAACAATCTGGGCCTCAAGGAAGCCGAAAACGGCGAAAAAACGCTCCAGGGGCAAAAAAACGAAGCCCTGCAAATGTTTCTGCCCACCATCGCCCTCACCGGCGACCTCGGCGTCCACCAGCAAAACCTGGCCGCGATGGGCTTCGGCCCCGGCACAATCAAAATGTTTGCGCCACTCTTTCCCGGCGGCAAGTTGCC
>PMGP01000137.1 GCA_003156235.1 Acidobacteriaceae bacterium
TGCAAAAATTCGTCACCTACGATTTTGAACGCCAGACCGCCGGCGCCACCAAAGTCGGCACCAGCGAATTCGCCACGCGGATCATCGGAAACATGTAAATGCAGGGACTAGGGACTAGGGACTAGGGACTGGAAAAATCAAGTGTTGGAGGTAGATCATGGGCGAATCATTCAGAAATCTTGTCGTTTGGCAGCGATCGATTGAATTGACGATAGCTGTCTACAAGCTCACTGCCTCTTTTCCAGATTCTGAGCGATTTGGCCTCACGAATCAGTTGCGAAGAGCAGCCGTCTCCGTTGCCAGCAATATCGCTGAGGGTTACGGGCGCACAACCAAAGAAGAATATCTTCAGTTTCTGGGTCATACCCGTGGTTCCAGCTCTGAAGTGGAGACGCAGATTATCATTTCAAAGTCACTCGGTTTTGACTCTGACCCTTTGCTGCATTCGACTGAGGAATTATGCAGTGAGGTAGGCCGTATGCTGAACGCCATGATGAAATCTCTGCGGCTGAAATCCACAGTCCCTAGTCCCTAGTCCCTAGTCCCTAGTCCCTGCTTCACCATTCCCCAAGGAGGAATGAAATGCGCAAGAAGGTAAGCATTATCGGTGCCGGAAATGTCGGCTCAACCGCCGCGCACTGGCTCATGGCCAAGGAATTGGCNNCACATCACCGGCTCCAACGATTACGCCGACACGGCCAACAGCGACGTCGTCATCATCACGGCCGGCCTGGCGCGCAAGCCCGGCATGAGTCGCGATGACCTGCTGCAAACCAATTACAAGATCATGACCAGTGTGGTAAAAAATGTGGTTGCCTATTCGCCCGAGTCGATTCTCATCGTCGTCTCCAACCCGCTGGACGCCATGGTGCAGGCCGCTTATCGCTTGTCTGGCTTCAACCGCGAGCGCGTCCTTGGCATGGCCGGCATACTGGATTCAGGCCGCTTCAAGAGCTTCATCGCCCAGGAGCTGAATGTGAGCGTGGAGAACATGAGCTGTCTGGTTCTGGGCGGTCACGGCGACCTGATGGTCCCGCTGATCCGCTACACCACCGTCGCCAGCATCCCCATCACCGAGCTGCTTTCCAAGGAGCGCATCGACGCCATTGTGCAGCGCACCCGCGAAGGCGGCGGCGAGATTGTCAAGCATCTCAAGACTGGCAGCGCCTACTATGCGCCCTCGGCGGCGGCGGTGGAGATGGCCGAGGCCATCCTCAAAGACAAGAAAAAGATTCTTCCTTGCGCGGCTTACCTCGAAGGCGAGTACGGCATCAACGGCTACTTCATGGGCGTGCTCTGCAAACTGGGCGCGGCCGGCCTGGAACAGATCGTCGAGATCAAACTCAACGATGAAGAACACGCCGCCTTCCTAAAGAGCGCCGCGGCCGTCAAGGAACTCTGCGACGTGATCGGCGTGTAGGGCGTCTTTCTCCGATTACATCTTGTCCGCTTCACCCCAAAGGCCATTCCGTTGCGCGGAGTGGCCTTCACTTTTCTGTCTCCACCCAAAGGATGAAGACGCGGTCCATCGTTAGGACCAAGACACCGACGCGGACAAACCTTAGAGTGGTCGGTAATTAATCGCGTGACAGCCTGTATGCTTCAGCCGATCCGCAATCGCACGGCAGCGCACATACAGTGACTGGCCGGGCACGCAAAGTATGTTCCCGGTCAAAGATTCCCGCCTTCATCCGCGGGTCTCACAATATGCAGCAATTTTTTGAAGGAGAGCCATGACCCGAAACATCGTGTTAGTCGTTCTTTGTCTTGCAGTCGCCCTTGTCACAGTCCATGCGCAAAGCAATTACGCCGTGGTGCGCGGATCAATTCTGGATCCGCAGCATCGCCCCATCGCCGGCGCGCGCGTCCACGTCACTGCCAAAGGAACGGGCGCGGAGCGCGAGGTTGTTTCCGGCGCAACCGGACTTTATGAGATTGCGGGCCTGCAGCCGGGCGCATATATGCTGGCTGTCGATAGTCCCGGATTCAAGCAGGCCACTCAGGCCATCGACCTCGAAGTGGGCCAGCAGGCCACTCTCGATCTGCAATTGAGCCTGGGCCCCGCTACGCAAACAGTCGTGGTCCAGGCCTCGGAAGAGTTGCTCAAAACGCAGGATGCGAGTGTGGGTGAAGTAGTGGATCAACGGTCTGTTGATTCGCTGCCGCTGAATGGACGCATGTTGATCGACCTGATTCTCACCGTGCCGGGGGCGCACATCAGCCACGGTGCTTCAGTCGGCGACATGAGTTCTCTTTATTGGAGGCCCGGCCAGCGGTCGGCGGTTAGCATCGGCGGAAGCCGCCCCAACGCAAATTACTTTCTCCTCGACGGCGCCACCAACACTGATCCCACCTTCAGCACTCAGAATCTTAGCCCCTCACCCGACGCGGTACAGGAGTTCGAGGTCCAGACCGGCAGTTATTCGGCTGAGATGGGCGGCGCCGGTGGCGGCCAGATCAACATCGTCACCCGCTCAGGAAGCAGTAAATTCCACGGCACGGCTTACGAGTTCCTGCGCAACGGCGACATGGATGCCCACTCCTTCAACCAGATGGGCGGATCGAATTTTCTGGTGCAGAACAACTTCGGCGCATCATTCGGCGGTCCTGTAAAACACACCGGCAAGACCTTCTTCTTCTTGAACTATGAAGCTCTGCGGCACGTTGAGACCGACGCCATGGTCGATACAGTGCCCACCGCGCGCGAGGTCTCGGGCGACTTCAGCCAGAGCGGCGTAAACATCTACGACCCCAGCACCACAACCGCAAATCCCGGCTACAACCCTAGCCTGCCTATAAGCAAGACGAATCCCCAATACATCCGCCAGCAGTTCTACGGCTTCAGCGTGACAGACGGCATCAATGAGAACAATGTGATTCCGGCGGGACGGCTTACGCAGGCCGCCTCGATCATGCTGAATCAATACACGCCGCAGCCCAACTCCATGAACATGGGCGGCATGACCATGATGGGCCAGCCCACCGTGATCGGCGCGGGCAACGACGCCAACAATTATCTGGACACGCGCAAGGAACACATGACCGATGACCAGGGAACGGTGCGCGGCGATCACAGCTTTAAAAACGGGGACACCGCCTTCATCCGCTACTCGGTCGCAAACGAATACGGCTTCATGCCGGAGGGCCTGCCCGGCTTCGGCCTGTATCACCAAAATCTATCGCAGCAGGGGACGGGTTCCTGGACACGCGTAATCTCAACCCGCATGGTCAACATGGCAACCGTGGCCGTCTCGCGTCTGGCCATGTCCCACACCACCGAGAGCGCCAGCAAGAATGACATCGTAGACCAACTGGGCATTACCGGAACCGGTTTCGGCGGACCCAGGGCCTGGGGAGCGCCCTATTTTACCGTTCAGGGATATTCGCCATTGGGCGACAATTACCTTGCGACGCCGATGAAGGCCTGGGACACCGTGATCGAAGGCAGGGACTCGCTGAATTGGCAGATCGGCCGCCACAGCATCAAGTTCGGCGGCGCATATCAAAAGTTCATCTGGCCCATGTGGGGCTTCTTTCAGAATCGCGGCTACTACCAATACACCAACGGCTACACCACCCAGTACGCGCTCAACGACGGCAGCACCGGATCAGCTTTGGCTGCCTTCGAACTGGCGTTGCCGGCGGCGCGGCAAGGTCAGGCCGGCGTGCCCCAGATGAACCTTCATCAGTGGTATGCCAACGGCTTCGGGCAGGACGCCTGGCGGCTGACCTCCGCAACTACGCTCACCTACGGCCTCCGCTACGAGTTCATGAGCCCGCTNNCAGAACGGCTATCCGCGCGGCCTGATGTATGCCAATCACACCAACTTCGCGCCTCGGCTCGGCCTGGCGCAGAACTTTCCCAGGCTGGGCGTGGTGGCGCACATCGCCTACGGAATCTTCTACACACCGGTTGACATGAATACCTGGTGCAATCAGCGCCACAACGTGCCCAATGTATTCCCGGAGACCGCGCAGAGCGATCCTTACATTCCCTCGATCACCACGCTGAACTTTCCCACTCCGGTGCTGGGCACAACGGCGGTCAGCTTCACCGCGCTTCAGTTGCACGCACCGCCGCAATACGTCCAGCAGTGGAGCACTTCGCTTGAAAAACAGTTAGGCAAGGAAACCACGGTCGAAGTCGGCTACCTGGGCGCGGGCGGCTTCCACCTGCAGCGCTCCCACCTCATCAACAACGCGCAGCCTGGTCCCGGCCTGATTCAGCCCCGTCGTCCATTCCCAAAAATCAGCTTTGTAGCCAACACGGTCTTCCCAGCCGCAGTCGCTGCAACCATGACCAGTTCCACATTCCCTGCGACCACCATCAATATGCTGGAGAACACATCGCAGAGCTGGTATGACGCGGGCTATGTGAACGTGCGCCGCCGCTATGCACGCGGACTCAGCTTCCTGGCTAACTATACCTTCGCCAAGGCGCTGGAGAACGCTCCGGACTTTCGTTCGCCCATGTTCGAGGCCGCCACTCCACAGAATAACGACGATCTGAAAGCGGAGAAAGGCCCCGGTTGCGACATCCGCCAGCGCTTTGCCCTGAGCGCGGTTTACAACCCGCCGGTTTACGGCCTCAACCACCTCACCCGGACCCTGACCCGCGACTGGCGCGGCTCCGTCGAATACCAGGTTCAAACCGGCTTCCCTCTTACCATCTCCGTCTTTGGCGATACGGCCAACGCCGGAACCGTTGTAGGCGAGAATCCCATCCGCGCCAACTCCACCGGCCAGAGTATCTTCTCATCGGGTACACGCAACTCGACAACCTGGTTCAACCCCAGCGCATTCGCCGCGCCGCCCGCCTACACCTATGGCGATGTTAGCCGGAACTCGGTCTATGGTCCCGACCTGCAGACCATGGACCTGGCATTGGTCCGCAGCTTCAGTCTGTCAAAGAAATCTCAGTTTGAGGGCCGCGCCGAGTTCTTCAACGCGCTCAATCACACCAACCTGGGAACGCCGAATCGATTCGTCAACACGTCCAGCTTCGGCAGCATTACCGAAGTCGCCACACCAGGGCGCGAGATCCAGGTGAGCGTGCGGATTAGCTTTTAAGATCGTTTGAAATCAATATGCCAAAAGGGGACGAGACTCAACTCGCCCCCCTTTGTTTGTTGCGCGCTGATTTCGGGAACGTCCCTACCGCTTCACAAACTCCACCACCTTCGGCCCAATCTGGGCGGAGCACTGGCCGGGAGCCAGGTGGCCGCAGCCGGGAATGACATCCAGCTCTGACTGTGGCACCAGGCGGTGCATCGTCTCGCCCAGACTGAGCGGGGTGATGTAATCCTCCGCGCCCCACACCAGCAGCACCGGCATCTTGAGCTGCGGCAGCAGATTGTCGGTGGCGTCCCGGCCGGTGCTCATAGAGTCGACAGCCCGGTCAATCAGCCAGGCTCTCTGCTTTGACACGCGGATAATGTCGCGCGCAATGAACTCCGGCGTCTTGGGCGGATGGAGCATCAGCAGCGCGTTCAGTTGATCGAGTTCCGCGGGCGTGTTGGGCGAAAACAGGCGCACATCCCATGTGGGCCTGAAGATTACGCCGACCGAGTCGAAGAGCATCAGGCGGCGCACCCGTTCCGGATGCCGGAGCGCCACATGCTGCGCGATCCCGCCGCCCATCGACCATCCGCCCAGGTCCACCTGCTTGAGCCCCAGCGCATCCAGAAAGCCCACCACGATCTCGGCCTCGTCATGCACGGAATAGGAGAAATCGGCAGGCTTTTCACTGCGCCCATAGCCGATCAAATCGGGCGTGTAGACACGGAAGCCGGCCTTCACGAAATAGGGCGCCAGGTTCTGCCAGTCCTCGCCTTGCCCGCCGAGCCCATGCACCAGCACCACCACTGGCCCGCCGGATGGTCCCCTGGCAAGATAATGCACGCGATGGCCCGCAACCTCAACCGTGCGGCTCTCCGCGCCTGTAAAACACTCCCGCAGATACATCGCTTCGTTGTAGTAACTGACAGGCCGCGCCCAGAAGCCGATCCCGGCAACCGCAATCAGCCCGCCTGCAACACACAGTAATTTCTTGGTAATTTTCATCGTCCCTCCAACTCTTTCCGATCCCTAAGCTCAAAAAAGAGACTTGAGAATCCTTCATTCTTGTCGCTTCTCAAACTCCACCAACTTTGGTCCTATCTGATCCGCGCACTGGCGCACTGTCCGGTGGCCGCATCCGATAATGACCTCCAGTTGTGACTGGGGCACAAGTCGATGCATCGTCTCGCCCTGTTTGAGCGGAAAGACCCGGTCCAACTCTCCCCAGACGATCAGTACAGGCATTCTGAACTTAGGCAGAAGGTTGTCAGTAGCGTCGCGTCCGTTGAGCATGGATGATATCGCTCGGCGAATCACCCAATATTGTTCTTGCCGGATATGCACAAAAATCCGCGCAGCAAAATCTGGGGGTTTCCACGGCTTTGGCATGAGTAGCGCGAAGAACTCCCTCAACTCTGAGGGTGTGGCTGGAGTAAAGAGCCGAGTGTCCCAGTCAGGCTTTACATTAAGCCCCGCGGCATCGATAAGGATCAGCCGCCGCACCCGTGCGGGTTGTTGACTTGCAACCTCCTGCACAATCCATCCACCCATCGACCAACCGCCCAAGTCAACCTGCTTCAGTCCCAGCACATCGAGAAATCCAATCACAACTTCAGCTTCGTCCGGCACTGAATAGGAGAACTCCGCCGGCTTATCGCTGCGCCCATAACCTATGAGATCAGGCAGGTAAACGCGATAACCTGCTTTGCCAAGATAGCGCGCCACCTCAAGCCAGTCTTCAGCGTTCCCGCCAAGCCCATGAATCAGCACAACCGGTGGCCCACTGTCCGGCCCCTCGGCCAGATAATGCACATGATGTCCCGCAACCTGCAGCGAGTGGTTTTCTATGCCCGAACAATATTCCTCTACGTCAAGAATTCCACTCTCGACAGGTGCGAAGAGTGCCGGATGCGTCCAAAAAGCAATCCCGAAGACCAGCAAATAAATCAGATTGCGGCCCACCCTCCAGAGGAGCTTTTGGGGGATTTTCACAGCTCGTCAGTCCTTTCCAATCTCTGCATTCGCTGCCAGCCGGCCTCGATGACCCGCACGGTAATCGGATCAATCTGAAGCGCTCCGGCTCCGTTCCACTCTTCCCGCTCCACCCATCGCACTGCATCGGCGTCGGAGGCCGCCTGCAACTGGCCGCCCGCCACGCGGCAAAGATAATCGACGATCACATAATGATAGCGGACGCGCTCGCTTTCGCGATGAATGCGGTCCACCAACTCAATCAGTTCCAAAACTTCAACGATCAGCCCACTCTCTTCCCGCACCTCGCGCATCACGCCATCGCTAAGCGATTCGCCCAACTCCAGCAACCCGCCGGGCAGCGTCCAATGGCCTTTCATCGGCTCGTTTCCGCGCCGCACCAGCAGCACCTGGCCCTCGTCCACAATCACCGCGCCCACGCACATCAGCGGCGTCAATGGAAACTCTCTCTGCATGATCCTCCAAATGTGTAACCCTCTACGATAGCGCAACTTTTCACCCGGCGTATCATCAAAGACACACGGGAGATAACCATGGCCGAGTTCACGTTGCAAATCGATGGAATGCACTGCGGCTCCTGCGTCAAGCGCGTCACGCAAGCGCTGACCGCGGTCGAAGGAGTCGTCGTCAACGAAGTCCGCGTAGGAGCGGCGCGCCTCACCTCCAGCCAGAACCCCGCGCCTGTCGATCTTGCCGTTGCAGCCCTGGCCAAAGTCGGTTTCACGGCGCATCTGGAAGCGTGACGCAACCGATGTCCTCGCCCGCCACAGAATCCCTCACGCTGCCCATCCTGGGCATGACCTGCGCCTCCTGCCAGCATCACGTGGAAGAGGCTCTGAAATCCACGGCCGGAGTCAAATCCGCACACGTTGACCTGATCGCCAATCGCGCCCAGGTGGACTACGATCCGTTGATCGCCACGCCCAACGCGCTGGTTGATGCCATTCGCGCGGCCGGTTACGACGCGGTGCTTCCCCGCCCCGATGCCTCTTCCACGGAAGCCCCATCCAAAGCGCTCACCTCTGGAGCCGAACGCAAGGCGTATGCCACGCTGATTGCCGGCGCCGCAGCCATGTTGCTGGCCATGCCGCTGGGAATGAATGAGGGCGCAATGGACCATGCACTGATGCGCCTCTTTCCCTGGTTCTTCGCACTGCCTCCGGAGTATTTGCGCTGGTTTCTGTTAATTCTCACGGCTTTTTTTATGGCCTGGGCAGGCCGTGGAATCTACCTGAGCGCGGCGCGCGGCCTGCGCCACGGCACCACCAACATGAACACGCTGGTCAGCCTGGGCACGGGCGTGGCCTTTGCGTATTCCGCGTACGCCACGATCTGGCCCGCGACCGGGCGGCAGGTTTACTTCGACGCAGTCCTGCTCATTCTAGGATTTCTTCTGTTGGGCAAAGCGCTGGAAGCGCGCGCCAAACGCCGCGCCCTGGCCGCGCTCGACTCTCTCTCCCGACTCAAGCCCGCAACCGCCCGACGCATCCGCGATGGAGCGGAGACCATCGTCCCGCTTGAAGAGATTCAGCCGGGCGACAATGTTCTGATCCTGCCTGGAGAACGCTTCCCGGTGGATGCGACGATTCTGGAAGGCCGCACCACCGTGGACGAATCGATGCTGACCGGCGAGTCAACGCCGCTGGACCGCGAACCCGGCGGCCGCGTGCTGGCCGGTTCGCTCAACTATGAAGGCGCGGTAACCTGCCGTGCCGAGTCCCTGGGCGAGGCTACTATGCTGGCGCAGATCACGCGCATGGCCGAGCAGGCGCAGAGTTCGCGCGCGCCCATGGAGCGGCTCGCCGACCGCGCCAGTTCCATCTTCGTTCCCATTGTGCTGGCCCTGGCCGCGCTCACCTTTGTAATTTGGATTTTCTCAACCCATTCACTGCAGATGGCCCTGGCCGCAACCGTCTCCGTGCTGGTGGTCGCATGTCCCTGCGCCATGGGATTGGCCGTGCCTGCCGCGCTCACTGTGGCCGTGGGACGCGGCGCGCAGCTTGGTGTCCTCTTCAAGGGCGGTGAGGCGCTTGAACGAGTTGTCGGGTTGGACGCAATCGTGCTCGACAAGACTGGAACGCTGACCGCGGGCCGTCCTGTGCTGACCGCCATTCATGCGTTTGGGGGAAGCTCAACTTACCCCCCTGAGTTACAGCCAGAAATGAACCGGCAGACAAAGAGTTCAGGGCCGCAAGAATCCGCTAACTTGCTAACTCGCGATCCCCGCGAAGCGGGGGCTAACCTGCTGCCTTTGTCAGCAAATCCGTTCCTCGATCCCGCCCCAGTCATTGGGAGCCCGAACGAAAACGATCTCCTCCGCCTCGCCGCCGCCGCTGAGGAGCGATCCAACCATCCGCTGGCTCACGCTATCGTGGACGCTGCAAAATCGCGTGGATTGTCTTGGCCCTCCGCCGAAGACGTACAGGTTCTGCCCGGCCGCGGCCTCACCGCCAAGGTCGAAGGCCGCGATTGCCTGCTGGGCAACGAAGCGCNNGCCACGACTGCCTGCTGGGCAACGAAGCGCTCTTCAAGGAGTTCTCCATTCCGCTGCCAACCGATGCGATCCCGCCTGAGCCAGGCGTAACGCGCTTGTGGATGGCTCTGGACAATCTGCCCGCCGGCTATTTCGACGCCCGCGACACACTGCGTCCCGATGCCGCCGAAGCCGTGGCCGCATTGCACCGCGCCGGTCTGCGGGTACTGATGCTCACCGGCGATTCAGCCGCCGCCGCCGCGCCCATCGCGCAGCAGGCGGGCATCACTGAAGTCGAAGCCGGCCTCGACCCAGCCGGCAAGCTGGCCCGCATTCGCGCCCTGCAACAGAGCGGCCTGCGCGTAGCCATGGTGGGCGATGGCATCAATGACGCCGCCGCCCTCGCCCAGGCCGACGCCGGCATCGCCATGGGCACCGGCGCAGACCTGGCGCAGGAGGCCGGCGATGTGCTGCTCTTGAGAGCGCGTCCAGCCGCCATTCCAGCTACGATTGATCTCGCCCGCTCCACTCTCCGCGTCATGCGCCAGAATCTGATCTGGGCCGTCGGTTACAACCTGCTCGGCATTCCGCTGGCCGCGGGCGTGTTGTATCCCGGCTTACACATTTTGCTCAGCCCCTGGATGGCCGCCGCCGCCATGGCCCTCAGTTCTGTCAGCGTGCTAGCCAACAGCCTGCGGTTGCGCGGCTGGGCGCCTGCGATGCGGCAGACGCTCGCTGTGCGCTCGCAGAATTAAGATAGTTCCTTCGCGCACAGAACGCGTAAGGATGAATAACCCAGCTACCGTCAGCCGCGCGAAGCGCCCCGGCACGATAAACTAGCCTTAGTCGTGCGCATCCTTACCCGTTACATTACCGGCGAAATTCTCTCCCACGCGCTGATCGGCGGAGTGATCTTCACCTTCGTTCTTTTCATGAAGGAACTGCCCCACATCTTGGAAATGGTGGTTCACAATAGCTCCACCTTCACCAGCGTTTTTGAAGTCGTTCTCTTCATGCTGCCCAATTTCTTTATGATCACCATCCCCATGGCGGTGCTGGTGGGTGTGCTGCTGGGCTTGAGCCGCCTAGCCGCTGACAGTGAAATCATCGCCATGCGCGCCTCCGGTCTGGGCATCGGCTACTTTGTGCGCGTAGCCTCCATCGTGGCCGTCTTCGGCACGCTGCTGGGGCTGTTCAACTCCCTGTATTTGGCGCCGCGCGCCAATCAGGCCATCCTGGCCATGGACAAGGCGCTGGCCATGCAGGCCTCCTACGAGATTGAGCCGCGCGTCTTCGACGAGGATTTTCACAATTTCGTTCTCTACGTGCAAGACGTGCGCTCTGGAACCGGCGCGGCCAACTGGCGGCAGGTCTTCATGGCAGACACCTCCGATCCCGCCGCGCCACAGATCACCACCGCCGCCTCGGCCACCGTGGCCAACGATTCCAGCCAGGAACTGCTCATGCGGCTGCGCGACGGATCGCGTCATGAGACGGTGGCCGGCCAGCCGCAACAGTACAACATCTCCACGTTTAGCTTTACCGATTTGCCCCTGGCCGCCAGTCAGCAGAGTGAAGGGCATCTGGGACGCATGGACACCGCCATCTACGCCCTGCGCATGAACGAACTGCGCGCGCGGACCCATGGTCCCGAGGCCAAAAAGTATCAGATCGAATTACAAAAACGCTTCGCTTATCCTGCTGCCTGCCTGGTGCTGATGCTGGTCGCCGTTCCCCTGGGCGTTACCTCGCGGCGAGGCGGCAAGAGTTCCGCCTGGGTGGCTACTCTCGCGCTGGTCGTCGTCTACTACTCGCTCTCCCTGATCGGCATCGCCATGGCCAAGCAGAACTGGATCTCCGCGTTTCTCGCGGTATGGATGGCCAACCTTCTGTTTGCCTCCGGCGGCCTTCTCCTGGTGTGGCAGATGGCCTCCGGAGGCCGCGTTCTGAATGCCATCGACGCCTGGTTCTCACGCTTCCTTGAGTCTCTGATCGCCATTCCGGATAAACCCATCTATGCCCCCCTGAGCGGCCTGCTGAGCAGGTTTCAGTCGCGTCCCCGGCGAGCCCAGGCCCGCAATATCTTCCCGCGCATTCTCGACAAGTACGTGGTAATCGAGTTCCTCAAGATCTTTTTTCTGGTGCTGGCCGGCTTTGTCTCGCTCATACTGGTCTTCACAGTCTTCGATCTGCTCAAAGACATCCTTAGCCACGACATCGGCTGGTCCACGGTCGGCCAGTACCTGATCAACCTCGCTCCCAGCATTCTCTACCAGACCACCCCCTTGGCCGTGCTCATCGCCGTGCTGGTCACCTTCGGCGTGCTCAATCGCAACTCGGAGATCATCGCCATGAAGGCCTGCGGCATCAGCCTTTACCGGCTCGTGGTTCCCATCGTTTCGATCGCTGCCATCCTGTCGCTCTGCCTTTTTCTCTTCGATCAGTACTATCTGCCCCAGGCCAACCGCAGGCAGGAGGCGCTGCGCAACATCATCAAGGGCAAGCCGCCGCAAACTGTCCTGCGTCCCGAGCAGAACTGGATCTTCGGCCAGCCGAATCCCGGCGAGCCCGACCGTATCTTCTATTACCAGTTCTTCGATCCCGAACGCAGCGAGTTCGCCAACCTCTCGCTCTTCGAGTTCAATCCCTCCACCTTTGCGCTCACGCGGCGCATCTTTGCCGCCCGCGCCGTATGGGACCCCGAAACCGCTTCCTGGATTTTTCTGAATGGTTGGCAGCGCGACATTGACGGTGCAAACGTAAGCGAGTACCGCGAATTCCAGCAGACTTCCTTCGCGGAGATTCACGAAGCTCCCGGCTACTTTCAAAAGGAAAGCATGAAGGCGCAGGAGATGAACTTCGGCCAGCTCGAGAGTTACATCGGCGACCTCAGCCAGAGCGGCTTTGACACCATGCGCCTGCGCGTCGAGCTGTGGCACAAGCTGGCTTATCCACTCATGGCTGTGGTCATTGCGGTACTCGCCATTCCCTTTGCACTCGTTATGGGACGGCGCAGTTCTCTTACCGGCATTGCCGTGGCCATCGCCGTCGCCCTCACTTACATTGTTCTCAACGACCTCTTTGAAAACCTGGGTGGCGTGAACTACCTGCCCGCCGCATTAGCCGCATGGGCCTCGGATCTATTGTTCGGATTAGTGGGCGGCTATCTGCTGCTGAGAACGCCAACCTAAGCAGGCGCGGTTCCTCACGCTTGTTTCGGCGGCTTAGCGGATGCGGGCATGAGCCCCTCCAGCAGATTCTTGAGCCATTTCGGCGGCTGAGAATCGGGAAACGTGAACTCAATTCCCACACCCTTGCCAGGCCGGACATCGATGACCCGGGCGGAAGCGCGATAGTGACCGTTTCTTATCGTGAAAAGAAGATCCACTGTGGAGTGGGGCACCAGGCTCAGCCGCTCTTTGGTCTTGATGAAACATCCGGTCTGGCTGATGTCCCGTACCTCGCAGCGAAACAGGGATTCGGGGTTCTTCACCCAGGCCTCGGCAATTCCCTCGCAGTCATGGCGGCGGCTGAGCCGGCGCTCCTTGCCTCCGGCGCTGTCCCCTGTCTGCGTTTCACTGATGCTGGGTGAGGCTTTCATGGCAACCTCTCGACGGCAGAGATCGATACCGCAATTGATACCGCCTGTTACCCCTATCGGCTGTTTCCCGGCGTTTACAGCAGGATAGTAGATGAAATGTCCTCTGAGAAGCAGCTAATTACCAAAGAATGAACTGCTCCGGGAGATCAATGCCACCAGCAACAGACGCTAGCCCCGCCCGCCCCAANNCTGCGCGACATCTCGCCCACGCTGCTGGCCCTGCTGAAGCTTGAAGAGCCCAAACAGATGACCGGCGGCGACCTGCGCGTGCCGATCGCGAAGTAACTTCAGCACCGCAACGGAAAGGGTGAGGCCAACAACGGCTTCGCCCTTCTTTAACTTTGCCCCGTACAATAAAACCATGCTTCGCGATCTGCGCCCGCTCTTCGTCTATATGCGCCGCTACCGCTGGGGATACCTATGGGGCACTCTGTCGTGCATTTGCACCAACATCATCTGGGTGCTCTTTCCCCAGGTCATCCGGATGGCCATCGATGGCATTGGAGGCAAATGGGTAATTTATCCCCATGTCTTGCAGTGGGCCGTCGATGCATTGAGCCACGGTGACACGCGCATCAAGGTAGTGATCTTCGCCGGCCTGCTGGTCCTTATCGCCCTGGTCAAAGGCGTTTTTCTTTACTCCCAGCGCTGGATTCTCATCGGCATCTCGCGGGAGATTGAGTTCGACATGCGCAACGATCTCTTCCGCAAGCTGGAACTGCAGGACTCCGGCTTTTATCAGCGTTATCGCACCGGCGACATCATGGCCCGCATGACCAACGACCTGAATGCCGTGCGCAATCTGCTCGGCCCGGCCCTCATGTACAGCGCCAACACCGTCTTCTTCACCGTGGGCGCGCTGTTTTTCCTGCTGCGCATCAGCCCCTGGCTCACNNGACCGCTTCGAGCGCATCCAGGCCAGTTTCTCCGATATCTCCTCGCAAGCTCAGGAAAACTACTCCGGCGCCCGCTTGGTCCGCGCCTTCGCCCGCGAAGAATCTCAAATCAGCCTCTTCGAGCGGCTCAACCGCCAGTACATCGCCCGCTCCCTCAAGCTGGTGCAGCTCATGGGCATGTTGTGGCCCACCCTGGAATTCATTCTGGGCATCGCCATGATCCTCACCCTGCTGGTCGGCGGACACCAGGTCATCGCCCACCGCATCAGCGTCGGCCAATTCGTAGCCTTCAACACCTACATGATTCTGCTCACCTGGCCCATCATCGCCGTCGGCTGGGTAGTGAACATCTTCCAGCGCGGCACCGCCTCGGTGAAGCGCATTGACGAACTGATGCGCGCCGAACCCGTCATCGATGACAGCGCCGCCGATCCGGCCATTCAAGCAGACACAGTGCTCCATGGCGAAATCGAATTCCGCAATCTGAGTTTCAGTTATAACCAGACTCCAGTCCTCAGCGGCATCTCGCTCCGGATTCCCGCCGGCTCCAGCCTGGCCATCGTCGGCCCCACCGGCTCAGGCAAATCCACGCTCATCAACCTGATTACAAGATTGTATGAAGCGCCTGAAGGCTCACTGCTCATCGACGGCCGCCCGGTGCGCGACTATCCTCTGGCGGTGCTCAGGCGCAATATCGGCCTGGTTCCCCAGGAAACCTTCCTGTTCAGCACCACGATCCGCGAAAATCTTGCCTTTGGCGCGCCTCAATCAACCACTGAGGCACTGCTCGAAGCCGCCGAGGCAGCACATATTCGCAAAGAGTTTGAAGAATTTCCTCAGGGCTTTGAAACCATGGTGGGAGAGCGCGGCGTCACCCTCTCCGGCGGGCAGAAACAACGTGCGGCCATCGCTCGGGCACTGCTGCGCCGCCCGGCCATCCTCATCCTCGACGATGCATTGGCCAGCGTGGACACCTATACGGAAGAGCGCATCCTGGGAGGCCTGCGCGGTTACATCCAGGACTCCACCACTATTCTGATCTCCCATCGCGTCTCCACCGTGCGCAATGCCGACCAGATCGCCGTGCTCGCCCACGGAAGAATTGTGGAGCTGGGCCGCCACGACGAGTTGCTCGCCCTCGACGGCTACTACGCCGGCCTCTATCAGAAGCAGCAGTTGGAAGAAGAACTCACCGTCGCCGGATGAAAAAACAGGGAACAGGGACTAGGGAATAGGGAACAGAAAGTACAGCTCACATTCCAAAGAATACCGCTAGAGCATTTTGCCTGATGATATAGAGTGGATTTCCTGCTTGGTTCCTAGTTGCTGGTCGCTGCAAGAACAGGTAGCGCCGGCCTCCTGGCCGGGGTCCCCAACGAGCGGTCTATGCTCGTTGGGGTGGTTGACCGGCTGTCGTGTGGACCTCCCGGTCCACGC
>PMGP01000217.1 GCA_003156235.1 Acidobacteriaceae bacterium
TGGTGCGCACCGACCACATCCTCTTCATCGCCGCCGGCGCATTCCATGTTTCCAAGCCCAGCGATCTTATCCCTGAGCTGCAAGGGCGCTTTCCCATTCGCGTCGAGTTGAAGTCACTTACCGTGGATGACTTTTTGCGCATCCTGACCGAGCCTAAGGCTTCGCTTACCAAGCAATACTCGGCGCTGCTGGAGACCGAAGGAGTGAAGCTGGAGTATTCTCCGGAGGCCTTGCGTGAGATGGCGGAGTTTGCCTTCAAGGTCAACGAGCAAACCGAAAACATCGGCGCGCGCCGCCTGCACACCATCATGGAGCGGGTGCTGGAGGATGTAAGCTTCCTGGCGCCTGATGTAGCTCGCCGCGTGCCCGACGAAGCTGCTGCGGCGGCGCTGAAGGAAGCTATCAAGAGCGAATCTTCCACGCCTTTGCCTTACGAGGAACGAGTTACCGCCTCCGGCCCGGAAAAGGTCTTCCTCATCGACGCCGAGTACGTCAAGCAGATGGTGGCGTCCGTCGTGAAGGATCAGGATTTGTCACGCTACATTTTGTAACCCGGTTGCAAGTAACTCTGCCGGCTCATCACTTACACTTCCCCAAGTGTCTGAGGTCGTAATGCAATTCATGAGAACACTGCGCAGGTCGGTCTGTCTCCTTATGGCAGCCTGCGCACAATTAACTTCCGCGCAAGCGCCGCCCATCCAGCTTCCCCATCCCACGGAGAACCTGGTGGTTCTTGGTTCGGCGGTTCCCGTGCCCCTGGCGGAGTCTTCCGCTGCGGTAGTCGTGCTGCCGGTCGAGGGCAAGACTCTCACGCTTGAATCGCCGCAGGAGTTGCTGCGCCAGGATTCGTCGGTCTTTCTCGAAGAGCGCGGCGCGGGCGGCGGACAAGCTGACCTGGTTCTGCGTGGAGGCTCCTTCGAGCAGGCCCTGGTGCTGTTGAATGGTTTTCGCATCGACGACAGTCAGACCGCGCATCACAACCTCGACCTGCCCGTTCCGCTGGACGCGATGGACTCGATTGAAGTGTTGCACGGCGCGGGTTCCACGCTGCATGGCGCGGACGCGCTGAGCGGCGTCGTCGACTTTCTCACCGCCGCGCCCTCCGCGAACTCACTTCGCCTGCGCGCCGGAGGAGGTAGCTTCGGCGAGAACGAGGAGTCGCTCCTCGCCGCCTTGGCGCGCTCGCGGTGGAGCAGCCGGCTGACAGCAAACCGTAACTTCTCCACCGGCTTCATGCCCGATCGCGATTACCGCAACGAAGATGCTTCCTCAGAGAGTTGGGTTAGTTCCCGCCTCGGCATCTCGGATCTACTCTTTGCCGCCAGCGACCGCTCCTTTGGCGCAAACCAGTTTTATGGACCTTATAACTCATGGGAACGAACTAAAGGCTGGTTTGCCTCCGGACGCCAGGAGTTAGGCAGCCGCACCGTAGCGGCCTTTGGTTATCGCCGCCACACGGATGAATTTGTGCTGCTGCGCAATGCTCCATCTGTTTACGAAAACAATCACATCGACGGCTCCTGGCAGGCTTCTCTGCGCCATACTCTTCCCGTCGCTAACTCATCCGTGTTCTTGTTCGGGTTGGAGTCGGACGGCGACAGCATCCACAGCAACAATCTCGGCATCCACGCGCGCAATCGCGGCGCGGGCTATGTGGACCTCGACTTGCGTCCTGCAAAAAGCCGCTGGAACTTATCCGCCGGCCTGCGCGAAGAGTTATTCTCCGGCGGACTGCAATCTGCCTTTGCGCCTCACCTTGCAGGCAGTTTGCGGCTGACTAATCAACTCAAACTGCGCGCCAGCGGCGGCTATGGTTTTCGCCTGCCGACTTATACCGACCTTTATTACTCCGATCCGGCCACCATCGGCAATCCGAATCTGAAGCCCGAGTCGGCCTGGAGCGGCGAGGCAGGCGCCGACTGGGTCCCGTCGAGCCGCTTAACGCTCTCCGCCACAGGTTTCTACAATCGCCAGCACGACACCATCGACTACCTCCGCACCGCGAAACTGCCTAACCCACTTCTGCCCGCGGA
This sequence comes from Acidobacteriaceae bacterium, assembly GCA_003156235.1. GTDB lineage: Bacteria > Acidobacteriota > Terriglobia > Terriglobales > Acidobacteriaceae > Telmatobacter. The sequence continues at coordinate 2,034 of PMGP01000217.1, forward strand.
TTGCATCGTCAACACTTGGTGCGCGGTAAACTTGAACGGCCTGCGCTTTGCGGGAGCCGAGGCCTCCGCAACCTTGGTTCCCGCCAAAGGACAGAAGGTTCAGCTCGCATGGACGGGAGTTATCGGCGCGCAGCCGCCCTTGAATGGCCTGCAATCCGAGTATGCCCTCAACTATCCGGTCGAAAATCTTCGCGCCACCTGGACGGTTGCTTTAAAACACGCTCTGACAGTTACTAACTCGGTAGCACTGACTAAGGCCTACCAGCAACCGGGCAACCCGCCCTGGAACGCTAATCCCTATCCCGTGTGGAACGCCGCTGTAACGCGCGACGCGGGGAAGCTTCGCCCCTATCTCCGCCTTGCAAATTTGAGTAACACCGGCTATCAGGAAATCAACGGCGTCAACATGCAGGGCCGCTCCATCACCGGCGGCATTTCGCTTTGGCTGGGGCGCTGATTTTTCCACAAAGATTTATGTGGCATTCGCAAAATTCTGATAGCCTATCCTTGTACCTCGCGAGTCCGCGTTCTCGAACAATTTTGCGGATTCTACCTGCACTCTCCAGCTCTTGAGGGAATGTGGATGGGGGCGCTTCGAGAGCACACCGGGAAGGGTGTGCCTGCGCCTCACATCTGCGCCGCCTTCCCTCGACCCCACCCAACACAACGCAATAGGAGAGAAATTATGAGCAACGCCGCACTTCATCACAAGATCACCTACATCGAATTCACCACCACCGACATCGAGCTAACCAAGAAGTTTTACTCGACTGTCTTCGGCTGGAGCTTCAAGGATTGGGGCCCGGATTACATCGACTCTAACGCCGACAGCGCCGGGATAGCCATCGGCTTCGCCAAGGGCGCGCCGCAACAGGAGCAGCCTAAATTTGCGCCGTTTGCGGTGCTCTACTCCAAGGATTTGAAGGCCACCGAAGCGGCAATTGTCGCGGCAGGCGGAAGTATCGTCGTGCCCACCTTCGAATTTCCCGGCGGGCGGCGCTTCCACTTCTCTGATGGCGCGGGCAACCTGCTGGGCGTGTGGTCGGAGTAAGCGCGCCCTCAGGTAGGATTCTTGTTTTCCAACTCGGCCAGGCGTTGGGCGAGCAGCGTTTCCAGCTTGACCAGCGCCGCCGAAAAGCCCTCAATGCCTTCCTTCAACTTGTCGGTGGCCATGCGGTCGGCGGCGTGCATGCGGTCAAACGCCGCTTTGTCCACGATAATCTTATTGATGTTCATCGACTTGGCCGCATCGGGCGAGAGCTTGCGCGGCAATTCGGCAACAGTCGCTTCCAGTTCAGCCAGAAGTTGCGGTGAGATGGTCAGCAGATCGCAGCCGGCTAACTCAATAATCTCGCCGATGTTACGAAAACTCGCGCCCATCACCTGGGTTTTATAGTCAAACTTTTTGTAGTAGTTATAGACCGTGGTCACCGACTTCACGCCGGGATCGTCCGTGCCGTGGAAATCCTTGCCGGTATCATTTTTATACCAGTCGAGGATGCGGCCTACGAAGGGCGAGACGAGCGTGACGCCAGCTTCGGCTGCCGCGATGGCCTGGTGCAGCCCGAAGAGCAAGGTCAAGTTGCAGTGAATTCCGTCGCGCTCCAGCACCTCGGCGGCGCGGATGCCCTCCCAAGTGGAGGCAATCTTGACCAGCACGCGCTTGCGGCCAATGCCGGACTTGTCGTACTGCGCGATGATCGAGCGCGCCTGCGCGATGGTGGCCGTGGTGTCATAGGAGAGGCGCGCGTCAACTTCGGTGGATACGCGCCCCGGAACAATGGCCAGAATTTTTTTGCCGAAGGCGATGGCCAGCCGCTGAAATGCGAGGTTGGCGACAGCCGCATCGGTTGAGTTGCCTCCGAGTTCCTTGCGGGCGGCGAGCAGCACGTCATCTACGATGGGCTGGTACTGCGGCAACTGCGCCGCCGCGGTGATCAGCGAGGGATTGGTGGTCGAGTCTTGCGGGCGAAACTTCCCAATTGCCTCGATGTCGCCGGTATCGGCAACGACGATCGTGAATTTACGCAATTGTTCCAACAGATTTTGCGGCATGATTCCTCCAAAAGACGCGCGCATCAGATTTTAGGCGCGTGCGGATTTAGTCTACCGCTATTCGATTCATCCCAGAGGTCAAGGTTGCACATGAGCGGTTTCGGCTCAGCTCTGCTCCGGCTGGAAGGTATTGGCCAGCACGCCGAGGCCGGGGATGCTGATCTCCACAGAATCTCCAGCTTTGAGCGGACCCACTCCGGCAGGCGTTCCGGTCAGGACAAGGTCGCCGGCTTCGAGAGTCATCGCGGCGGTGATGTAGGCGAGCAGTTTGGAAATCGGAAAGATGAAGTCCAGGGTCGAGCCGTGCTGGCGCAGCTCGCCGTTGACGCGCGTCTCCAGAATGAGTCCGGCTTCGGGGTCCAACTCGTCGCTCACCACCGGGCCGATGGGGCAAAATGTATCGAAGCCCTTGGCGCGGGTCCATTGACCGTCCTTGTTTTGCAGGTCGCGGGCGGTCACGTCGTTGGCCAGCGTGTAGCCGCGGACCGCGGAGCGCCAGGCTTCTTCTTTTAGATTGCGCGTACGGCGGCCCATCACCACCGCCAGCTCGCCCTCATAGTCCACGCGAGCCGAAACGGCGGGCATGCGCACCACGCCTCCGGGCTTATTCAGCGCCGACACCGGCTTGAAAAACAGCAGTGGCTCGGCGGGCAGTTCGCTGCCCATTTCTTTGACGTGGTCTCTGTAATTGCGGCCCACGCAGACGATCTTCGACGGCGTGACCGGCGGGAGTAGATCGGCGGCGCTGAGGGGCATGGACTCGAAGCCGAGGCTTATTGAAGTGGAGCGGTGGTGTTCCAGCCGGAAGGAGCGGTCCTCTTCTGGAGCCTCGATGAGGCGCATAATCCACGGCTCGCCCTCGCGATCTTCCACAGCACCGTAGTGGGTTTGATTCTCGAAGAGAAAGCGGCAATATTTCATGGGAAATCCTCCGGAAATACAATCGAGCTTTCCCTCAGGGGCTAAAGCCCGCGATTATTATGCTGGTCTTATGTACGGGCTAAAGCCCGTACCCTTCAATGCGAAATAAGGCCTGAATAAACTGAACAAGCCATCGAACAAGAGCAACACGTCAATCGAACGAGAGCATCACGCCAATCGCTTAGGGGTTGGGCACCGACTCCTCAGTTTCCGCCGAGCGGGCGCTTTCGTTTCCGCCCTGGTTGATGGAGCTGACGGCGTAGCGGTAGCTGTGTCCCGGCTGGACTTGAGCATCGTGGAAGGCGGGGGGAACCAGCGGCACGGCGGGCGAGATGCGCTGCCATCCGCCGTCACCCTCCCGGCGATAAACAAAGTATCCGGCCAGATCGGAATCGGTGACCGGTTGCCAGCTCAAATCAATTGCGTTCCCCGCTCCGTTATCTCCCGTGGTGGCCACGGCGGCCAGACCGGTGGGCACAGCGGGCGGAAAGATGTCGCGTGCCTCGACACGCACCGGAGCGGAAAGCTCGCCGGCCAGCTCCAGCGTCTTGCCCTCCACCGTGACGCGGGCCACGCGCTGGGCGCGGTACTCATAGACTTGGCCAAAGCGGATGCTGCTGTCCAGGGTGCGACAGCTTCCCTTGCCTGCTTCCGGCGCGCAGGAGTCAACCAGGAGGTTTTGCTCCACCGGCTCCGGCTGGGGCGTCAGCAGGCCCTGTTGAGGCGGCTTGGCCGGCGGCGGGCTTAGCAGCTTGCGGTGCAGCCGGATTTCCTGTGCGGAGGCCTGCAAAGGCGTCCAGCGCAGCACCACGCCTGTCTTGCGCAACTCGGCGCTGAGGTTGGACACCGGCGCGGGCGCAACGCCAGCCAGCACCACGGCGACATTCGACAGCCCCGCCGAGCGGCCGTTGTGGTTTCTCAGTTCGACAAAGTAGCTCAGCGGGCGAGGCGCTCCGGCAGCCAGCGCAGCAGGCAGCGTCTCGGTAAAGGAGCCCTCCGCACCCGGCGCGAAGGACAATTCGCCGCCAGCCGCGACGCAGGCACCGGCAGCCGCTTCCTTNNGGGCGTGGTCCAGGTAAGCGTCACCTGGTTGCCCGTGCGGTTGGCGGCCAGGTCTGCCGCCGGGATCGGCAGCTTCAGCGAGGGCGGTTGCGGCGCAGCCGGCGTTCCGCAACCGGCCAGAATCAGTCCTGCGGCCATTGCGGCGGCAGCCAGCACGGCTGCATACGTTTTCGATAACGTGGCGCTTTGCATTCTGTCCATCCTACTCATCGCTTTCCAGTCTAGAAAACCTCTGATTAAGTTTTGATTGCGAGTCAGCATTCCCTCAGGGGCTAAAGCCCACGTCGATATTGTTGCATTTTCGGCACGACTGAAGTCGTGCCCTGACACTTCTTGCAACTCCGGATGAATTTTCACGTAAGCTGTAAAGCCGTGCCCTGACATTTCTTGCAACTCCGAATGAATTTTCACGTAAGCTGTAAAGCCGTGCCTTTTCAAAACATCGACTTAATCAGAGGTTCCCTATAGCATTGCACCGGATACTACAGGATCATAGATTCATTCGAGTTTTCTCAGCCGCGCGCAGGCGTCGTCCAGCTCGTAGTCTTTTTTGGCGAAGCAGAAACGCAGCAGATTTTCTCCGTGGCCGGGGCGGAAAAAGGCTGAACCTGCTACGGCGGCTACTCCGGTTGCGGCCAGCAGGCGGCGGGCTTTTTCGGCGGTGGTTTTACCGGGGATGTGCCCAGCGCCGGCCAGCACGTAGTACGCGCCGGAAGGGGCGCTGGCTTCAAAGCCCGCATCGCGCAGGGCGCTCAGGATGCGGGCGCGCTTGGATTGATGGTCACTGGCTAACTGCGCATAAAAGCTGGGCGGAAGCCGCTCCAGGCCGGCGGCGGCGCCGTACTGCAGGGCCGAGGGAGCGCAGACGTAGGTCAGATCGTGAAAGTAACTCATTGCGCCTAACCAGCGGGCGTCGGCGCAGACGTAGCCCAGACGCCAGCCGGTGACCGAAAACGTCTTGCTGAAGCCGGAGAGTATGATCGTCCGCTCGCGCATTCCCGGCAGCGTGGCGGGCGGGATGTGTTGCGCGCCGTCGTAGACGAAGTATTCGTAGATTTCATCGGTAATGAGGAAGAGGTCGTGCTCCTGGCAGAGGGCCGCGATGGCTTCGGTCTCGGCGCGGGAGAAGACCTTGCCGCTGGGGTTGGCGGGCGTGTTGAGCAGCAGGGCGCGGGTGCGGGGAGTGATAGCGGCGCGCAACGCGTCGAGATCAAGCGCCCAATCCGGCTCGGCCAGCGGCACCAGGACCGGAGTGACGCGCAGCGATTTGAGTGTAGCTACGTGGTAGCCATAAAAGGGTTCGAAGATCAGAACTTCGTCGCCGGGATTGAGCAGGGCCATTGCGGCGGCGTGCAGTCCGCCGGTGGCGCCGGAGGAGACCAGCACTTCGCTCTCCGGGTCGTAGTCCAGGCCGTAGTCGCGCTTCTGCTTGGCGGAGATCGCGTTGCGCAGACGGCTGATGCCGTCCAGGCGGGTGTAGATGTTCTGACCATCGCGGATCGCCTGAATCGCGCCCTCCTCGACCGCGGCGGGGACCGGCGTGTCGCAGATGCCCTGGGCCAGGTTGATGCCGCCGATGCGGTCGC
>PMGP01000150.1:0-2786 GCA_003156235.1 Acidobacteriaceae bacterium
CGACACTGGCGGCAACGTCCCAGCCGGGGCCGAGAAAGGTTTTGATCTTCTTCACCTTGTTAGGGCTTTCGACAATCATCAAATTCATTACGTTCTCCGTGCTGTTGAGGGGGAGGGGCCGGATTGGCCGGCTGGCCCGGTCCCGGTTACGCCTTAGGGCTCTTCGGTCGCACGATACGACCGATTGTGTTCTTGTGGACGCCGAACTGGTCGGCGATCTCCTGCAAGGTCTTTTTGCGGCTGGCCCATAGGGTCTTGACTTGGCGAATTTGCTTGGGCGTCAACTTCGGTTTACGGCCGCCCAGCTTCCCTCTGGCGCGGGCGGCGGACAATCCGAGCTTGGTTCGTTCGCTCATCAGTTCGCGCTCTAACTGCGTGAGAGCGGCGAAGAAGTCAAACACAGTGCGGCCCGTGGCGGATGTGGTATCGAAATTCTCTGTGAGAGAGCGGAAATGAACCTCGGCTTTGTCGAGGCGGTCCATGATCTCCAGCAAATCGCGCAATGAGCGGGCCAGACGGTCTAACCGCCAGACAACAAGGATGCCCGAGCGGAACTGAGTCCGATGCACTCTAGCGAATCATCGCATGGAGTGTGCTACGAATGCAACCTATCAATGATACGGCGGCCAAGGAAACTTATGTCCTTCCGAACATTCCACTTCACCCAACACCCAGATTTTGCTTTCCTTTACGATGGCTTCGTCTGTGGTATCGCTACTCCGCACTGCACGTATTTCTATGCGAGATTCACAGCCTCCCCAGTCGCATGGAATATATACATAAGATAGGCGCAGTGGAGCATCTTCAGGGTCCGGCTGAAGTCCGTGCATGGATGGACGGGATACTAGATTCTGGGTCTCAAACCGATAAACAAGCGGGCATTCGATACATGCAACATATATCGTCTCGTTACCCATTTCTCTCAATCTTTGATCGTTTGTTATTGCAGGAGGCATGGAATGCTGGATGGGTGTCCAGTGCCCTTTCGGACACTTCGCAAAGTCGAGCAGGTAGTGTGAATTCATAATTCTCACGGAATTGCGCGATTATAGACGATTGAGCCAACCGCTGGATACAGCAGAATTCGCCAGGACGTGCCTGCACCGCCTGCCCTTCGATGGTGCCAGACTTTGATCAGCAGACCGTCGCTTTCTGTTCGACAATCGCCGGGGTATCGGCTACTTCCCGTCATATTTCTCCAGCCACTTTAGCTCCTCGCGCACCTTGATGTAACCATGCCATGGATTCTGGCTCAGGCTGTGGTCCTCGCCCGGAAAGACAAGGAAGGTGTGGGGGATACCGAGCGCCTGCAAAGCCCGCTCCATCGTAACCCCTTCCAGATAACTTACGCGCACATCAGCTCGTCCTTGGACCAAGTGGGTGGGAGTCTTGACCTTGTCAAAGTGGAAAAGCGCGGCCTCGCTTTGATAGATGTCGGCGTTTTCCCATGGCCGACCGCCCAGATACCAACTGTCATCCCGTGTACTGTCGTCGTTGCCCCAGTTGGCAGCGTGCTCCACAGCACCCGCGCCTGTAACAGCAGACTTGAAGCGAGTGGTCTGGGTGATGAGCCAGTTGGTCAAATAGCCACCATAGCTGTAGCCTCCTATGGCCAAGTGGTCGGGGTCAGCGTAGCCATCCTTCACCAGGGCATCGACCCCAGCCAAGATGTCGCGGCCTGGCTTGGAAACCAGATGCGGTGCAATCTCAAGCATGAAGTCATCGCCATAGCCGGAGGAACCGCGGTAGTTGGGACGAAAGACCAGCCAGCCCTTGGCGGCAGCGAGAGTGGCCCAATCTGCACTGTCGGCACCGAATTTATTGCCGTCAGCCACAGAGGGACCGCCATGGATAAAAGTCAGCATGCGCAGGTGACTGGCGTTCTGTTTGCCCGGCGGGAAGATGAGTACGCCCTCGATAGTGCGCCCATCGTCGGATTTCCAGGAATAGGGCTTCCATTTCGGCTGGGCGCGCTGGGCAAAGATGGCGTTGAAGCTAGTGAGGGCCTTGAGCTGATCGGGATGCAGCGGATCAGCAACGAGGTAAACCTGAGTAGGTTCCGTGATGGTAGAGTGGCGGATCAGGATCGCACTTGAAGAACGTGCGGACTCAAGCCCGTCGTATGTGCCGTCGAGCCCCGGAAGTTTGGTGGCCCTCTCGCCCTCGACCAAGTAGAGTTGGGTTTCAGTGCCTTTCAATCCGAGTGCCAGCTCGCGACCGTCGGGGAGCAGGATGAACTGCTCAAACGATCCCTCGAAGGCAGCGCCGAGACGCTCGACTTTGCCGCTAACAGTATCTAGACGGTAGATACGGCCTTGCACGTCGCGGTACTTGCCCTCTAGGGAGCCCGCCCCAGCCTGCACTGAAAAATGCAGCCAGCGGCTGTCTGGAGCCCAGCGCAGGTCGGATTCATTAGCCTCATTGTGGGTAATCTGGCGGACCTTACCTCCTGCCGAGGGGACGAGAAAAATCTCGTAGTCTTCGGGATTCTCGGTGCGGCCATGGACTGACCCTGTGGCGAAGGCCACGAATTTGCCATCGGGGGAAGGTGAAATCTCCTGAATGGCAAGATCACTCTTTGCAACAGTCTCGGCATTAGAAAGCAGGGCTGAGGGAGGTTTGATGTCTGCCTTTTTGTCTGAGGCAGGCTTGGGAGGCACCGGAATCTCAATGGCACGGGCGAGCGCGGGTGCAACGGGAAGCCTTAAGAGCAGGTCACCGCGATACCGCTCGCGCCATCGGATAACGTCTTTCCACTGCTCCTCCTGCGCGTCTTTCTTATCTTG
>PMGP01000150.1:2791-5391 GCA_003156235.1 Acidobacteriaceae bacterium
GGCACGGTCTGAGACGAAGGCAATCCATTTACCGTCCGGGCTCCACTGAGCGTTCTCTTCGTTTCCCGAGTGAGTCAATGGGTGGAGGCCCGCCTGTGCCGTCCAAATCCACAAATCATTACGAAAGGTATTGGCCTTCCAGTCGGGTGTTTCTGTGGCAATCACAGCAGCAGTGCCATCGGGCGAAAGGAGGGAGTCGGTGATTTCGGTCGTGCTTAAGTACTCGTCCAGAGTGATAGCTGGCTTGGAGGATTGAGCAGGCAGCGGTAGCATGATGCAAAGCAAGGCCAGCAAAGCGGTAATTCGTTTCATGGGCTTTCTGCTCCCTTCTCTGGGCCGGATGAGATTGTCATCGCGGGTTCACCTGCACAGGCGGGCGTTCATAGCATTGCGAGTAACGACACAAAAGCAATCACAAAGCATAGCGAACCCCAGCCGCGATACTTGCGAATGAACAGGCCGATTCCAGCCAACGTAAAAATCGTGAAGATCATCATTTGGATTTCACCCGGAGATAACGAGATGAAGAATATAGCCAATTAGGAGGGCAAGTGTATTAGCTCCAAGCGTTCCGAATATCAGTTCCACTGCATCAAAGACCGCTTTTATCGGTTCATCTTGCCAAGATTCTTGCCATATCGCTTTCTTTTCATCAGGCAAGAACTTCTCTATAGCGGCGCAGAATGTAGCCCACCGTACTTTTTCTGCATCGATTCCGGTTTGAAAGTTCCCCCGAACAAAGACGCCAGCGAGCATCATCAAACCCCACATTCTCAGGAACGATATGGTTTGTATTTGAAAGACAGGAACAGCAAACCAGTTCCAGAACTGCTCTCCAACAAATGTTGTATAGAGGCCCACAATTAGGCCAATGATCCATGCGGCAACCATCTTCTTTGAGAAAAATTTCTTCACTGTGATACCTCTTGGCCAATCCGACCGCCAATCGGTCTCCAATGCACAAAGATCAGGTAGATTATCCAGATCAAGAGCGGTCCAAAGAAAAGAGATCCCGACAGCCAACCTATATAACCTGAGTCTCGGCGTTGTGCTGCCCTTCCGATTAAGGAACCGAAGAAATACCGAACGGCAAAAAGCAACACCATCATCACTACAATTCCAATTCCTTCTGCAATGTTGGAACCTTTGCTTGAAGAATCTGGAACAGGAACAGGTCGCGCAAGATTCTCTTTTGCCGTTGCAAGCCCCTGATCTGCCGCTTTCTGGAACCAAACTCTGGCCTGTGCTGCGTTCTGCGGAACACCTTGGCCATTTAAGTATAAGGTGCCAAGGTTGTTTTGTGCTTTTGCATTTCCTTGATTGGCAGCTTTACGATACCAATTCGCGGCTTGCACGAAATCTTGTGCTACGCCTTGCCCTTCGTCGTAAGCTACGCCAAGGTTGAACTGTGCCTCCGCATCTCCCTGATCGGCAGCTTTGCTATACCAGCGTATTGCCTCGGCTTTATCTTTAGGAACACCTTGCCCTTCGTCGTAAGCAATTCCAAGGTTGTACTGGGCTGACACATCCCCCTGACCGGCAGCCTTGCGATACCAGCGAATTGCCTCAGCTTCATCTTTCGGAACACCTTCACCCTGAGCATAAGCGACGCCAAGGTCGTACTGAGCAGATGCAATCCCCTGATCGGCGGCTTTGCGCATCCAATGCACTTCTTGTTGGTAGTCCTGTGGCACATTTTTGCCATTGTAGTATTCCAGTCCAAGATTGAACTGTGCATTTGCATCTCCCGCAGCAGCCTGTTTCTTGAGTTCAGCTATGCTTTGGGCCGACACCGCGAGAGACATGCTCAGAATAAGCAGTGCGATGGACAATGTGCGGCTGATGCCTGCGGAAATACTGGCAAATCGTTTCATGGAATTTCTGACTCCCTCCTCTTGAGCGGATGAGATTGTCATTGCGAGTTAGTTTGGACGGGGTGATCTTCTAACCATTTTCGCGTTCGCTCCTGCGTTTGTACCAAATCGGTACTGCTAAGGTGAGAAGCGGCAATATCCCGATATTTTGTTGCTGCTTCCTGTAACCTCGCGTCTATTGGTTTGCCCGCCGCAGCAAGATCCAGCCAGAAACAGGCGTCCGCATTGCTTTGAGGTACGCCATTGCCCTCTTCGTAAAGCAGTCCGAGCTGGTATTGTGCAAAGGCATCTCCTTGCTCTGCGGCCTTGAGATACCAAGCTGCCGCCTGAGCGAAGTCAACAGTGACACCTCGGCCATGCTCGTAGGCTCCACCCAAATAGAACTGTGCATCTGCGTCCCCCTGGCTGGCCGCCTTGAGCCACCAGGCCGCAGCCTGAGCGTAGTCTTGGGGTACACCTTGCCCGTGATTGTACAGAACGCCAAGGTTGTATTGGGCTCTGGCTTCCCCTTGCTCGGCCGCTTTGCGATACCAAGCCGCTGCTTGCGCATAGTCTTGAGGTACACTCTGGCCTTGGTCGTAGAGTACGCCGAGATTGTATTGCGCTCTTGCAAACCCCTGCATTGCCGCTTTGCGCCACCATGCCGTCGATTGCGCGTTGTCTTGCGGAACGCCCAGGCCCTCTGCGTAAAGCATTCCGAGATAGTATTGGGCATCAGCGTCAGCC
>PMGP01000235.1 GCA_003156235.1 Acidobacteriaceae bacterium
AGGAATGTCCCACCAGGATGTAGGGTGGCTTGACGGCGGCGCCCTCCAGCAGTTGATGCAGTTCGGCGGCGATGCTGGCGGGCGTCCGCGCCGTGCGAGCTGGGCTGCTCCAGCCCAGTCCGCCGCGATCATAGGAGACAGTAGAAGCAAAGCGCGAAACCGGCTCCTGAATGTGAAACCAGTTCAGATTGGTGGCTGCAATCCCGGCTTCAAACAGAACAGTCGGGTTTCCTGACCCTTTTTCCACGATGTAAAGCCTGCGCCTGCCTCCGATGTCGATCCAGCGGCCATCTATGGCATAGCGCTTGCGGTCGGAACGCGCGCCGAGGCATTGATACACAATGCCTGCAACAAGCAGGGCCGCGGTCAAGCCAACAATAAAGAAAAGCAAGTTCATTTGCTGTCCTGGAAATGCGTCAATTGCTCTGGAGCAAAGTCTTTCAGGCTAAGGTTCGCTTTGGGCGTGCCATGATCAATGATCAATAAGGTTGAACCGGCTTGGCCGCGAATCTTCGCTTCCACCTGGTGTGCCGACCAGAGGCCGCCCTCCTGACGCAGACCGAAGTAGGTAAACTCCTTCACGGTTCCGTTTTTCAGCGTCTTCTCCACGTGCACGGGAAAGCCGATCGAGTGATCAAGCCAATTGGTGACCTCGGCGTAGTGCGACTTGTCGGCGGGGCCCGGCGTGCTCTTCACAACATTGCAATCGCGCGCGCCAAACTTCGCTTCATCGAGCGCAGTTTGATTCGCCCAGAAGTACTGCGCTTCCAAAAAATCCTCGTAGCTGAATTCGTTGCCGACTGAACCATCGCTCCATTGATCGAAGGGCAATGCTATAGGTATCTTGTCGCCGAGATGCGCAATCAGAATTGTATTTCTGCTTCCTGGCCTCATCTCCAGCAGGATGTGAGCGGGGAGATGGAGAGAAGCCGGCACAGGATTCGTGCTAGATTTCGAGCCCGTGCCAATCTCCAATTGCACGCGCAGCACGCCGGGAAACCAGTGTGCCTTGATGGTGATGGGAAAGCTGATGCGGATGCCATTCGCCTGCACACGGACCAGATGGCCGCTGGCGCGATAATCCGCTGTCTGCAAGCGTTGCCGGGAAGCCTCCAGCGGGGAGTGAGCATCTGCAGCATGCGCGGCAAGTGGAACAAACAGCGCGGCCGCCAGAGCAAGGTGCGCAACTCTCATGCATCGATCCTTCCGTCGCGCAGGCGAATCTGCCGCGCCGCCGAGTGCGCGATCTCATTCTCGTGCGTCACGACGATCAGCGTCATTCCTCGCTGCTTCTGAATCCCGGTGAGGATTTCCATGATGCGCGCTGAGTTCGCACTGTCCAAGTTACCGGTCGGCTCGTCGGCCAACAGAATCTCCGGCTCATTGGCCAGCGCACGGGCAATCGCCACCCGCTGCCGCTCGCCTGCGGAGAGTTCATTGGGATACTGCCGCAAACGGTGTTCCATGCCCATCTCTTTGAGCAGAGTCAGCGCCCGTTCAGCGCGCTTGGGCGGCGTGGGGCTCAGGGCCAGCATAGGAACTTGAACATTTTCGAGGATGCGCAGCGTGGGCATCAGGTGAAATGCCTGAAAGATGAATCCGATGCTTCGGGAGCGGTAGGTGTCCAGGTCGATAGCCGATCCGAGCCTTGCGTTCCTGAAGAGAACCTCGCCGCTGGTTGGCGTATCGAGGCCGCCCAGAAGTTGCAGCAGGGTGGATTTGCCGCTGCCGCTTGGTCCGCTGATGGCCAGAAACTCCCCGGCTTCGATGGCGAGATCGACGCCGCGCAAGGCCTCGATGCGCCCCTCGTCGTAGCTCTTGCATAGTTCGCGCACTTCCAACAGGGGCTCAGTCATGACGCAGAGCCTCCACCGGCGAGAGGTGCGCACCGCGCCATGCGGGGACGGCCCCGGCTACCAGTCCAGAAAGGATTGCGATGCCCAGCGCTTCCAACAGATGCAGCCAGGAAACGGATGCCGAGACGACGCTCGCGGTTTGCGGCAGGGTTGAGAACAGGCGCAGCACGCCCCATCCGATGCCGATGCCGATGACACCCCCGATCAGGCCCAGTACAGCAGCTTCTGTCTCAATGAGCAGCATCACGCTCCAGCTCTTCCAGCCCAGCGCGCGCAGAATGCCGATTTCGCGTGTCTGTTCAAAGACCGACATGGCCATGGTGTTGACGATGCCCAGGATGCCCACAATCAACGCGACGCAGGATGTGCCCCAGGCCACGGAATGCGCCAGGACTACGAGCTGATTATTGGCCGCGCGCTCGACCGCGGGAACGGCATGCAAACCGGGTAGAGCGGTTTCGATCTCGGCCTCAGCGCGCTTGACGTAGCGGGCATGGTCTTCGCCGGCAGGCGCCGGGCGCAACCGCACATGAAATGCCGTAACCGTCCCTTGCAGGCCGGCGAGCCGTTGCAATTGATCGAGGGGCATAATGACCGCGCCGGCCTCCAGCGCCGATCCCCCGTGGAAGATGCCGGTCACGGTGAAGGCCGCTCCCTGAATCTCCATCGTGTCGCCAACATTCTTCTTCAGAGTTCCGGCCAGAATGTCGCCCAACATAATTTCAGGTTTTCCATCCTGAAAACGCTTCCCTGAGGTGAGGTTGAGCGAATCGAGCTCGTAGGAATCGGCTTGCCAGCCGAAGACCAGCGCATTGACCTCCGGCGTGAGATCCATCAGGTTGAAGATCATCGGCCGGGCCTGTTCGACCAGGGGCAGCGCCTGGAGCTTCGCGCCCACCGCCTCATCCAGCGAGGTATTGAGAAAACTCTTCTCCACCACGGCCAGGTCTGTGCCCGCCCCTTCGTACATGCGCAGCCATTCGTGCTCAAATGCGCGCGCGTAACCGACCAAAGCGACAAAGGCGCCGATGGCCATAGCGATGCCGCCCAGCGTCAGCAGCGTGCGCAGACGCCGGCGCCAGAGATTCTTCCAAGCAAAACCTGTGAAGGAGAGTTGGCTGGCCATGACGCAGGAAAAAGTCCTCAAGAATAGTAAAGCTGTTCTGACGGGAAAAATTGGACAAAAAAACACTCACAAGGCCCACTCATAGCAGCCGCAGACAAATCAACCATCGCCGTGAGCTTTGCTCGAACTCGCCGAGCTACACGGGTCCGAGGAGCAACTTGGCTCGCCGGACCCGCTCAAAACCTTGTTAGCGGTTGCCGCGCGAAGCGCCGCCGCCGCTGCCCTTGCGCGCCTGGTAGCAATCCCGGCAATAGACCGGGCGGTCGCCACGCGGTTCAAAAGGCACTGTTGTAGGCTGTCCGCAACCCGAACAAATCACAGGTGTTCCCTGTGCCGAGCTCGAACGGTAGCCGGAGCCCCCCGCATCGTTCTTCTTTGCCTGACGGCAATTCTTGCAACGTTTTGGGGTCGAATAACCACGTTCCTGAAAGAACGTCTGATCAGCAGCGGTGAAGGTGAAGTCCTGCCCGCAATCGCTGCACGTAAGTTGCATATCTCCGGCCATGGGTCTCCTCGTGGAAATTGTACCTCCCTTCAGCCCTTTCCGTACATGGAATCTTTTTGAATCTAAAAAACTTGTGCTTGGCAAGGTATGCGGTCCCGGTAATTGTTCTGAGGCAAGGCCGGTCTGTGTGGCGCTAAAAGCCGGGTAGCAAAGCTGACGCCGGCTAGAGCTTCCACCAGTCCAACAGTGAAAAACGCGGATAGAAGAGGCCGGCGAACAGGGGCGCGTCCACCCCGTGAAGGTTGCGCAGGATGCCGGCATAGGCTTCAAGCTGGGGGGCAAAAAGCTGCCGAAGCCTCGGAAGGGCCTGTTCCGGGTCCAAATTGCCGGCGTGGGTGGTCTTGTAGTCGATGATCCACCAGCAATCGTTACCCTCGGCTCCGGGCGTGGGACCGGCACGGAAGACGCGGTCCACGCGCACAGAGCGCAGGTCACCGGCGACGACCCCGGCCCAGGCAGCCTCGCTGGCTGCGGTGGCATGGGGCGATAGAATCCATGAGCCGATAGGGTCGTGGGAGGCTTTAAGCGCCAACTGAAGAGCCTCAGCGGCGATCTGCGCGGCCTGGGGCTGCTCCACGCCGGTGGCGCGCACCTGGGCGGCGATGCGAGGCTCAAACTGCTGAAGAGCCGAGCGGGCAGCCTGCCAATTGAGCCTATTGCGCAGGCGGGCCAGCTCTTCAAGCAGCGTGTGGACGGCTGTTCCCAGAGCGCGGGAGAGCAGCCCGCCCTCGTGGCGGGGATAGAGCTGGGCAGGGCCGGTTCCCATTCCGAGGTCGGCTGGTTCCGTGGCGGCACGCGAGGCGGCGGGTGCCCCAGGTCCCTCGCATTTGGGGACCTGGGAAAAGAGCGTCCGGTAATCCGGCGGCAACCGGCGTAGCAGCGTGGGGGAAGGCATGACCGCCAGATTGCTCTCGCCGGAGGCGGCGATGGACTCAATCTCTTCTTCCTCGCGGGTCTTTTGGGTTGATCTGGCCGCTTTCCATCCTTCGAATCGCTTGCGAACCTCTTCTTCCAGCGCCGGCCAGGCGGTGGCCAGGAGGCTGTTCACGGGTTCCACCAGGGTCAACTCCCCATCCTTCTCCTTGCAGGCGGGACGGGCGAAGAGGTGAAGTTCCTCGCGGGCGCGGGTGGCGGCGACGTAGAGAATGCGCCGGGTCTCCTGCGATTCTCGCTCGCGATAGACGCGATCAACCCACTCCTTGGCTCGGCCCCGGCCTTCGCGCTTGCGTTGCAAGGGAGCGATCAGGAACTCGGTAATCTCTCCCGATTCGCCGGGTTCGGCTAGCCCGCGTTCCAGCCAGGTCAGCATCCTCGTCTTGCCGCGCCCCGCCGGAGCCTGCAACTCAGGAACGATGACCACCTCGAACTCCAGGCCTTTGGATTTGTGGATGGTCATCAACTGCACGCCGCAATCGCTGTCGGCTCCGGGATCGGGCAGGGCGGTGAGCTTGTCGAGGGCTGCATTGAGGCCGGGGCCAAGCAGCTCCGGTTCGCCATCCAGCAGGCGATCCAGACAGCTCCAGAGAAGGTCGAGGTTGGCGCGGGCGGTTGCGTCCACGCACGATGCGCCGCCCAGCCGCAGCCAGACCTGCTCCAGCCAGGTTCCCAGCGAAGCCGTGGGATTGGCGGCGCGAAGGGCGGGCGCTGAAGCAATTGTGTCGAGAACGCGCCCGGCGGCCACGCGACCCTCTTCGCTTAGCAGCGGAAGCCGCTCGGCGATCAACTCCGGCAAGGGCAGAGGACGCTGCTCAGAATCGTCGTTGCCGGCAATGCGGTGCAGGTCGTCGAGCGAGAGGCCGCACCAGGGGGCGCGCAAAACGCCCAGCCAGGCCACGCGATCCTGGGGATTGAGCAGGGCGCGGGCCAGAACCAGCGCGTCGAGGACTTCGGGGCGGGCTGCTAGCTGTTCCAGTTCGACGGCGCGAAAGGGAATTCCGGCCTCGCGCAGAGCCTGAGCGATGGGCACAAGGTGGTTCTTGGCACGGCCGAGGATGGCGACTCGGAATTTTTTGTCTTCGCCACGATCATGAGAGAGACGGGCCTGCTCCATGGAACCTTGATGGATGTGGATCAGGGCGACAATCTCTTCCATCTGCGCTGCGCGTGCAGTTTCAATTTCGCACGAGGCTTGGGGATCGGCGAATTTGCCGCGTCCGGCTTGGGGAACGAAGTCGAGATGCAGCGCATAAGCCGGACCGTCACTTGCCGTTTCTTCCCGCGCCGGTTTGGCCGAAGAAAATGTAATGCCGCTGCCGTCATTTGCCGCGAAGATTTGCGCGAAGGCTTGATTGAGCCGCTCAACCAGCCCAGGCGTGGTGCGGAAATTGGCTGTGAGAGAAACAGAGTCGAAGAGCAGCGGATCATCGTTTGGGATTTCGAGACCAAGGGCTTTGACGCGCGGAAAAAGTTCAGCATCAGCGTCGCGGAAGAAGTAGATGGATTGCATGGGGTCGCCGACCACGAAGCAGGTGCGGCCAGGCCGTTCTGGCCAAGCGGCGATGAGGCTGGAGAGCAACTGGTGCTGGCGGCGGCTGGTGTCCTGNNTTGTCGGAGACGGCGAGAGCTGCGTCGGTGGGAAGATTGTCTTCGCCTCGGAGCACGCGCTGGGCAATCTGCGCTACCTCGGTGAAGTCCACTGCGCCTGCCTCTGCAAAGGCGACTCGCAGTTCGCCTGCTGCCTCGCGCAGCAGCGTGAAGCAGGCCTTCACGATTCTCCATTCGTCTTCGGTGCAGCGGACGGAAGGCAGGTTGCGAACGGCGGCAAGGGAGACTTCAAGGCCGGGCACGGCGGCAAGCTTTGTGATCAGCGAAGCGAACCGGGCTTTGCCGAATTTACCGCGAGGGGTGGACGGAAAGCCATCGGAAGTTTTCAGACCTTTTTCAGAACGCCAGCTTCCTTTCTGCGTTTGCAGGAATTCAGAGAGTGAAACAAAGAAATCATGAGCGGATTCCATCCCTTCCGGGAACGAAGCTAAGGGAAACTCGGCACATTCCGCCAACTCACGCGGCGAGTTTTCGCCCGGCTCTTCGCATGCAAACCGCGCCAGTACGAGCGATTCTTCGCGCGCGCCGGGAACCTGGTCAAGAAGCTCGCTCAATTTGATGAGTGCATCGCGTACGGCATGAGCAAAGGGCCGCTCCAGCCGCTCACGGAGCCTCTTCCAATCCGGCTCGCGCTCGAGGACAAATCCGTGCATCCAGCGGTCGCGGCTTTTGAGCATTTCGACCAGCAGATTTTCCATCTCCTGCCAGCCGTTATCGCGCCACTGCAACAGTTCCTCGATTGCCGTGCCCAGTGCCGTGCTGTTCTGGTCGATTTTTCTCAGAGTTTCGCGAGCTGCGCGGCGATAGAGTTCCTCCGGCTGCTCGGAGATGTTGAGTCCGCCACCCAGGCCGGAGAGCAGCGGCTGCTGAAGGGCGAGTTCGCGGCAAAAAGAATCAATGGTGCGAATGCGAAGCTGGGCAGGCAGGTCGAGCAGTTTCCAGCCGAGCGCCTGGGAGTGCAACAGGGCGCGATGGGCGAGAGCGTCCATGGAAAACTCATCGGGATCAAGAGCAGGACTGGCGGCAGCCTTTCTCAGTTCATCAAGAATCCGATTGCGCATCTCGGCGGCGGCGTTGGTGAAGGTGATGGCGACCACCTGGCCGGGCTCGTCCACTTCTTCCAGCAGACGTAGAAAACGGCGTGTGAGCAGATCGGTCTTGCCCGAGCCGGCAGGGGCCTGCACCAGAATGGACCGGCCGCGGTCGAGGGCGCGCTGGCGCTCAAGTTGATCGGGAGGCTCGGGGCGGACAGGTCTATTCATTGCCGGCCACCTCGCCCTCGGAATCGTCTTCGTCTTCCAGTTGCGTCTCGCGCTCCTGAATGCGGCAGAGGGTTTGCAGTCCACAGCGTTCGCAGGTCTTCGGAGCTTCACGCGGGTTTACTTCGGCTCTTCCTGCGATAAAATCCTTCGCAAGCTGCTGGATGCAATTCCGCCAGTCAAGGAGCTGCTCAACGGTGAATGGTTGCCTGACCAGGGGACTGGTGCCCTTCAGGCTGGGGAAGAGTGTGGTTGCAGCGTCGCCCACGCGCCCGGCAAATTCCTGATCTCCGGTGCGCACCTTGGCGAAGACCAGTCCGCCTAGTCGCTCGTGCTCGCGGTCGAGAGCAAAACCGGCATAGAGCGGCAGTTGAACGTCTTCGGGCCGGGGCAATTCCCACGCATTGGGCGAGACGTTGCCGGATTTGTAATCGATCACCAGCAGGGAGCCGTCCTTCAATTGATCAACGCGGTCCAGGCGCAGATCGAGCGTGAGTCCTGCGAAGTGAACGGTGCGTTTTACCTCGGTCTCGGCGACCTCGAATGAAACGCGGGTAGCCTCGTACTCCAGCCATTCCGTGACCAGCTTGGTCAGCTGCAGCTCTTCCAGTTCGAGGTAACGGCGCGGCATCAACTCGCGCTGATGTGGTCGCAGCCCCTGCGCCAGTGCGCGCTTAACGTGACCCGCAACAAAAGCTTCACGATCGGTCAGGCTCTGGAGGTCAGTGAGGGTGCGAATGCCCTCCGGCGGCCCAGCCCATACAGAATGAAGCACGGCGTGGAGCAGGTTGCCGCGTTGAGAGGCGGTCAGGCCGGCTTCGGCGGGCTCCCAGCCTTGTGCGGCCAGGCGCGCGGTGGCGAAGGCTTTGAAGGGGCACTGCGATTGCGCGGTGAGAACGTTTGCGCCGCCCTTGACTTTGCCCGGAGGGAAGGCAATGCGGCTGCGATCCTCGAAGGAAACTGTGAGCAGGGGCGGCGCGGCTGGTGCTGTCAACTCCGGCGGCAGCTTCTGCGCCTCGCCGGCAAGCTGGACGATCAGACGCGACGGGCGGGCCTCGGCAGCCTCGTTTTGCTTTGCATAGCTGAAGTGGACCTCCTGCGCCGAAGCCAGAATGCGGCGGCTGATGGCTTCGGCCAGCTCCCAATCGAGCTGCGGCGTGGCGTGGGGCATTCCGGCCTCGCGCTGCACCTCGATAGGCAGCAGCGGATGCGTTGAGCCGTTCGCGGGCCAGGCTTCTTCGTCAGTTCCCAGGAACCAAAGGCCGTCGGCGGTGAGGCCGGCGGACTCAGCAGGTCCGGCGATCTGGATGGGCGCGTTGCGGGATTCGGGAGCGAAGAGGGTCTCATCCAGCGCGCGGCCAAGTTGAAAGAGAAAATCCTTCCAACTCATGCGGCGGCCATCGAAGCCCAGCGAGCCGCAACTCTCTACGGCTTGCTGCCAGCGTCGGACGGCTTGGTACTCGGCACTCACGAGTGGCTTGGCGCTGGCAAAGTGAAGTTCCTCCAGTAAACGCGGAACCAGCTCAGCCCAGTCGAGCGGGCTTTGCGGTCGTTGCGCAAAGCCAGTCAAGAGGCGTTGAGCTGCGGTGATGCGTTCGACCCAGGGAGCCGGTAGCAGTTCAGAGGCACAACGCTCGCCGAGGAATGCTGACAGAGTCCATTGCGTTCGTTCCAGGCCGAAGCGACGCAGGGCGCGCATATAAGCTTGCAGCGAGGCAGACTCCTGGGGGCTGGCGGCGGCGTGGCCGGTGGAAAGCAGCCAGTCAAGTTCCTGTTCGTCGAGCGGACCTTCGAGCCAACGCAGCATGAGGTGCACCGCACGCGCCAGCGCAGCTTGTCGGAGCGGGACTCCCAGCGAGAACTCGAAGACCGCGCCGGTGGATCGAAGAAAGACGCGTTCGATTTCTCCGCGGCGCGTACCGGCTGCCTGTGTGACGACCAGCAGACGGGCGTCAGGGTTGGCGGCAAGCTGGCGACAGCACCAGATCGCGCAGGCTGTCAGCTCGGTCTGGAAGTCGGCGGCTTCATGAAAATGAACCTCGCCGGCGGGCTCGCCTTTGGCAGCCTCATGCCACTCGCCCCAGGCGTCGAAGAGGCTGCGCTGCACGGGCAGAATGCGGTCAAATCCGGCCAGAAGCAGTGGCGGACGTTCTGCCTCGTCAGTTTTTAGCAGCGCAATCAACTCCTGCGACAGGCGGCTCGGGCTAATCAAACTATCCACACGGCAGGCTTCGTCAAAGGCAGCCAGCCAGCCGCTGAAGGCTGCCGCATCCTGCTGCCATGCGGCGCGGGCCGATGTCCGCAAGAACTGCGGCGCATACGAGCAGAGCAGGTCGTGCGCCTCCATGGCCAGGGCGGCCAGACGATGGCGCGGACCTTCCAGCAGCGTGGCCAGGGAGCGGTCCTGGCCAGCGATCTCCACCCAAAGAGCCTCTTCTTGCGAGGGATTGAGCACGAGGCGAGCGTCGGCGCCGCGCTGCTGCCAGGCGGCGCGGGCAAAGCTCGTCCAATCGAGGATGTTGGGCGCGGGCCAAGCGGCAAGACCTTCGGACCTGCGGGCACGATGGAATGCGTCAGCCAAGGCGCGCGCGGCGCGGTCGCTGGCCGTGACCACCTGGCCGCCCTCGCGCAGCCACGCATCGATCTCTACTGTCGCCAAGACCCCCATTCCAGCGTTATACGCTGCCGGGCCTGGGGCGTGCCATCGGAAGGCCGCGAATGGGAACCGGAGTATTCCACGATTCACTCTAAGGAAGCTCTGATTAAGCCGACATTTTGAAAGGGCACGACTTTAGTCGTGCCGCAAAGGCAGCAAAATGAACGCGGGCTTTAGCCCCTGAGGGAATACTGACTCGCAATAATGACTTAATCAGAGCTTCCCTAAAATGCGCTGTTGCCGAAGTTGAGTCCATGATGAGTGAGGTTCAGAAACGAGCGCGACGGCGGCGCAGGCAGCTTAACGCGCTGATAATTAAGACTGTGGAAACTGCGCGCAATCTATCGCTGTTGAAGGACTACCAGGCGTATCTGCGCGTGGAGAAAGGTCTGAGGCCGCTGAGCTGCGAGGCCTACGACGGCGACCTGAAGACCTTTGCCGAGTTCATCGAGAAGCGGAGTGGTGTGCTGTTGACGGCAACGCAGCAGGATGTGGCGGCATTTCTGGAGCATCTGCGCGGCCACGGCATCGACCAGCGTTCGGCGGCGCGCAAACTAAGTTGCCTGCGCGGCTTTTACAAGTGGCTCCTTCTAGACCGGCGCATCCATCACGATCCCACCGTGAACATCGAATCGCCCAAAGCCTGGAAGGTGCTGCCCAAGTCGCTGGCCGAGCCAGAAGTAACGGAGATGCTGGACCGGGCGCGCCTGAACGCCGAGCATCCCCAGGCACGCGCCACGGATTTGCGTGACCGGGCGATTCTGGAGTTGCTCTATGCGGGCGGCTTGCGCGTTTCGGAGGTCACTTCGCTTTCCACCGGCGACCTGGCGCTGGACCTGGGCCGCGTGCAGGTGCGCGGCAAGGGCGACAAGGAGCGCATTGTGCCGTTGGGGCGAGCCGCTCTGGAGGTTCTGGAGATTTATCTGCGCGAAGGACGGCCGCACCTGGCGCGCATTAGTTCGGCCGGCAAAGCGAACGCCGCGCGGCAGGACGCTACTCGTCTATTTCTTTCTTTGCGCGGAATGCCGCTCACCCGCCAGTGGGTCTGGCATGTGGTGAAGATGGCCAACTCCTCAGCAAGCCCGCACAGGCTTCGTCACAGTTGCGCCACGCACATGGTGGAGCATGGCGCTGACCTGCGCAGCGTGCAATTGTTGCTGGGCCACGCCGACATTTCCACCACGCAGGTCTACACGCACCTGGCTCTGGGCCGGCTCAAGGAAGTGCATCGGCTGCACCATCCGCGCGCCACGCGGCAGCGGGCGGCGGTTGAGGCTCTTCCTATAGGGCGAAGAGGGCTGCACCTGGTTTCGAGCAAGTCGCGTCCAGAAATGATCGAAAACACGGAAGCCGCCGAGTCGCGACAACCCGCCAACTCGCCAACTCGCTATCCCCGCGAAGCGGGGGCTAACTTGCTGCATTTGTCCGCAAATTCACCGATCAATCCCGCCCCGTTCATCGGGAGCGCGGAGCCCAGCCTCAACCAACAGAGTAAGGAGACCGCATGAGCGCCTCCGCCGCGACTGCCCTTGCCTCTTCGCTGGATTCACTAGTCGCCGATTATCTGCGTGTGCTGGCCAACGAGCGTGGAGCATCGGCGCATACGCTGCGTGCATATGATCGCGAGCTGCATGGATTTACCGCTTATATCGCAGAACACTACGGCGCAACTCAAAACGTGGAGAGCATTGAGCACACGCATATTCGCGCCTACCTCGGCACACTCTATGATCGCGGCCTGGCGAAGGCTTCCGCGGCGCGAGCGCTGGCGTCCATTCGCAGTTGGTTCCGGTGGCTGGCGCGCACGGGGCGCCTGGAACGAAATGCTGCCTCGCTGGTAGCCACGCCGAAACTGCCCAAGCATTTGCCGCGCGTGCCTTCCATCGAGCAGATGAACCGTGTGGTGGATTCGGTCGCCGAGGATGTAGCCAGTTGGCCCACACGCGACACGGCGATTCTGGAACTGCTCTATGGCTGCGGTATTCGCAACGCGGAGCTGACCGGGCTGAACCTCGAAGACATTCACTGGGCCAACGAAGCAATTCTAATTCGCGGCAAGGGACAGAAAGAGCGTTACGTCCCGCTGGGCGACGCCGCGGCGCAAGCCTTGCGCGCCTATCTCGCCGAACGCGCCGCGCGGCTGGCTGCGGCTGACGATACAAAAGGCTACGCGACGCCGGCCTTGTTTCTCAACCTGCAACTGCGCGGTCTCGGCAAGCTCGGCGGCGAAGCTCGGTTGACCACGCGCAGCGTCGGACGCATCGTCAAGCGCATCGCTGTTCTACGAGGGCTCTCCGCCGACGTGCATCCGCACACCCTGCGCCACGCCTTCGGAACGCATCTACTCGAAGAAGGCGCCGACCTGCGCGCCATTCAAGAATTATTGGGCCACGAGCGCCTCTCCACCACGCAGCGCTACACGCAACTGACTACGGCACAGTTGACCGTCGTCTACGATCGCACGCATCCAAGAGCGCGTTAAGCTCGACGAGCGCAAAAAGGCTGATATGGAGT
>PMGP01000055.1:0-1414 GCA_003156235.1 Acidobacteriaceae bacterium
GCCCATCTGGATGACCTGGATGCGCGCCGCCATCGTCGGTAAGGACGATGAAAAGTTTCTCGGCGACGAAAAGGACAATTCCAAGCTGAAGGCCTCCGCGCAGCCGCTCGCCAGACCGCAACCGCCCACTCAGCCAGGAGCAACCGCCGTCACCAGGCAGCCACTCGCTTCGCCAGCAGCCGGTTCGCTNNGCGCCCGCCAAGCCGCTTCCGTCCTCGACGCCAACTGGCGCGGTGGCAAAACCGCCAGCTCCGCCCGTCGCCAAACGCTCCGTACAGCCGGCCACGAGCACTGTCACGGACAAGCCGCAGGTGAAACCGGCATTGGCTTTGCAGCCTGTTCCCGCCCGAGCTGCCGGCGCAGTCAAACCCGCTCTGAATTCCGGCTCGAGTCCGCCCAAACCAAAAGATCAGCGATAAGAAAAAAGTTTTTGGGAGCTATTTTTGGGCGAAAAACCGGAGTTTCCCGGTGATTTTCAGAGGCCAAATCTCACGATGTGGGAGAATTTAGGGAGAAAATATTTCCACAGGTATTGATTTAAAAAGGGTTACAAATAATCTGCAAAGTTTTAAGGGGAATTTATACCCCCAGGGGGTATAGGGGGGGGAGGGGTACCCCCCTCAGACGGCTGTTTTAGGGGGCGTTGACCTACCGCGAGTTGTGGTGTGGGCAACCTGGGCGGCGTAGAGGAGTTTGGTGGCGGTATGATCCGGGAAAATGTGGACGATCATGGCGTGAGCGACGCAGGCAATGAAATCGCGGATGTTTTCCTGCCCGGAAAGCGGCGGCATGGCGCGGAGGTAGGCACGGTCGGCTTCGATGGAGGCCTCGGACCTGTTTTTGCCTTTTGCGCGTTCTGCCTTATTGGCGCGTTCCCAAGCGTCCAAGCAGCGGGCGACGGCGGGGTTTGCGGATGCGGCGATGGGTTCGTTCGCCTCGCTGGGAGCGGGGATGGTTTGAATGGCTTCTGACATGCTGGTTCACCTGATTTGATTGTGCGCGTTGGGGCGGTAATTATCTGCAAGGACTGACAACCCACCCACGTCCGTCAATTCGGAACTCAGGCGCCTAAATTCTGGTTCTTTCCCCGCCCGGGGACATACGTCGGCATCCACCGTCTAAAATACTGATTCCATATTGGTTATATATTTAACTTTCCTCGCTCAAATTCCCATTTCGAAGAAATCCACAGATATTTCTGCGATCTAAAAAACATTTTTACTATCCATGCGTATAATTTGATACTACATGCGGTATCATCCTTGTAGATGGATGATGCTCGACTGAAGCAACGGGTACTGGTGATCGCCGAAAACGTTAAGAACGTTCGGTTTGAGGAACTCCGTACTTTGCTTGATAACCACATCAAGCCGTTTTGCGAGGCGAGAGGACTGAGCTATGACCATCGAAATCC
>PMGP01000055.1:1442-4797 GCA_003156235.1 Acidobacteriaceae bacterium
TAGAGGTCACGCCAATGAAAGATGCTGAGAATCTCATGAACAAGAATTACCGTGTTGCGCTGCAATACGATCCTGACGGCTATTGGATCGCTGAACATCCTGAACTGCCAGGCTGCAAGGCTGATGGGGAAACCGCTCAAGAAGCCTTGTCTTCTCTGGATATTTCCAGAGAGTTGTGGATTGAAAGCCGCTTGGCCACTGGTCTTGAGGTTCCCGAGCCTCAAGAGGCGCCTCAATACAGCGGCAGATTTGTGCTTCGCATTCCGAAAGGCCTGCATCGAGAATTAGCCAATGAGGCGGAGACAGAGGGAGTCAGCTTAAACAGCTTTGTCAGCAATGTTCTGGCCAGTAGGCATACACGGAAAGAGCAATCCTTATCGTTCGTGTCGCAGTTTGCATATCCGTATATGGGCGGCGTTTATTCGGCTTATTGTGCGCCGGAAAAAGTCAATACGCCCTTGTCTAACCTCCGTTCAATGCCTAGTCGCCAGCAATCGTCTTGGCCGAATCAAAATATACCTTCAGAAATCGATCAGACACCGGAGAAGGAGCGTCAGTATGCTTGATTTTGTCGACATGACTAGCATGGCGAGGTATCTTTTTTCACCCAATACCCTGCCTCTCACTAACCTTCTTATGAAGTCGAATAAAAAGGCTCTTGAGACGTTGTTTTCCTTTCAGGGCATGCAGGTTGGAGCAGACGTCAACCAGTTTCAATTGATTGCTGGTATGGGAGAAGTAAATGGTGTGGCCATCCAACAATTAGTAATTGACCCTGTCTCTATCAATTTAACGGTTGTAGGAGATTTTGCTGATCTCAGTAATGCTTATGAGGCTCTGCGCAAGTTTTTGACCGGGATTGATTCTAAACGGCGCATGGAAAATCCGAAACTGTATACGACTACATATCAGACACAAAGCTCCGTTAAGCTGGCGATTCCATATGAGCGCCTTGTTGCACCCGAATTCATGAACTTTCTCAGATCGAAGACCGATGTCCTGAGGCCCGATGATTCATCTGCCGCCGAAATCTATCTGTCGAATCTCTCTTTTCAGGTAAGGTACATACCTAGTACTGACGTTTATTCACTAGTTCCTAAGGTGCTTACAATAGAACCGCGCGCCGGATCAGACCCGAAAGAGAACACGTACTATGTGCTTACTCCCACAGATTCCGATACACATAGACTGCTTGTCGAGGAATTTGAGAAAGCAATGAGCGGAGTGAAGTGAGGAGTTTGCCCGACGGCACTCGCCCCGAATACGTCAACCATTCGCTAGCCGGAAGTACCGCTTGGCTCGCGCC
Organism: Acidobacteriaceae bacterium; assembly: GCA_003156235.1. GTDB lineage: Bacteria > Acidobacteriota > Terriglobia > Terriglobales > Acidobacteriaceae > Telmatobacter. The sequence continues at coordinate 2,749 of PMGP01000055.1, forward strand.
ACGTCCTTGAAGATTTGCGCTTTGAGCGCTTCGGGCGAGGGCCACTGTTGCTCGCCGCGCAGCCGGAGCAGGAATTCGAGTTCGATGGGCGTTTGGTCGTCGAGTTCGATGGGCTCGAAGTTGAGGATGTACGACTCGACGGCAAACGATGCCTCGCCGAATGTAGGCCGGTTGCCTACGTTGGTGACTGCCTGAAAGCTGCGCCCGCCGACATCGGGGTCCCCAGCGACGGGTCCTTGTCGCTGGGGTGAGAGTGTGAGCCGCGTGACGTAGACGCCGAAGGCGGGGAGCTGGCCGTTGTAGGCTGCCAGATTCACCGTGGGCACCAGCAGCCGCGTGCCGATGCCGCGCCCGCGAGCCGGCGTGGAGCGAATCTCAAAGGGGCGGCCCAGCATCCAGCGGGCGCGGGTCATGTCGCCCGCCGCCACAAATTCCCGAATAGCGGAGCTGGAAACTTCAAGGCTGGATGCGCCTTTGCGCACGCGCACGGGTGAATGGACGTGGACGGCAAAGCCAAACTCCGCGCCAAAGGCCTGAAGCTCGGCGACTCCAGCCTCGGCGCTGTGGCCAAAGCGGAAGTTGCCGCCTTCATGCAGGCTGCGCACGGCAAGAGCGTCCACCAGAATGCGGCGCACGAACTCCCGCGCTGGGAGCGAGGCGAGTGCCGCATCGAAGGGCAACACCACAACCGCGTCAATGCCGGTGAGGGCCAGCAGGCGCAGGCGCTCATCGATGGGCGTGAGCAGGCGCAGTGCGGATGAGGGGCGCAGAAACTGCTCTGGATGAGGGTCGAAGGTGATGGCCACGGCGCGCGTACGCTGCGTCTGCGCAACCTGTTCACGGGCTTCGCGCACCATCGCCGAAAGAATCTCCTGGTGGCCGAGGTGCACGCCGTCGAAGTTGCCGATGGCGGCTACGCTGGGGCCGAAGCCGGCGGGAATCTCTTGAATGGAGCGGTAAATCGAAATCATGCGGGCCGAATCGCTGTTCATGGGGTCACTCACCCCTCATGAAAAGGGCTGATTGATGGTTGTGGTATCCCACCCATTCGCCAAAAAGAAGGCGAATGGATGGGGCACGGTGCATTTGTGGAACATCCAGCGTGAGGTTCATTTCAGCCCTAACTCTTCGGCGCTACTCAAGTTTCTCAGATTCACGGGCAGGCTGAGGCCGTCGTAGGCCAGGCGGATGCCGTCGGGCAACATGCGGTTGGTTTCCTCGTGGCCCAGTTCGTGGGCGATGTGCGTGAGCCAGGTGTGGCGCGCGCCGATGCGCCGCGCCCACGAGACGGCCTGCTCCAGGGTGGCGTGGCTGGGGTGCGGCATGTGGCGCAGCGCGGAGACGACCAGGAGGTCCAGCCCTGTGAGCAGCGCAAAGCTGGATTCAGGGATGGCGCTCACGTCGGTCAGATAAGCGGCGCGGCCAAAGCGGAAGCCGGCAATCTGCATCTCGCCATGCACGACCGGCACGCGCAGAAACTCGACGCCGTGAATCAGAGTGCGCTCGGAGAGCGCGTGCAGTTGGACCCGTGCGCGGTTGGGATACGTGGCGCGCGGCGAAAAGGTGTACTCGTAGATGCGTTCCAGCGCCTCGGCCGTCTCCGGCGCGGCATAGAGGGGAATTGGCCCGCCCTCGCGGTAGACTGTGAAACTGAGCGGGCGCAGGTCGTCCATGCCCAGAATGTGGTCGGCGTGGGCGTGGGTGTAAAAAACCGCATCCACGCGGGTGAGGCCGTTGCGCAAAGCCTGCTCACGAAAGTCGGGGCCGGTGTCGATGATCACCACGCGCTCACGGCCGCCGGCCTGCTCTTGCCAGCGCAACAGCACCGAGGGACGGAGCCTGCGGTCGCGCGGATCAGCCGAGGCGCACACCGCGCAATTGCAGCCCAGCGTCGGAACCCCCATCGAGGTTCCCGTGCCGAGAAATGTGAGTAGACCGTCCATGAGCTCCTGATGATCGTGGCTGATTGATTATTCTGGATCCCCACCCTAAGTGAGGTGAGTCTGAAGTTTATTGAAGAACAACCGCAGATCCCCATTCGACTACGCT
>PMGP01000376.1 GCA_003156235.1 Acidobacteriaceae bacterium
TCTTCCACGGCTCCAACGACGGGCAGAAGGGGATGGGCCTGATCATGCTGATTCTCATCGGCACGGTGCCCACCGCTTACGCCCTCAACCACGCCGCCACCCCCAACGATATTCAGCTGTTCATCGCTGCCAGTGAGCAAACCGGACACATTCTCGACCAGCATGTGCCGCAGAACGCCACTCTTGGCTCCGACGCCCGCGCCGAAGTGACCAACTACATCCGCACCAGGCAACTGCAACCGGACACGATGCTCGCGCTTCGAGAATTGGTGGAGGATGTGAGCCGCAAAGTAGCGCAGTACAAAGTCATCAAGGCAATCCCGGCGCAGGAACAGACGATCATCCGCAACGATATGTATGTGGCCGGCGAGGCGCTGCGGCTGCTGAAAAAGAACGACGTGCGCCTGGAAAATGAGAAAAAGCAGCCAGTCTTCAACAAGGATGAAAGCGCCGTCCTCGCCGCATACGAGAGCAAGCTGGACAAGTCCACCAGGTTCATCCCCAACTGGGTCAAAGTAGCCGTGGCCCTGGCCCTTGGACTGGGGACGATGGTGGGCTGGAGGCGGGTGGTCATCACGGTGGGCGAAAAGATCGGCAAGGAGCACCTCACGTATGCGCAAGGCGCTTGTGCGGGACTGGTGACCATGGGCACGATCTTTGCCGCCGACAAGTTTGGCCTGCCGGTTTCCACCACGCATATTCTCAGTTCCGGGGTGGCGGGCACCATGGCGGCCAACGGCAGCGGCCTGCGTATGTCGACGATCCGCAGCATCGCGGCAGTCTGGGTTTTCACGCTGCCCGCAGCGGCACTGCTCTCCGGCCTGCTCTACTGGCTTTTCCGCGCGATTTCCTGAGTTCTGCGCCCACTTACTTCTTCTTGAGCTTCATCAGCTCGACGGCCTTCTGCGCGATGTGCTCGGCGCTGACTTCCAGTTCCTTGACCATCTCCCAGGGCGAGCCGGAGTCGCCGAAGCGATCCTTAACGCCGATAGCCCCGGTGATGAGCGGCTTGCCGTAGAGTTGCTTGCTTTCCGTGAGCAAGCCGCTGACGCGCCACGCCAGAGCGCCGATCTGGTGTTCCTCGGCGGTGATGATTACGCCAGTATCCGCGGCGGCGCGAATCACAGCTTCAGCGTCGATGGGCTTGAGCGTGTGCAGGTTGAGTACGCGCGTCTCGTAGCCGAAGTCCTGCTTCAGGATGCAGGCCGCGCGCATCGCCTCGGGGACCATGGGTCCGCAGGCGATGATGCTCAGGTCCTCTGATTCGTTTTTGTAGCCAGAAGCAAGACGAGTTTCGAAGGCGTCTGCGAAGTTGGCCGCCTCTTTGCGCAGGCGAATCACGTTGGCCTTGCCAAAGACAAACGGCGTCTCCTGATTGGTGACGACCGGCGTGGCCTCGCGGGCAAAGCGAATATACTTTGGCCCCACGTGCTGGAGCAGCAGGTAATCGGTGGCCTTGCGGGTTTCTTCCACGTCGCAGGGCACAACGACGGACATATTGGGCAGGCCTTGCATGGCAAATAAATCTTCAAGCGCCTGATGGGTTGCGCCGTCGGGGCCGACAGAGACTCCGCCATGCGCCCCGGCAATCAGGACGTTGAAATTTCCGTAGCAGATGGAGACGCGAAGCTGATCCAGATTGCGCGCCGACATGAAGGTGGCATAACTGCCCAGCACCGGCAGCTTGCCTTCACGGGCAAAGCCCGCTGCGGCCGAGGTGGCCGATTGCTCGGCGATTCCCATGCTGATCCAGCGACGGGCGCGCTCCGGTTTGCCGGCATAAAAATCGCTGATGGTGATGGAGCCGGAGATGTCCAGTCCCAGGCAAACGATGCGCTCATCGCCGCCGTTAACCGCCAGCGACTTGCCGAAGCCTTTGCGAGTAGGCTCCATCTTGACCTTCATCGCGTCGCCCGCGTTCCACCAGAAGTCGCGGGAGAATTTTGGCATTTTGGCTTCCAGCTCGCGGTCCTGCTCCGCCTGATAATTCTTGGCGTGATTGAGCAACTGCTCGACGGGAATGCGCTCCGTCAGCCCCATCTCCTTCAGCGCAGCGTCCAGCTCCTCGCGGTTGGGCGTCTTGCCGTGCCAGCCGGCCACATTCTCCATGAAGCTGACGCCCTTGCCCTTGATGGTGTCGGCCAGGATGACCACCGGCTTGCCCACAATCGTTTTGGCCTTGTCGAAGGCATCCACCAGTTGCTTCATGTCGTGGCCATCGACGCGCAGCACCTCCCAGCCAAAGCTCTTGTATTTGGCGTCCAGCGGCTCGACCTGCATCACGTCCTTCACCCAGCCGTCAATTTGCAGGCGATTGACGTCGATGACGGCGATGATGTTGTCCAGCTTGTAGTGCCCGGCCTCCATGGCCGCTTCCCAGACCTGGCCCTCTTGCTGTTCGCCGTCGCCCATCAGACAGAAGATTTTGTGCTTTTTGCCGTCCAGCCGGGCGGATAGCGCCATGCCGACGGCGATGCTCAGACCCTGCCCCAGCGAACCCGAAGAGACCTCGATGCCGGGCAGCTTCAGCCAATGCGGGTGGCCCTGAAAACGCGAGTGGAGCTTGCGCAAAGTCATCACGTCGTTGATCTCGCAGAAGCCCGCGAAGCCCAGGCCGACATAAAGGGCCGGCGCTTTGTGGCCCGCGGACCAGAGAATGCGGTCGCGTTCGGGCCAGTTGGGATTTCTGGGATCGTGCTGGGCAACATGCAGGTACAGCGCGGCGACGATGTCCATGATGGAGAGCGTTCCGCCGGCGTGGCCCGATCCTGCCGCGCAAAGTTGAACAAGATTGTAGCCGCGCATCAGGTTGGCGGCATCCTTGAGCTGTTCAATCGAATAATCCCGGATTACTTTCCCGGTGGCGGAATCCACGAGGGCCATGGCCGTCTCCTAGAGGTTTTGCTTCGTCCACATGTCGAGTCGTTCGAGCGCCTGTTGCAAATTATCCATCGAGTTGGCCACGCTGAAGCGCAGATAGCCTTCGCCGTAAATTCCAAAAGCCGTGCCGGAAAGCGCCGCCACGCCGGCCTGATCGAGCAGCGCATCGGCCAGAGGCTTGGATTTCCATCCGGTCTTCGTGATGTTGGGGAAGACATAGAAGGCGCCCTTGGGCTGGCGGCAACTGAAGCCCTTGATCTTGTTCAACCCGGCGACAAAGAATTCGCTGCGTTTCTTGAACTCCGCGCACATGCGCGTGACGGCGCTCTGATCACCGCGCAGCGCCTCGATGCCCGCGATCTGCGTAAAGCTGGCGGTGCAGGAGTTGGAGTTGGTCATCAGGCGGGTCATGTGCGTGGCCAGATCGGGACGCATGACGCCGTAGCCCATGCGCCAGCCGGTCATGGCATAAGTCTTCGAGAAGCCGTCGAGAATGATGGTGCGCTCTCTCATGTCAGGGATCGTCGCAATCGAGAAGTGCTCGCCTTCAAAGAGCAGGCGGCTGTAGATTTCGTCCGAGAGCACCAGGATGTTGCGGTCGTCGATAATACGGGCCACTTGCTCGATGTCCCTGCGGGGCATGACGCCGCCGGTGGGATTCTGCGGAGAATTGAGAATGATAAGCTTGGTGCGGTCGGTGATCAGCGCGGGCAAATCCCGGACGTCCAGCGTGAAATCGCGCTCCTCGCGGAGTTGGATGGGAACGGCCTTGCCGCCCATGTAGTTGATCATCGATTCGTAGATGGGGAATCCCGGATTGGGATAGATCACCTCATCGCCTTCCTCGATCAGCGCCAGCATGGCGTAGAACATGATGGGCTTTCCGCCGGGCACCACCACCACTTCCTCGGGAGCGACCGTGATGCCGCGCGTGCTACTGACGTATTCGGCGATGGCCTGGCGCAGTTCGGGCAATCCGGCGGAGGGACCGTAGTGGGTCCAACCCTTGTGCAGCGCATCCACGGCCGCTTCCACAATATTGGAGGGCGTGTCGAAATCAGGCTCGCCGATTTCCAGGTGGATGATGCTCTTTCCCTGGCGCTCCAGAGCCTTCGCCTTGTTCAGAACTTCAAAAGCCGTTTCGGTGCCCAGCCGCCCCATGCGGCGAGCCAAACGCAATTCATACATAGTAGCTGTGGCCATGATGACGGACGCTCCTGTGCGCCGGTATTACGGGCAAACTGTGACGACTGCGTGGTTCCGTTCACGCTTATGTTGACCGAGCAATATTCCAGATGGCCGAGTTGTGAGACGGAACCCATCCTATAATGAAATCTACTTGAGGCTCACCGCGGAAAGGAATACGATTTATACGATACTTTTGTGTATTTTCGGAACTCTTTTAGGTCACATATGACAGACACCGTAGATATTACCAAGCTCCTCGATCCCATCGGATGGCATATTCTGGCCGAACTCCAGGACGATGCGCGCATTCACTTTTCTGAACTTGGCCGGCGGGTAGGCCTATCGACGCCTGCCGTCATCGAGCGGGTTCACCGCATGGAAGAGGCTGGAATCATCACCGGATACCGTGTCGAAATCGACCGCCAAAAGGTCGGACGGCCTGTCTGCGCATTTATTCGCGTTCGGGTCATCGGCGACATGATTTCTCACGTCATTGCCCTGGCCCGTGAGATGCCCGAGGTCTTCGAATGTCACCACATCGCCGGAGAAGACACATTCCTGCTCAAGGTCTTCGTGCCCACGTCCGAGGCTCTGGAAAATATCATCAAAAAGTTCATGCCCTATGTGGCAACCACCACGATGCTTGTTTTATCCTCGCCGGTTACCCGGCGAAACCTTGAGCCTCTAGGGAAGCTCTGATTAAGTCGATGTTTTGAAAGGGCACGACTTTAGTCGTGCCGCAAGTGCTGATTAAGTCGATGTTTTGAAAGGGCACGACTTTAGTCGTGCCGTAAATGATTCATAACAAAGCAGGGCTTTAGCCCCTGAGGGATGTTTTTTGCCGATTTCGCCCGAAACTCCGACTTTTTCCGCAGCCTCTTTAGTCGTGCCGCAAGTGCTGCAAAATCAACGCGGGCTTTAGCCCCTGAGGGAGTGCCGGATTCGCTACAAAAACTAATTCAGAGGTTCCCTAGAGTAGGCCGCATTGCGTCCAGCGCGAACGTGTGCTGAAATGGACGGGGTTTGGTACTGTTGACCCATGGCTAATGCTGACGCTCTACACAATCTTGAAAAACTCGATTTGGAATCCTTGACTGCCGAAGTGGTGGCGCTGGCCGTGAAAGCCGGCGCCAGCGACGCCGAGGCCGTGGCGCGCGAGGGCGACGAGTTCAGCGTCAACGTGCGCATGGGCCAGGTGGAGACACTGAAGGAGTCTGGCTCGCGCGGACTAGGCCTGAGGGTGTTTTTGGGCAAGCGGTCGGCCTCGACCTCGACCAGCGACCTGACCTCGGAGGGAATTCGTCAACTGGTGGAAGGCGCGCTGGCGCTGGCCAAAGTGACTGAAGAAGATCCCTTCAGCGGGTTGCCAGAGAGGGACGAATTCGGTTCGCTATCCGGCGACCTGCACCTCTACGACGAGGACGTGTACTCGCTTCCGGCCGCGGAGCGGATCGAGTGGGCGCGGCGAGCGGAGTCGGCGGCGCTCAAGGCCGACCCGCGCATTACCAACTCAGACGGCGGCAGCTTTGACGCGGCCACGGGGAGCAAGGTTCTGGCCAACTCGCGCGGCTTTGTGGGCGGCTACCGCTCAAGCTACGCCGGAGTCGCGGCGGCTCCGCTGGCCGTGGACGTGGACGGCTCGATGCAGCGCGACGGCTGGTGGTCGAGCGCGCGCAGGCTTGCGGACCTCGAATCGCCCGAGGCCATCGGCAAAGAGGCGGCGCGGCGGACGCTGCGGCGGCTGGGCGCGCGGCGCGTTCCCACGCAGAGAGTCCCCATCGTCTTTGCGCGGGAGGTGGCTGGAACGCTGCTCGGCTCAGTCTTCGAGGCGGCTTCGGGAGACGCAATCTGGCGTGGGGCTTCGTTCCTGGCTGGCAAGCTGGGCGAGCAGATCGCCGTGGCTAATTTGACCATTGTGGACGACAACACCATGCTGCTGCCCACTGGGATGGGCGGCTTCGGGACTTCGCCATTTGATGGCGAAGGGCTGCCTTCGCTACGCACCGTAGTCGTGGAGAATGGTGTGCTGCGCAACTATCTGTTGAACACCTACACGGCGCGCAAGCTGGGCATGAAGTCCACGCACAACGCCTCGCGCGGGCTGGCCGGCGCGCCGGGCATCGGTTGCGGCAACCTCTATCTTGAGCCGGGAAAACTCACTCCGGAGCAGATCATCGCAGATGTTCCCGCCGGGCTCTACGTCACCGGACTGATGGGCTTCGGCGTCAATGTAGTTACTGGCGACTATTCGCAAGGCGCGACCGGATTGTGGATCGAGAATGGCCAGCTCACCCACGCCGTCGAAGAGGTGACCATCGCCGGAAACCTGGCCGAGATGCTCAAGAACGTGACAGCCATCGGCAGCGATCTGGAGTTTCGTGGAGCGGTGGCCTCGCCCACGCTGCGCATCGACGGCATGATGCTTGCGGGGAGTTAGCGGAGTTAGCCGCGCTTCGCGCGTGTTAGCGGAGTTGGCGGAGTTTAAGAAGAATGATGGATTCAAGGAAAACTTCCGAGATTGCAATGCAGCAGATTGGCTTCGACCCGTCCGACGCCAAGGCTGCGCTGGCGCAACTGCCGACCACATCTGCGGTCTTCGCTCTCTACGGCGCGGAGGCGCACGCCGAGCCTTACATTGGCCGCACTCCCAATCTGCGCGCGCGGCTTGCACGGCTCTTGCAGCCCTCGGAAAAATATCCGCGCCGCTTGCAGTTGGCCGGGCGTGTGCGGCAGATTCGCTGGCGGCTGACCGGCTCGGAATTCGAATCGCTGCTTATGCAGTTTTCACTCCTGGAAAAAGTATACGGTTCCAAATCTTTGGAACGAATGCACCTGGGAGCACCATCTTTTATTCGCTTTTTGGGGAGCAATTCTTATCCGCGCATTGCCGTCACCAATCACCCCAGCCAGCGCGAGGCCGGCTGGGCCTATGGGCCGTTTCAATCGCGTGCGGCGGCGGAGCGCTTTGCCGACGAGGCGCTCAAACTGTTCCTGCTACGCCGCTGCACCGAGGAACTGGAGCCGAATCCCAGCCATCCCGGTTGCGTCTACTCCGAGATGAAAATGTGCCTGGCGCCCTGCTATCAGGGCTGCACGGACGAGCGTTACGCCGAGGAGGCCGCGGCGGTCGAGCAATTCCTGGCCACGCGCGGCGAAAGCTCTCTGGTCACGCTGCGCGCACAACGCGAGGAGGCTTCGGCGAAGCTCGACTTCGAGACCGCCGCCGCACGCCACTCTCAAGTTCAGCGCATGGAGAGCGTGCGCGCTCTGGCTTCCGAACTGGTTCGTCCGCTCTCGCAGCTTCGGGCGGTTGTCCTGCAAGCCTCGGCCAGCCCCGGCGAGGTTGCCGTTTTTCTCTATGAAAACGGACGGCTCAGCGGCCCGGCCGGATTTTCGACGCTGGGCATGAGAATCCAGAATGAGCAATCCGGTTCCACTTCGCTCTTTTCGCATCCCATGGCGATGGAGCCGATTCTGGAAGTGCCAGTTGCGGAGCCAATAGCTTCTAAAATCGCAGAGAACGATTTTGATTCCAGTTCCGTATTGTGTCAGGGCACGACTTCAGTCGTGACGCAAATGCCGCAAACAGAAAGAGGGGCTTTAGCCCCTGAAGGAAGTTCTTCGGAGACGATGAAGGGTACGGGCTTTAGCCCGTACATCAACCCTGAACGATCGCAGGGGGCTTTAGCCCCTGAGGGAAGTAATTCTGAAAACTCTCCTTTGACTCCTACTCTTTCAGAAGCCGAATCGTCCGCGCCCGCCAAGCTCGCTCGCGGCGTGCTCGAAGCACGAATGGAGGAGACGCTGGCCGCGCTCGCTGAGTCTTCCGGCGCGACCACGGCGACCCTCCGCCAGGGCCATCTTGCGCTGCTCAAGCGATGGTACTATCGCGCTGAAGCCCGCCGTAGCGGCGAAATCTTCTTCGCCGGCGCCGATGGCCGCTGGCCTGTGAAGGCGGTGCTGCGCGGCGTGGGACGAGTTGCGGGGAAAATGATGACGGCAGGAAATCGTGACTAAGCTCCACACTTGCAGGAGAACGGAACAAGCTGTTCTATTTCTGTCTACCAACTTCGGTCGTAAATTCGGTGTGTGAGGCCTGTGGATCGAGATGGATGAGTGTCTCGCCCAAGCTATTGTTGATGAAAAAGTCTCTTATTGATCCGGCCCAGAAGTTTTGAAACGCTGTGCCCCATCCATTCCGCGCTTTTTGCGGAATGGGTGGGAGGGAGCGTTGTATTTCTTTGGGGCCGGATCAGTAATTCCGTCTCTGTAAGTACCTGCACGAACAAAGTCTACTGTCCTGAGTCATGAATTCGTTTACAATATCGAGCGACGGAATCGAGGATATGGTCTGCGGTTTTATGCCAGATGAAGGGCTTTGGGGCGCGCCTGTGGTCTTCGATGATTTGCGTTGGAAAGACAGCTTCTAGCCTCTAGCTCTTGGCCTGAGGCTGGGTTAGGGTTGACATCACTGTAATCGCATGAACAAGCTAACAGCTAATAGCTAACGGCTAATAGCTGCTTTTCGTCCACTCATCCACCCAATCGTTCACCGTCTTCCACCACAGCCGCGCGTTNNTGGTGAACATCTGGTACCCCTCGCTCACATCCAGCCTATAGTCAAGCTGCCCATGCACCACCAGCATCGGCGTCTTGAAGTTTTTCGCGGCCAGCATCGGCGACCACTTGCGATACGGATTCTCCGCGTCCGGCTTGCCGTAGTAATCCCACGGCTTGCCCTTGA
>PMGP01000072.1 GCA_003156235.1 Acidobacteriaceae bacterium
ACAAGGTGATTGACGGCGAAGATGAGGGCGGCATAACCAAGGCTGTAGAGTGGAAAGGCGGAGGAGGCTTCCGCTACTACCGGCTTGCTCCATCTCTTCTGGAAAAGGACCGCTGGGGCAATTGGGTCATTGCCAAGGACTACAACGCCGCCATGCTGGCCGAGGCCGTTTGCAAGCTCATGAACTTTACCTATGCGCCCAGCGATAGCCTGTACTGGATACATGGCCACTCATCTGAGACCGATTCGATCTATGTGACCACGCAAAGCCTCACACATGAGCAACTCGCCGCCATCTCAGATGATGTGGGCGAGAACAGAAGCCTGCTTATCTGCTGCAAGGCGTTTCGCGCCAACCCAGATGCCTTTCCAAACCTCACCATCAAGAAAATTCCCCAGGCGGTGCTACGCAAATGCGAATGGGGCAAGGACGATTACAGCTTAAAAGTCGAGAACTTACCCATGTCGGNNTTGGCCGAAGTTCTCGACACCATCACCCTGGAGAAGGGCGGCGATCCGGCTGCCGCATTGGAGCTGATCCGCGCCCTTCATCCAAGTGTGACCAATTTTGAGCGGGAGTTTCCTTCGCTGTGTTTTGCCTTGGCAACGGGCGTGGGAAAGACCCGGCTGATGGGCGCGTTCATTGCCTATCTGTACCTCACCGGGAAGAGCCGCAACTTCTTCGTGCTGGCACCGAACAAGACCATTTACGACAAGCTCATCGGGGATTTCTCGCCCGAAAGCCCGAAATACGTCTTCCGGGGCATTGCCGAGTTCGCTGAGAACCAGCCCTCGATTATCACCGTTGAAAACTACAAATCCGGCATCGGTATCCGCCTTGAAGGAGGCCGTTCCAGTACCCTGTTTGGCGGTGATATTCATGTGAACATCTTCAATATCGACATCATCAACAAGGAGGAGGGGCCACGGGGTAAGCCGCAGATGAAGGCGCTCCAGGAGACCATCGGCGAGAGCTATTACAGCTATCTCTCCAAACTCGACGACCTCGTTTTGTTGATGGACGAGGCGCACCGCTACCGCGCCAGCGCGGGCGCCAAGGCGATCAACGGCCTGAATCCGATTCTTGGTTTGGAGCTGACGGCGACACCCAAGACCGTTGGCAGCAATTCCGTTGACTTTTGCAACGTCATCTATCGCTACAGTCTGGGCGAGGCGATGGCAGACGGCTTTGTCAAGGAACCCGCCGTTGCCACCCGGAAGGACTTTGACCCTCATTCGGTGTCGTCTGAGAAGCTGGAGCAGATCAAACTTGAGGACGCCGTTCACTNNTCGAGTTGGACCGCTACCACCGCGTCACCGGGAAGCCGAAGATTCACCCCTTCATTCTTGTTGTCGCCCAGGAAACCGACCACGCCGGCCGCCTGCGCTCGTATATCGAGTCCGAGGAATTCTTCAAAGGCCGCTTCAAGGGCCGGGTGATCGAGGTTCATTCAGCCTTACGGGGCGATGAGAATGAAGACGCCATGAAACGCCTGGTCGAGCTGGAGCGGGACAACAGCACCGATATTGTCATCCACGTTAACAAGCTCAAGGAAGGTTGGGACGTAACCAACCTTTACACCATTGTCCCGCTGCGGGCTTCGGCTTCGGAGATCCTCACGGAACAGACTCTTGGCCGCGGCCTTCGCCTGCCCTATGGTGTTCGTGTTGCCCGGAACGAGGAAGACGAATTCGCCGTGGTTGACCGCCTCACGGTCATTGCCCATGAGCGGTTTGACGAAATTATCAAGGAAGCGAAGAAGCCCGGCTCCATCGTTATGAAGCGCGTTGAAATCGGACCAGGGGGCGATGTGTCTCTGGCCGGCGCGAAGCTCGTGGAGTTTCCCTCTGTTGCGCAGAGCATGATTACCGGCACTCGCCCAGACGTTCAAGGCGCTCCGGCAGCGCCCGCAGTACCGCAAGTTATCAGCACGCCTGCGGGGAGCCAAGCCGCGAATGTGACTATTGATGTTATTCGCCGCTATGAACGCAAGCTCGCCAGTGTCGAAGAGTTGCGCAATTCTGCCGTTCAACAGCAGATTGCCGGGGAAGTCCGCGAGTTACTTCAGCCGCAGCAGCAGACCCTTGAAGGCGTGATCGTTGAATCGCCGCTCGACATTGACAAGATCGTTGAGGTTGTGGCGACAATCGTTGCCGACCGCACAATCTCCATTCCTCAGATCGTGGTTTTGCCCAAGCGCCAGATCAATTTCTATTTCTCTGACTTCGATCTCAACGGCTTGGACACCATCAATGTTCGCCCGGTTGACGANNGTGCGGCAGTATCTCGCCAAGAGCGTTGACGATCCGCGCGAGGAGCGGTCAGAGGACTATCTCGTTCGCTATCTGATCGAGCGCAACGAAGTTGATTATGACGCCCATGCCGACCTGCTCTACAAGCTATCCGGCCAGATGGTGAGCCGCATTCGCTCCTATCTGGAAACGGATGCCGAGGTTGAAAGCGCCCTGCTACGGCATGGCCGTCAGCTTGCCGAGTTCATCTTTTCCCAGATGATGCAGCACTATCATGAGACCCCGCTGGGGGAGGACGACTTCGAGGTCAAGGTCACGCGGGGTTTCCGCTATCTGGAGAGCCAGCCTCTCAATCTCACTCCCGGTCAGCATGTGCGCTCATTCAAGCAGGCGGTTTCGCCTCTATCGGAGACGCGCCGCGCCGTGTTCGGCGGCTTCGCCAAGTGCTGCGCTACCGTACAGAAGTTTGACTCCGATCCAGAACGTCGCTTTGCCGTCCTCATAGACGATGAACGCGCCGTAGAAAAATGGCTGAAACCAGGTCGCAATCAATTCCAGATCGAATTTCGCTCAGGCGATGCCTATGAGCCGGATTTTGTAATCGAGACCGCCAGCCAGAAGCTCATCTGCGAGGTGAAGGCTCGCAACGAGCTGGCCGACGACATCGTGCAGGCGAAGGCGAAGGCCGCGACCAAGTGGTGCAGCACTGCCAACACTCATGCAGTCGAGACCGGCGGCAAACGC
>PMGP01000394.1 GCA_003156235.1 Acidobacteriaceae bacterium
TGTTCGTCTCCGACGACGGTTCACGCTCCATTTGGCATGTGAGTTATGGAAGAGAGAAGTGAAGCGGAGTTCGCCGGTCAGCGATGCAAACAAAGGCAGGCTAGTGTGGTGAGTCGGAAGTTNNTTCGACTCACCACCCCCAACCTCCACCCCACGAACGAAGACCTGTTCGTGGGGACCCCGGAAAGGCTGAAGATTATGCCTGGGGCCCCGTTCGCTCAGGATGACAGCAGTTTTTGTGCTGCGTATTCAGAATGACTGCAATTTTTGTGCTGCGTATTATGACATCAATTTTGTGCTACGAATTTCTGACTCAGGACATTAGCTCAGCTCGGTAATCATTACAATGCCGGCGGAGCGGTCTTGCCGGGATCACTGAAGGCGATCTGCTCATAGGTGGTGCGCAGATACTTGTGCGGATTGACCGGGACATTGTGAACACGGACTTCATAATGCAAGTGCGGGCCGGTGGCGCGGCCAGACTGGCCCACGTGACCGATCACCTGTCCGCGAATCACATGCTGGCCGACGACAACCGCGATGGCGGAAAGATGGCCGTAGAGAGTGACTACATCATGGCCATGGTCGAGAATGATCTCGCGGCCGTAGCCTGCATTCATCGAGGCCTCTGTCACGTCACCATCTGCTGCGGCGCGAATCGGCGTACCGGTAGGAGCGTCAATGTCGATGCCGGAGTGGAAGGCGCCTTCGCCGTTAATCGGATCCTGCCGCTCACCGAAGCTCGACGCCACGCGGCCTTCCACCGGCCAGAGCGAGGGCGCATCGGCCAGCTCGGTCCAGTCTCCGGCAAAGCTGGGCGAGAGGCCGCTCTCCAGCGCGCGGGAGAGCCGGCCGCTCATGGCCTGCGCCCGCAGCAGATAAAACTGGTCGATGGTGAGCTTCACCTGTTGCGCGTCAATATCGTCTGTCAAGCCCAGGCCGGCGGGCGTGGGCGCGGCCGCGGCGGTGGAGGCAGTCCCGGGCTTGGCCGCAGCCAGCCTGTTCTGCCGCAGTCCGTAGAGCGCGGTCACTTCATTTGCCAGGGCGCCCAGCGAGGCCACCTGCACATTGCGGTCATGCGCAACCTGCGCCATATGCTGGTAGTCCTTGCGCAGAGTCTCGCGATCATGAAAGACCTGGTTGTAACTCTCTGTCTTCAGCAACATGCGGGTGTAGGAACCGGCCAGTCCCACGATGGTGAACGTTCCCACCAGCGCTGCGGCCATAAATCCATAAGCATAGCGAAGCGGCAGGGAAATCTTGCGAATCCGGCCGTCTTCATCTCTAGCAACAAATAGTATGTAATAGCGTTTGCGCAGCATTTTCGCCCTTCATCCCTGCTGTTGGCAGGGCCGAAATTTGCCGTGTACTCAAGAAAAGCCCAAGGCAAAGGAGCCTTCCGGCTCCGAAAACAACGCACACACCAAGTTGGCGCACTTATTGGAACGTTTGTTAAGGCTAGCAAATTCAACCTGTGCGGTCAATGGCTATGGCGTAGCAATATTGCTAATCTTGATGCATTATCGGCACACCAGGGTTATTGCACGAGGCCAGCCGATCAGAATACCGCCAAATTAGCCTATTCTCATAAGGTGCGGATGAACCAGAGCCATTCCGGAACCAGCCGTGGACAAGGCGAACGTGCCCTGCTCGCTGAGATTCGCCAACGAGCTGAGCGTGGCGCCAGACTTGGCCAGAAAAGCGGCCTTCGCCTGGGCATCGGTGACGATTGCGCCCTGCTGACTCCGCGCCAGGGCGAAGAAGTGGCCGTAACGACAGATTTGTCGATTGACGGCCGTCATTTCCGCCTCGACTGGCATTCGCCTGAGGCCATTGGGCATCGCGCTTTGGCGCGCGGATTGAGCGACCTGGCCGCCATGGGCGCGCGGCCTGTAGCCGCCTTTCTTTCCTTGGGTTTACCGCGTTCGCTCACTGTGGCTGCAGCCGGTCGCAGCCGCGCCGGATCCCGCACCTGGGTCGAGCGTTTTCTCGACGGTTTTCTGGCCCTGGCCGAGGCTCACAATACCCCTCTGGCCGGTGGAGACCTGGCTGAATCCCCTGTTGCCGTGGCTGACATTGTGTTGGTTGGCGCAGTTCCCCGTGGCCGGGCGCTGCTGCGTTCCGGCGCTCAGCCGGGGGACCTGCTCTACGTTACCGGCGCGCTTGGCGGAGCCGCTGCCGGCCTTGCCTGCCTGGCTGAGCTGGCCTTGCCCGCACGGCCTAACCCGCCTCGCATCCCGAAAAAGCTGGCCACAAGGCTCGCCGCGCACCTCTATCCCCACCCGCGCATTGCCCAGGGCCTTTGGCTGCAACGCCGCGGCCTGGCCTCCGCCGCGCTCGACCTGAGCGACGGCCTCTCCACTGATCTGGCTCATCTGTGCGAGGAATCCGGCGTGGCCGCCGAGGTCGATGCGACGCTCGTGCCGCTTGGTTTGGGAGCTAACCTGGCTCAGGCACTTCACGGAGGCGAGGACTACGAACTGCTCTTCACCGCGCCGCCCGCCGCCCGCCTGCCGCGCGCCATCGCCGGCGTCACGGTGACCCGCATCGGCCGCATTCTGAAAAACCGCGCAGGACGGCCAACGATGACGCTGATCTCCTCGCAGGGAATACAGCCTCTCGAACCGCACGGCTGGGAGCATTTCTCCTGAGCTTTATTCGCTTTTCGAAAACATTCCCGGCAAGTTTCTACAGCAGCCGCAACTCTGGGAAGTCCTGGTTATAGCGTTTTGGGTCCAGCGTCAATAGACGCTCCGCCTGCACCAGCGCATGAGCGCCAATCAGAAAATCGGCAGGAATGCGGCATGGACCTTCGCCAGTGGCTTGTCTGCGCCGCGCCGCGTATCGGGCATAGCGCAAGCCTGCGATGGACCATATCTTTTCTTCCAGCTTGTAATCGATGACAACGCCGGTTGCATCCAGGAATGAGTGGACATCACCTGCTGTCATCTTTGGATGGGCAAGCAACTCCGCAAATGCGAATGGCGAAATGAGCAGTACACCCTCTTGTCTTGCCTTTCCCAACTGCTCGACAATCTTCTCTGCGGTCGGCTCCCGCGACCAAATCGACGATATGATATTGGCATCGATTGCCGTTCTCACGGTTTACCTTCTTCGGGATTCTTTACCACCCATGGATCGTCATCGCGTAGATCGCGATAATAGGCATTGATCTCTTCCCGAGAGGAAAATGCAGGAAAGGCCCCAAGATAGGCAGTGAAGGGGTTCTTTTCCGTCCGCGAGGGCTGCAGAACGGTGCGGCCATCTTCGAAGACGAACTCCACGCGGTCGCCCTGCTTGAGGCCCAGACGGTGGCGAACTTCGATGGGCACGGTGATCTGCCCCTTGCTGCTGATGGTGCTGGAAGGTGGCATCTTTACCTCATACCTTGAAAGTAAAGATATCATTCTTTACCAATCCCGTCAATCTGCCTTGACCGGATTCGCCCGTACCTCTACCTTCTATCATCAAAACTGCGATGCCCCCCACTTCCAGCGTCCGCTTCGCTCCTTTCCCCTGCAGCCTGCCTCAAGTTGGTAACACCCGTACGGGCTCCCACTCCGGCCCGAAGTTTGATAAGCTGATTCCACTCCTCGAAGAAGGAGAAGCACTCAACCTTGACGTTCCCAGCGTCTGCGCTCGCATCAAAGGGTTCGTAGGAGCCTGAGCGTTATGAAAGACATCTTCTGGATCAAAGGCAACCCGCCCGCAAAGCTGGCCATCGTCCTTCATCCGCAGGGAGATGACAGGCTGGAGGAAGAACTGTTGCGCTTGAAGCGCAGCGGCATCCAGACGCTGGTTTCCTTGCTGGAGCACTGGGAAGCGGGCTCGCTTGGCCTGGCGAACGAAGGCCCCGCAGCCGTGCATGTCGGATTGAATTTCCTCTCTTTCTCATTTCCCCACGCACATGTTCCTGTGGACACGGAGTCCTTCCGGCATTTTGTTGCCGGGCTGGCGGAACGCCTCCGCTCCGGGGAATCGATAGGCGTCCATTGCTGGGGCTGCGTCGGGAGGTCCGCCATCGTTGCGGCCTGCACCCTCATTCATTTGGGTTGGCAGCCCGAGGCGGCGCTGGAGGCCGTTGAAGCGGCTCGCGGCGAACCAGTGCCTGACACGAAGGAGCAGGAAGACTGGATTTTGAGCTATACGGCGCAGCCGAGCGCGCTTCATAAATCATGATGCCCCCGCGCGGTTTGCACCCTGCCGCAATTGCTCTCCGCCGTCGCAGCCAATTAGACTGAGGGTTCGAGGGGTCCAGACATGTTGGTTGTCATGAAGGCGCAAGCAACGCAGGAGCAAATCCAGGCGGTCTGCGAAGCTATTGAACGGTTGGGCTTTCGCGCTCACCCGCTTCCCGGAGCCCAGCGCACCGCTATCGGCATCACCGGCAATCAGGGCGAAATGGACCGCGGCAACCTGGAAGCGCTCTCCGGCGTCGCTGAAGTCATCCGCGTTTCCAAAGCCTACAAGCTGGCCAGCCGGGACGTGAAGGAAGAAGACACCGTCATCCGGTTCGCCGGTACGGATGCCGCTATCGGCGGCCGCAACTTGGCCATCATCGCCGGGCCATGCTCCATTGAAAGCCGCGAACAGGCATTTGCTATTGCCGAATCAGTAGCCTCCTCGGGCGCGCAGTTTTTCCGCGGCGGAGCTTACAAGCCGCGCACATCGCCTTATGCATTTCAAGGCCTGGGCCTGGAGGCGCTGCGCATCATGGCCGAG
>PMGP01000025.1 GCA_003156235.1 Acidobacteriaceae bacterium
GTGATGGCGCAGAATACGGCATCGCCTGCTGTGCGAACGGTGACCGATATGACCGACGCTCAGGCTCAGGACGCAATGAAGCGGGCCATACAAATCGATGCTCTTGCAGATGCGGAACTCAAGGAAGCAGATCAGATGGGGCAGCAGATCTCGGCAGCGGCGCCGGGTAGCGCGCCGATTCTCGAAGCCGAGGCCGATGTGTGGGTGGTGCGCGCTAACGCATATACCCAGGCGGCGCTCGCCGAGTTGATGCGTACGCGCGGAATCGATCTTGCCAATCAAAGCGCGGCAGCGAAATTGGCAACCACAAACAACACGAACAACAACGGCCTCATCAATGGGGCGCTGACGAACAGGTAATGCGCGATGACGATTCCGATTCCAAATCCGCACGTCTCCGTAACGCTGCTTGCGTTCTTCCAGTCGACGCAATTGAATCTCTTCGAGCGTTTTCTGACGCAAGCTGTATCGCAGCGAAATCGTGGTCACAGAAATCAGCCTCTTGTCGCCGCCGCCTGCCGCTGGCAATCGTGACAATGTAGATCACTTTGTAAGTGGGCAGGGCTTCGCGCAGCCTGAGTTCAGCGAAGAACCGGAGATCAAGCAAGAGGAAGTGCCGTACTGACCAGCAACAGCTTTGAAGCGGTCCAAAATTGGAAACCCTGACCCCCGCCCCATTTTTTGGGACCGATCTATTGTGATCTGTCTTCTCTTTGGTGTGATCAGTGGTCTCGGGCGCCCGAATACGAGGCACATTGAGCGATGATCGTGGTTGCTAAGCTCGATTCCCTGCATCCAGGCTGCCAGCCGCAAAAGTCTAGACGCCTATTTGCTGCTGAATTTATGAAGGCTGCACCCACCGGTGGTGTTTCCCGTCTTTCCAGCCAGTAACCCAGTGCAAGGCAACACCATCTTTGGGGTAGGCGGCACTCGAAACCTCTTCGCCATGCAACTCTGAGACCAATTCATTCTCGATGTTGGGATGAACAAACAACATGGCGATGCCCGTGAATTCGCGCTCTTTTCCCCTCAGATACTTGTGGTAGTTCTGCAGCTTTGTGATATCCGCCCGGTACCTGCAGCCGCCATATCCAGGCTGCCAGAACTTGATTTCAATCCCCACTCGGCAGGGTTGCCGCCAGATGGCAGCCTCATCATCCCGCTTGCTGGATAAGACAGCAACATCGAAGCGGTCTTTTCTCTTGTCGTTGTAAAGGTAGTACTCAGTCGTCACAGGGTGGACATAAAACGCCTCTTTGTAAAATGGCTCCTTGAATCCAAATCGACTGTTCTTTCCGTTGGCACCGTAAGAATATCGGAGCTCGGGCGTCAGTTTGCGAAGCTCTGCGTAGAGCAGCGCCTGGATGTCTCGCTCAGAGAGAAAATCCAGAGGATACTTCTGAAACTCAATCACAGTTGCTTCGATCGCCTTGCTCAAGGCATCGCGAATCGCTAAATCTCCGTCAATCATTGGCTTATCTCCATGTTTTCTTTTTCATTGTTATACATGAATCACCCAACACTGCGTTCGTGAGTCCGCTAACTTCAATACGGGCTCATTTCGGACCAAAACCAACCTTTGCACCTAAGCCGCCTCTTGCTTTGCAGCTTTGCGATCGCATGGCCACTGCTGATTGTAGAAGATCGCAGGTTTCGATCTCCCTTTCTTCCTCGAAGGCAAACTGGCCAGCGAGAATGTAGGTTTCTTTGAGTTGAGCAAACGAAAATCCGTCCGTCGATTCGACAATCTCTGCTGCGGCGCTCGCATCCAGTCCGCTGATCTTCTGAAAGTATCCGGCCCGAATTTCCGCAGAGGGATTACGAAACTCGATAACGCGGTCAAATCTGCCAGGGCGGTTCAAAATTGCTGGATCGAGACGCTCCGGGTCGTTCGCAGTTGCTGCTACGATAAGTCCCTCCTGGACAGCGACTCCATCCAAACTGTTCAATAAGCCGGAGAGACTGACCTTTACCTCCTCTTTCCTGGAGCCATCCCGAGGGAAAATGCGATCCAGATCCTCCAGAATGACCAATGCCGGCGCGCTGTTCCGCGCCGACTCAAACATGGACGCAACTGCGGAGTCATCTACTTCTTTGTTGTTGTTGAAATTCACGGAAAACAGAGAGAGACCCGGACGATTCGCCATGGCACGAATCACACTGGTCTTACCATTGCCAGGAGCTCCATAGAAGAGGTATCCACGCTTGAAGGGAAGATGATGCTTGCGGAACCACTCTTCTCGCGCGAAGAAGCTCTCAAAGTCGCGCCTGACAAGACTATGGATGTCCGAGGACAGAACCAGATTATCCCAGTTTCCGCTTTTATCATCGAGCATTTGCGACGGTCCGCCCGTAACCCTGATACGCTTTGTGCAGATGTTGCAGACAGGACCTAAAGCCTGCAGGACTGAAGTTGCTGATGAACGCGCCACAATCAGCCAATGCTTCCAATCGGAGGCAAGCCCGTTCCTCATCGAGGTATATGGGATACTCGCAACGATAACCGGGCCGGTAGCGCCTCTCAGCCATATTGCGACAGGGCATTCTCGCCACGAAGCGGACCATAATATCGCATCCCCTAAGGTCCGGTCCTGAACGGCGTGCATTTCAATGCGCGGAGTGGTATCCGGTGGAAGTTCCCATTTGTGAATTGCCGCCGAAAGCAATTTGAACCCCGGGAGCGAAGTGCCATGAATTGGCACGTCCTTGAAAATCCGGGCCGCGATCACTTCATCAAGAGCAGTGAGCAATTCCAGTGCCAGGAGTTCGCCTTTCGGGGCGCCTAAGATTCCTTCGATCCATCCAGCGTACGGTGCGAGTGAATCATAAGCAGCGCTTACCGCAGCCGGAAATTTGATATTCATCTCTTCCATGCCTGCAGCTTATCGCTCGGGTGTGACAGGTGGGGTCACGGCCCGAAAAAGCCTTTTCCAGACGACGACCTCATTCGATCCACCCCTCTTGTAAAAGAGGCGCATAGAGCGTTACATTTTAGATTAGACCCATGCCTCGTGGAGACCAACTCACCCGCCAGTGGCGACTGGTGCAACTTCTGGCTGGCCGTACAGGACGCACTCTTGCGCAACTCCAGGCCGAGTTCGCTGTCAGCAAGCGCACCGTGCAGCGCGACCTGGGAGACCTTCAGGCTGCCGGTTTTCCAGTGGTTTCCGAACCACGAAACGGCACGTTGTTCTGGCACTTTATAGACGGATTCCGTGCAGAAGCCGCGCTTTCCCTGAGCATAACGGAAATGATGGCGCTGTATTTCAGCCGTGGATTGCTGAAACCGCTCCAGGGCACAGGGCTTTACGATGCTCTAGAATCCGCCATGCACAAGATTGGCGCTGCTCTGCCGGGGCAAGGCCACAGTCTTCTGAACCTGCTAGGAGCCGGAATCCATGTAAGTGGCTTCAGTACAAAGGATTTCAAGCGTTCTTCAGCAATCGTTCAGGCGCTGATGAAGGGGATTCTCCACCACTACACGGTAGAGATTTCCCATACTGTTCCTGGTTACGAAAAAGCGGTGCGCCGAAAAGTTGATCCGTACAAGCTCTGGTATGTGAATAGCTGCTTGTATCTAGTTGGTTTCGACTACCGCAGCACCGAACATCGAATCTTTGCCGTCCACCGAATTGGCATGGCTAGCATGACCAATCACAGATTCAAGATTCCATCATCTTTCGATTTCGATAAGTTCAATGAGTCCGCATTCCAGATGGTTTGGGGAGAACCTCAACACGTCACAATCCGCTTCCGCGCCGATCAAGCGCCTTACGTGACAGAGCGGACATGGCATCCTTCGCAAAAAATCACGTCACAGGATGATGGCAGCGTAATTCTCGAAATGGACGTCGCCGACATAGAAGAGGTTCGAAGATGGCTGATAGGGTTCGGAGCAGCATCTGAGGTGATCGGGCCAATTGATCTGAGGAAGAAGATGGCTGAAGAACTCCAGATGGCAATCAAAGGTTATTGGGGCCAGATTTAGTTTTTCGACTGACGGATAATCGCCATTCCCGAAGTAACGACATCATATCAATATCTTAGCCGGATGAGCGTCGCAGATCCCCGGCAAGGCTCTTTCGATCCAATTCAATTTGCCGTTGTCGAGAGCGCTCTTTGGGNNGGATGGCGAGTTTGAGGAGAAGCGCAATGTCTTGTCCCTGCATATGTTCATTGTAGCCCCATATTTCCGATTTGGAAATTGGAAATGTCGAAGGAGGTGAAGTATGGCCGCAACAAAGTTCACAGAAGCAGAGCGCGAGAAGCTCTTCGCGCAGCTCGAAACGCCATTCGATCCGACACAGATCAAGTGGCGGGTAATGCGCAACTCTGCGGATGGGCGGAGCGGCGTTATCCTGCCGTTCGCCGATCCGCGCGCCTACACGGACCGGCTCAANNTGACCCGCGTGGACAGAGGCAAAGTGGTTGTCACCAGCAAAGTGCTGGTGGCGACCGCAGTAACAATCACCCGGCTGGGCAGCCATACTGGAACCGGAGAAGAGTGGGCCGATAAAGAAAACGCTGTGACAGCAGCCGACGCGCAAGCCTTCAAGCGTGCGTGCAGTTGTTTTGGACTGGGACGGTATCTTTATCGTTTCGAGGAAACTTGGGTGCATCTTAATCAGCGCGGCGAGCCGGTTGCGATTCCGGTATTGCCAGCGTGGGCCTTGCCGCCGGGTGTGACCGTGCAATCATCCAATAGCAAAGCCGTCGATTTGCGCGGCCCTGTCGATCACAAGCTGACAGCTGAGATCGAAAGTTTCCGCAGCACGCTGGGCGAGTCGATCTATGTGGAAATTCTGCGTCGGTCCGGGCACAGTGCCAACGCGCGGACCATCCCCAACGCGGAGCGGCAGAAACAGACCATCGAAAAGATGCAAGCCGCGGCGCGTGGTTTCGAGCGACTGCGTCATCTGGCCGAGATGGCAGGCGACG
>PMGP01000389.1 GCA_003156235.1 Acidobacteriaceae bacterium
GAAGTTGGCGCGATGCTGGCGGCCGACGGCCTCCAGCCAATCCGCGCGCCCTTCCGGGCCGGCATCGGCCTTTGCCATGGAAATCGCCGCCTCCGCCTGGTGCAAGGAGCGCGTCTCCCTGTCTTGCAACTCGATTATCTGCTCTGCCGATACCATGCTGGACTATCCCTTAGCGTCCATGGTAGAACGATCACCATTCAGTTGTCAGTTGTCAGTGATCAGTGGTCAGTGGTCAGTAATCGCCGGAAAGTTTACCGGGGACGAACTGCTGACAACTGACCCCTGTTCCCTGTTCTTGATTCCCTTCCCCGCCCTGAACCGTCACAATAAGGCGTGGGCCTTTTTGCAATCCATGAACGCGCGAGCGGCAGGTTCGCCTCTCACACGCACCTTCTCCTGCTGGCGATGCTTGCCCTCTGCGTCGCGCATCTGCTGGCCGCCTCACCGGCCATTGCGCAGGAGTACATTCCGCCGCAGCCCGCTTCATCAAATGCCCTCACAGGCCCGCAGGCCACCCTCCATGGCGTAGTCCTGAATGCCGCCACCGGCGCGCCGCTCGCTCGCGCCCTGGTGCAGGTTGAGGGCGACGCCAACACCGGCGCTTTGACGGACGGCGAGGGCCGCTTCGAGATTCCCGGCCTGCCGCTGGGGCCGCAGACAGTGCAGGTCGTCAAGCCCGGCTTCCTGGATCAGGCCTTCTTCCCTGGCGGCGCTAGCTACTGGGGACCCAGAGCCGGCGCCAATCACAGCATCCTGGTAGCCGCCGAGATGCCCGATCTGATCTTCACCATGACGCCCACCAACGCGATTCGCGGCCGCATCCTGCTTTCTACCGGCGATGCGGCTGAGGGCATCGGCGTCACTCTGGTTATGCGCACGGTCGAAGACGGGCGAGCTTCTTGGAAGGCGGTCTCCACCGTCAAAACCAACAGCGAGGGCGCGTATCGCTTTGCCCGGCTCGGCAATGGCGACTACGCCGTCTACACGGAGCCCGCCATGGACAGCGTTCTCGCTGCTCTTCTCGCCGCCAACGGAAAAGAGGGCTCCATGGCGCGCAACGGCTTCCCCAGCCAGTTCTATCCAGACGCTCGCGAGCTGGCCGGGGCCGTGAAGATTCATCTGGCCGGCGGACAGGAGGCCGAGGCCAACCTCTCCCTGTCGATCCAGCCCTTCCACACCGTCACCGCGCAAGCCATACTGCCGTCGAGGCGCTCTTATGGCGATCAGAATCCCGGCTGGGAGGGAATGGCTCTCTCCGCCCAGGTGCTCGACGCCCAGGGACATCCGCTCCCCTATAACGCTGAATATGATCCGGCAACGCGCGCGTTGCATGCCATTCTGCCCGACGGAAGCTACTCGTTTTCGGTCACTGTGACCTTTTCGCGCTTTACAGCCTCAACCGCGGGAAACAATACCTTCACCCCCGCCATGGATGCAGCGCCTTTGACCGGCCAGGTGGAGTTTTCCATGGCCGGCCATGACGTTTCCAAACTGCGCATCCCGCTCCTGCCGCAGCGCACCAATCCCCTGCAAGTCACCGTGGCGCACAGCGGCGCACAGACGGCGTCTTCTTCGGGGGAATCGGGCGCGATCATCGTCACACTCAGCCAGGCCGGCGACTCGCTCTCCAACGGCATGGTCAGCCTCTACGCCGAAGGAACCGCACCCGGCCCATTGCAGGCCACCTTCACGCCATCCGGCACCTATTGGGTGCATACCACCATCTCGCAGCATGGCCTCTGCCTGGCATCGTTCACCGCGGGTGGCGCAAACCTGGCCCGTGAACCCCTGGTAGTCGGAACTGCCGGCGTCACCGCGCCGCTAGACTTGACGCTGCGCGACGATTGCGCGCAGCTTACGCTCATGCTGCCCGCGGCCGGCGTCGCTCCGGCTTCCGGTGAAGAGCTGTGGTACACCGTTTATGTGGTGCCGGACTTCGACTCTACCGAGAACATTGTGCCGCAAACGCTGCGCCCTTCTTCGGGTGGATCGTACACCGTCGAAGGGCTGACGCCGGGCAGCTATCACGTCTACACCTTCGTCGCGCCCCTGGTCCTGGAATACCACAACCCCGCCGTTCTGGGCGCGTTGCCCACGTCGGGCCAGGCCGTCACCCTCTCGCCCGGAGCCTCGAGCAGCCTCGTACTGGAGGTGCCCGCGCGATGAGCAGAAGAATCGTTTCCGGAGTTCCCCGCCACGTCTGCGTCCTCACGCTGCTCTTGGTCTGCCTACCAGCCCTCCCACAGGCCGCTCTCTATCGCATCGCCGGTACCGTGGTGAACGCGGCCACCGGAGAGCCGGTGTCCCGGGTTACGGTAGCCGCTCTTTCCGCTTCTGATCACCAGCCCGTCGCGTTGGTCGTCACCGGCGACGACGGCCGCTTTGCCGTGGAAGGCCTGGCCGCGGCCAAGTACGAACTGACGGCCTCCCGGCGGGGCTTCCTCACCGCCCTCTACGACGACCACCAGGGAAATTACAACACCGCCATCGTCACCGGCGAGGGCCAAAAGACAGAAGACCTGGTCTTCCGGCTGACGCCTGTAGCCTCGCTGTACGGTGTGGTCACGGACGACGGCGGAGACCCTGTTGAAAACGCCACGGTCCTGCTCTTCCTCAAGGCCCACAGCCATAACCCCGGCGACAGAATCACCCAGAAGGCCGAAACCACCACCGACGACATCGGGGCGTACGATTTCGGAGATCTCGCGCCGGGCGAGTATTTTCTGGCGGTGACCGCGCAGCCCTGGTTCGCGTTGCATCATTCAGCTCCTCGGCAAAGGCCGCAGACCGCCTCCAACACAGCCCTCGACGTGGCTTACCCGGTTACCTTCTTCGACTCCACCACGGACGAGGCCTCGGCTACCCCCATTGTGCTCGCCGACGGCAGCCGCGAGGAGGCCAACATCAATCTGCGCGCGGTTCCGTCGCTGCATCTGACGGTCACATTGCCCGTGACGCATGGCGAGATGGATGCCCGCGCGATACTGCGCCAGAACATCTTCGGCGCGGTGATCTCCGAGAATCATTGGCACGTTACAGCCGATTCTCAAGCCGGCGCAGTCGATTTCACCGGCGTTGCCCCCGGCCGCTACGAGCTAACGCAGGGCGATCCGCCGCGCATTGCTGATCTGGACGCCGCCGCCAGCCAGCAGGTGGACCCCAACCTCGGCAAACTCGCCGTGGATCTCTCCGGAACCCTACGCAGTTCTTCCGGCACCGCATTGCCGGATCGTGTGTTTCTGAGCCTCGAATCTCTTGACGCCATGCATCCACAGGAACCGATACGCGTGGAAATCAGCAACGGCCAATTCACATTTCAGTCCATCCAGCAGGGCAACTGGGAGCTAACGGCCAGCACTCCGGAGAAACTGCTTCCCATCACCTCCATCACCGCCGGCAACCATTCCCATCCCGGCAACCAGATCACCGTAAGCGACAAGCCTGTACAGGTGGTGGTGACCGTCAGTCTGAGCGAGACCCGCGTCGAAGGCTTTGCCCAAAAAGCCGGGGTCCCCGGCGACAGGTCTATTGTCGCTGGGGTGGAGAAAGCTGAAAAGGGCACGTCCGGCGTCATGGTCCTGCTGGTTCCAAAGGATTTGGCGGCCTTCCCTGCCTTGGCGCGCCGCGATCAGTCTGACTCCGACGGCAGCTTCGCCTTGCGCGATGTGGCCCCCGGCCATTACACCGTGGTAGCCATCGAAAACGGCTGGGATCTGGATTGGGAACGGCCCGAGATCATCAGCCGCTACCTTCCCGGCGGAATCCCCGTCACAGTAACAGAGACTTCCAGCAAGCTCGTGCGGCTCTCCCAGGCGGTTCCTGTGCAAAGCCCATGACGAATTCAGGCCACACAAATCAGCCCCGGACTTCATGAAACAGGGCCTGAGAGGATACTCTAGAAGAGGATCGTCTATGAAGGCAGCCGCACAGGATTGCGGCGGCGGCTCAAAGGGCCAGAGGCCCCCAAAGCCCACAGTAGACTAAGTAATGCACTGAGGAGAGACCCAAATTGAAGAGGAAGTTCTTGCTTGCAATTCTGGCCATCGTTTCGGCCGCGATAATGCCCCTGGCGGCCACCAGCCAGATCATCCACTCCCGTCATAGTGAGGCCCCCGCCGAGAGACCTGTGGCCTCCCACAAATATGAGATCTTTCTGGGCTACAGCTACACCAGCATGAACCAGGTGACCCAGTCGCGCTACGGATTGCAGGGCGCCAACGTCTCGGTGACCCGCGATTGGGGCAGATTCTTCGGCCTCACCGCCGACGGCGTCTTTTACAAGTACCCCCTCTCGCACCCCGCCATACAGAACAGCGGCTCGTTAACCCCTTGGGTGGATGGAGTGCTGCTGGGTCCGGTGGTGCACGCTCCCCTCTTCGGGCGCTACGATGGGTTTTTCCGTGTGCTGCTGGGCGCGGAACACACCGGCTTCACAGGATCGCCACTCGTAAGCTCGTCCGCCTATCCCAACCTCTCATTTGCGGGAGGAATCGGCGCCGGCCTGGACTACAAACTCAGCAACCACTTCTATATGCGCGCCTCGGGAGACGACATCGAATCCTCGTTTGTCGGTCCCATTTATCTTGCCAATCCGCCTCCTCCGAATTCGCCTCCTTCGGCAGGAACCTGCACGACGAACTCGGGATGCTCTCCGCAAAAGCGCCGCAATTCCCGCGCCGAATTCGGCGTGGTTTACAAGTTCTAGGTAGACCGTCACGGAACGGCATGAATCATATGCGCCCCTTCGGCAATTACCCCCAAAGGGGCGCGCACTCATCTACAAGAGCTGTTAGTAACCGGGAGGCCCGCCGGGATCATCTCTCCCTGCATAAAAATCGTATGTGCTTGATGCAGGATGGAATCACGTCACTCTCCATGCTGTCGAAGATCGCTAATCACTATTCCCTATTCACTATTCCCTATTCCCTACTCCCTGTTCCCAACACTGACTGCCTGCCGATCAGCCGTTCAATGCGCTTCTGCACCGGCGGATGGGTTGAAAACAGGCTGGCAAAACTCTCGCCGCTAAGCAGAGGCGCAATGATGAACAGGTGCGCGCTGTTGGGCGAGGCCAGCAGAGGAACCTGGCGGCTGGCGGCGGAGATCTTTTCCAGCGCACTGGCCAGGGCATACGGATTGCCGGTCAGATGCGCGCCGCTGGCGTCGGCCTCGTACTCACGCGTGCGCGAGACCCACAACTGAATCAGCGTGGCCGCCAACGGAGCCAGAATCAGCATCACCAACATGCCGATCAGCCCGCCGCCGCGCCGCCGTCCACCGCCGAACCAGAAGGCCATGCGGCCCAGAATGGTGATCGCTCCGGCCAGCGTCGCGGCAATCGAGCTGGTGAGAATGTCGCGGTTGCGCACGTGGCTTAACTCGTGCGCCAGAACGCCTTCCAGCTCTTCGTCGTTGAGCAGCCCCAGAATGCCGTGCGTCACGGCCACCGAGGCGTGCTTGGGATTGCGTCCCGTGGCGAATGCGTTAGGCGACTCGGTGGGAATTACGTAAATCTTCGGCATCGGAATCCCCGCCCGCCCCGTCATACGCTCCACCACCGCATATACCCGCGGCAACTCCTCCCGCGTAACCGGCTGCGCGTTGTACATCCGCAGCGCAATTTTGTCGGAGTAGAAGTAGCTGATGAAGTTAATCACTGCCGCAATGCCAAATGCCAGCAGCGCGCCGTCCTCGCCGCCAAAATACATCCCGGCCAGAACCAGAAGCAGCGTAAGCAGGGTAAGAAGAAGTGTGGTCTTGAAGATGTTCATAATAATTTGCTCCCAACTCTATTTTCTCACTTGAGGCGAGTGGTCAGTGAGCAGTGATCGACCGGGCGCCTCACCATCGCAGCGCGTGGTCCGTCCCGGTCACTTCTTGGGGCGCGACTCAGGCGGCACAAGCCCCGCCACGCGGTAGTAAACCACAAGCTGCCCGTAATGCTCTCCGGCGTGTTCAAGGTAAAACCAGGCCTGCTCGTTTAAGCGGGTTTGCTCGTTATTCCAGGGATCGACGACCAGTTCGTTCATTCCGCTGTCGCCTTTGCTGGCAATCAGCGCCGCGCCATCCGCAAAGGCCTTGCGCACATACTCCGCCACTGCTGCCTTGTCCTTGAAATCGGATCGCTTCGGCTCGTCGAGGTGCGGCTTCACGCCCTTGCCAAGCTCAACGAAGATATTGATGCCATGGGCGGCGTGGATAAGCTGTTCGGCAAAGCCTCGTTGAACGGGATTGGGCTTGAAATCGTATTTGTCCTCGGGAAAGTCTTCGGCCATCGCGGTCAGTTTCCGGCCCACATAGTTCCAATAAGAAATCAGGGTTTGTGAGGAACTAAGTGCGGGCTTCGGTGCGGCTGGCTTCGCCGTCGCGTCTTGCGCGCTAGCGATTGGAATCACCACTGCCGCCAACAGGATAAAAGCAAATTTCTTACCGAGGTCTTTCATGCAATTATCTCCTTGCCAACAATATACCGCGCATACCTTTGCCTCGCGCACGCCCTCGCCGCTGTACTTTCTTTGCTGCTCGGTTGAGTGACCACAAATCAAATCCATCAACTGTTCCCTGTTCCCTGTTCCCTGTTCCCTGTTCCCTGTCTTATCAACGCCCGCTTCAACACAATCTCCAGCGCGGCTTTCAACTCCGCGTACTCCGCCGGTGTGATTTTGCCGGCAATCTTGTCGCTCTCCAGCGCGAACAGTTCTTCCTTGAGCGCATTCAGCAGGGCCGTATTTCTGGCCGCGGGCGAAGCCATAACCTGCGACGCTCCAGCATCGAAGCCCGCGCCCGTCGCCGGTTTGCGCAGCAGAAAGGCCGCAACGCCGGACATCACCAGCACAATGACGGTGATAAACCACCATTTGTACTTTGTCAGCGGATCAGGCGTGTTGATGGGGTTGGCCATGCCGCCGCCGGGCTGCGTTCCCGGAGCGCCTGCCTCCTGGCCGGACTGCTGGCCGCCTTGCGCCTGCTGCTCATCGCGCGGAATCGCTCCCGTGCCCGCGATGGTAAACTCCAGCGCTTTGCCCGGCGTCACGTTCTTGGTCACATAAGTTTGAAAGCCGGGGTCCTGCGGCGCGGAGATGAACGTCGATCCCGCGCCCGCGGAAAAGCTCATGCTCTTGGGCATCATCACCCACAGGGTTCTGGCCGGCAGCGTCACTTGCGGATGGAAGGTGAACTTGCCGCCGCTGTATGGCAGCATATATTCAATCTGGAAGAGCGTGCTCTTCTCGCCGTCGTCAGGCTGTATGGGAAAATTGAAGGCATAGTGCCCCTTGGGACCGTCGGGGTCCAGTTTGATGGTGGTGAGCATCCTGCCGGGACGCTGCGCCGACGCGCCGTCCACCACCGCCTCCTCCGGCAGCACAATCTCAAAGCTGCGCGGGCTCCACTGCGTGCGCGGAGGCATGCTGGCGTTGTGAACCGCATACCGCTCCACTACCCGAAGCTGCCCATTCACCGTCTCCACAATACCCACCACGTCCTCATCGATGAGGACTCCATCGACCTTGGCGGCCACATCATACACCGCAACGTCGCCCGGCGCTCCGCCCTCTGGCGCGCCGATGAAGTAAGTCGCCCCCTGATGGGTCACCCGCACCAGGTAACTGCTGCCGCCTGGCTTGTTCAGTTTGTCCAGCTTGTAGTGCCCGCGCGCGTCGGTGGTGGCTTTGGCCACCTCGCCCATCCCCGCCTGCGTGTCCACCAGCACCACGGCATCGCCCGCGGCCGGCTTGCCGGTAGTCTTGTTGGTCACCGTGCCGGTGATTTGAGCCTGTGCAAATGCGCCCGTCAGCAGCAAGCTCAGGGCAACTGTGCGAAATACAATCTGGGTCATCTTCATAATCGTTTGAATATCCTCTTTTGAATCGCTGCGTTTCGTCTCACGCCTGCTGCAAAATCTCAATCTCAACCATCAACCGCGTCGTCTCGTTTTCAAGCTGCGCCCGCTGTGTCTGGAACTCTTCTTCAGGATACTTGCCCGCCTTGAACTCAAAGTTCAAATCGCGCAGATTTTCGGAAAGCTGCTCCTTGCGTTCTAGCAGGTAGTCCAGCCGCGTCTTCTCCAGTTGGCTGGCAGAAACATTCTCCGGCCAAAAGGTGTATACCAGCAGCGCAATCAGCAGCAGCACCCCGGCCACAAATCCCTGCGTCTCCGTCATCGCTCAAAATCCTCCATCGCTGCGGGCACTGTTCCCTGTTCCCTGTTCCCTGTTCCCTGTCTTTCCGTCAGCGCCACCAGCGTGCCCAGAATCATCAGCAGCACCCCCGCCCATATCCAGCTCACCAGCGGATTCAAAAACGCCTTGATAATCGGCTGCCCGGTATCTGGATTTGTGCCCTCATAAACTACATACAAATCCCAGCCGACAACCGAATGAATGGCCACCATGGTCTGCGGCTGGCCGCTGACCAGATAAACCCGCTTCTCCGGCGCCATCTGGAACTGCATCTTGCCGCCCTTCCGAACATCGAGCAGCGCGTAGTCGGAGGTGTAGTTGGCGTTCGAGTCCTGCGTAAAGCCCACGCACTCCAGCGTGTACGAGCCGATGGCCAGCTGGTCGTGCAGCGCCAGTTCCTTCTCCTCGCTGCGGTTGAAGGCCGAGCCTGCGAGGCCAATCACCACAATCACCACGCCGATGTGAACCATGTAGCCGCCGTAGCGCCGCGTGTTGCGCCGAACCAGTTGGAAGACGGACCAAAAATAATTTCGCCCGCTTTGCCTTGCAATCACCATCATCCCGCGCCAAAATTCCGAGAGAATCGCCGTCAACACGCCCGCCGAAAGCCCAAATGCCACCAGCGCATAAAAATGTCCTAGATTAAATGCGCCGTCGTGCCACGGTCGCACGCCCGCAATCAGGCATGCAATCACCGCAACCCAAAGCGCCGTCACCGGCAGCACAAAGTTGCGCCGTATGCTCTTGAATGACGTAGACCGCCAAGGCAGCAACGGTCCCACCCCGGCCAGAAACAGCAGAAACAATCCAATCGGCACGGACACGCGGTTGTACCAGGCCGCGTCATACGTCACCTTCGCACCCTCGATGTATTCGCTCAGAATGGGGTAGAGCGTTCCCCACACAATCACAAAACACGCCGCCAGCAGCACCAGGTTGTTGAACATGAAGCTAGACTCGCGGCTGACCAGCGACTCCACGCGCTGCTCACTCACCAGATGGTCGCGCTGCAAAATGTAAGTGAAGATGCACACTGCGGCCACGATCACCATGAAGGTCATGAACCAGTAGCCGATCGACGACTCCGCAAAGGCATGCACCGAGCTCACCAGCCCCCCGCGCGTCAGCATCGTGCCCAGCATGGTCAGCAGGAACGTGGAAAAAATCAGCCATACGTTCCAGCTCTTCATCATGCCCTTCTTCTCCTGCATCATCACCGAGTGCAGAAAAGCGGTTCCCGTCAGCCAGGGCATCAGGCTGGCGTTCTCCANNACAGCCACGTCACCATCGTCCATGCGCGGGTAATCTTGATCCACTTCTCGCCGGAGTAGCGCATCATCAGCGCGCCCAACGCAAAGGCAAACGGCACCGAAAAGCCCACGTAGCCCAGGTACAACAGCGGCGGATGAATCACCATCTCCGGGTACTGCAGCAGCGGATTCAAGCCGTTGCCATCTTCGGGAATCTGCCCCCGCAGCAGCGCGAACGGCGGCGCGGCAAAGTTCAACACCACCAGGAAAAAGACCTGAATTCCGGCCAGAATCGCGCCCGCGTATGCGTACAACTTCACATCGGTTTTATGCGTCAGCCGCAGCACAAACCCGTAGGCCCCCAGCAGCCACGCCCACAGCACCAGCGAGCCTTCCTGCCCGCTCCACAGCGCGGAAAACTTATAGGCCAGAGGGAGCGCGCGGTTGGAGTGCTCCATAATGTAAGTAATTGAAAAATCATTAGTAAAGGCCGCCCACACCAGAGCAAAGGCTGCCGCCGTGATGGCCGCAAACCCTGCGATTCCCGCCCGCCGCGCCGTATCCGCCAGCCGCTCGGGCGAAATCCAGGACTGCTGCCCAGTGGCCAGCAACCGCAGCGCCAAAGCCCCCGCCAGCATGTTGTAGGCGGCCAGCGCCAACGCCACTAAAAGTGCAAAACTGCCAAAAGCT
>PMGP01000062.1 GCA_003156235.1 Acidobacteriaceae bacterium
TCTTGCCGGTGGCCACGCCCAGAATGCCGGTTGCCGAGTTCACCAGCATACGCGCCTGAGCCAGGGCCTGCTGGGCGCGCGTGTTTTCCGCGTCGCTGAGCGCGCGAGCCTGCGCGGCTGGGATGGTGCTGTCGCCATAATTCAGGCAACTGACTGCATGGTCGGCTGCGCCCACAAAACTATAACTGCCGCCTAACTGCGCGGCTAACTCATTCAGGACTTCCGCCGCCGGGTTGGCCACGCCCTGACTCACTCCTGAAACGTCAGTGCCGCCGGCAAAGTAAAGGCCCACCGGTTCCGCATTCGCGGCATCGACGACCAGCGCGCCCGAGTCGCCCGCGTCGCTGAACTGATTGCCGCTGAGGCCCAACTGATGAGTGAAGGTCTTGGTCAGGTAGGGCCGGGTCTCCGCGCAGTCCAGGTAATAATCCACCGTCACATCGAGATCGATGGCCGAGATGCCGCCGCATGTCAGCCCCGTCGTCCGGCCGCTCTTGGCCACCTGCATGTCGAGAGTCGCTACCTCGCCACGACCGCCAGTTGAGCTGATGCCGGGAGGCGCGGCGGCCAGAGTGCCGTCACCCTGCCGGCCGCCCAACTCCAGAATGTTGCCGCCGGGGTCCACGGAGCGCGAGGTTACTTGAGCGATGGCCGCGTCGGCGTTGGTCAGCCTGGAGCGGAGCGGCAGCCAGCCGGTCAGAGACGCCACCGGCTGAACGCCCGAGCTTTCTCCCAGCGGTGTGCAGTTGTTGTCGATCAGCCCCGGCTGGATGATGGCATCGCCCACGGCGGCGTGGTCGCTTTTGGCCAGCACGTGATTGTTGCTCAAAATGTATTCGCGCTTGCCGGCGTCCTCGATGAGCGCGCCCAGCGTGCCGCTGCAACAATCCACAATCTGGTTGCCGCGGGTGTCGTAATCCGTGTTGTTGCCGCCCGAGCTGCCCAGCAGAACCGTCCCTGGTGACTGGGCCTGGTGCGTGGCGGGGTTGCTGGTCACTCCAGCCGAATTCACCAGCACAACGGCTGCGGTTCTGGACCCAGGCCCCAACGAAGCTCCGGCCACCGTGGCCACCACATACGTTGCCCCGGCAGATTGCACCGAGGCTGGCGTCGAATAGTTGACCGTGCAGGAGGTGAAGGTCTGGCTGTCGCGCTGGCAACTCACGGCGCTGAGCGAACCTTGCCCGCTTCCTTGTCCGGTCAACGATCCCGCCAGCTCAAAGTGGATGCCGGAGGAGCCGCCCGCCTCGGCCAGAATGCCGGTGACGGTGATCGTTCCATTGGCGCCCAGCGCCGCGTTCTCCGGCGTCAACGGTTGCAGGAATCCTGGCGTCACCGTAAGCACTGAGTAGGCATGGAGGCTGGGATTCGAGGCCAGTGTCGCGGTTACCATCACTTCGGCGTGATCGGCGGTCAGGTAGCCGGGCGGCGTGTACTGGCCGCTCTGGTTAATGCTTCCCGGTCCGCTCACCGCATCCCCGCCGGAGACGGTCCAGACAACCTCCGCAGTGCTGCCTGCTGCCAGCGTGGCTGTAAACTGGTGAACCGGGCTGCCCTGCGCGTTGGTTGTATTGCAGCCGGTGCAGTTGGTGTCAATGATGCCGGTGCGGGGAGAGACGGAAAAGGCTGAATTCGCAGGATTTGCCGTGACCAGGCCGCTGCCGCAACCGGCCGCAAAGAGCAGCGCCGGAGCCAATAGCAGCGAAATCATCCTAAAGAACAGCCGCATGGTCACAATCCCTGAGTCGAACTTCTATTCTATCGACTTTCTCCGCTGAGAAAGTGGAGCAAGCCTCCGGCCACTCTAAACGAAGACAGCGCCACGCGTGATAGAAATCTTCAACCTACGACAGTACTCTTCCCAGAAATCCCTTGAAGCCCCAGCGTCCTAACGCCGCATTGAAGAAGACGAGCGCGACGAGAATGCCCCAACTGGGCATGTGCGCGACGCTGGGGGTGACGGCGGCGCGCAGGCCTTCGCTCATGTAGACGATGGGGTTGAAGAGGACGGCTATCGCGAGCCACTTAATGTTCTTCAAGAGGCCAGTCCAGGGGTAGTAGACGCAGCCCAGGAAGGTGATGGGCACGACGATGATGGAGAAGACCAGGCCGATCTGCCTGGGATTGACTGTGGAACCGATGACCAGGCCCAGGTTTCCGGCCAGCAGGCTGGCTAGCAGCAGCACCAGAAGGAAGAGGAACCAGTTGTGAATGTCGGCGCGCACCGGAGAAGCGGGAACGTAGTAGGCCATGGGGATGACGAGCAGTGCGGCGATCGTGCTTTGCATGGCAGAGAAGCAGACCTTTTCCAGAGCTACGCCCCACAGCGGCAGCGGGCACATGACTCGGTCGTCGATTTCGCGGGTGATGCCGAACTCGCTGCGAGAAGTGGCAGAGCCACGGCGGCGATTCCGGAGAACATGATGGCCACGGCCATGAGCCCCGGCAAGAGGATGGTTCCAAAATTGATTCCCGCACCGGCCGCCATGGGGTTGGCGCCGCCCATGCGGGGCAGGATGAAGGTGAAGACAAACAGGAACAGCAGCGGCTGCATTCCCACGCGCAGAATGAAGGGGATGAACTCACGCGATAGGACGCGCAGGTCGCGCAGAAAAAGGCCGAGGAAGGACTTGAGAAAGATTCCGGGGTTGAGGTGATGCTCGGAGGCTGGGCTGGTTGAGTTTTGTGGTTTCCCACCCTTCGCCGAGTGCGCGGAGGATGGGGCACACAGCTCTTGTGCGGGATTAGCAGGGTTTTCCAATAAAGGCAGCGAGTTAGCTTCCGCTTCGCGGAANNCGCGGAAATCGCGAGTTAGCGAGTTAGCGGTTTCTGACCCCTGACCACTGATCCCTGACCCCTGACCACTATTCCCTATTCCCTGTTCCCTGTTCCCTGCTTCTAAATTATTCACGCAGGTCCCTCCCGGTGAGTTCAATGAAGACGGTTTCGAGGCTCGGCTCGGTGATGGTGAGGTCGCGCAGGCCGTAAGCGGCGGCAACTTGCACCAGATCGGGCAACAGACCGTCGGAGCTGGCCGCGATGACCCGCAAACCGTCGGCGGTGATCTCGGAGCTGGCCACATCGGGGCGCGCGCTGAGGCTGGCCACGAGCGGGTCAAGTCCTTCATGCGACTTGAGTTTCAAGTCGAAGATGGTGTGCGCGCCGAGGGTTTGCTTGAGTTTTTCCGGCGAGCCGAGGGCCAGCACGCGGCCATGGTCGATGATGGCCAGCCGGTCGCTGAGTGAATCGGCCTCCTCCATGTAATGCGTGGTGAGCAGAACGGTGATGCCTTCGGTATGCAGCTCCTGGACGGCCGACCACATGGCCATGCGGCTCTGCGGATCGAGGCCGGCGCTGGGCTCGTCGAGGAAGAGGACGGTGGGGCGATGGGCGATGGCGCGGGCAATCTGCACCCGCTGCGCCAAACCGCCGGAGAGCTGCGGCGGGTAAACGTTCTTGCGCTCGGAAAGCATGAACTGGTTGAGCAACTCCAGAGTGCGCGACTTGGCCTGCGCGTGGGAGAAGCCGAAGTAGCGGCAGTGGAAGTAGAGGTTTTCGTAGACGGTCAGGGAGCGGTCGAGCGTGTTGAACTGCGGCACCACGCCGATGAGCCGCCGCGCATGGGCCGGATGCTGGACGACGTCGATGCCCGCAATGCGAACCCGGCCGCTGGTGGGCAGCGTGCGGGTGGTGGCAATGGAGATGGTGGTTGTTTTGCCGGCGCCGTTGGGGCCCAGAAGGCCGAAGATCTCGCCCTGCCGCAGCTCCAGGTCGATGCCGTCGACGGCCACCACGCGGAGCTTCGACTCGTAAATTTTGGTCAGGTTTTCAATTTCAACAATCAAGAGGTTCACCGCGGCGGGAAGGGAAGTGGTTACGTATTCCAGAGTATCGCACCAGACTATCCTGCGGTGGGGCAGTCGGCGCTTGCGCGCCAGGGGAAGGATTTTTAGCCCCGTGTCAAGATATGGTCAGGCTGTATTCCATCCGAGGAAAAAGGCGCAGCAGCGGGTTATCCTATTGCCTAAGATGGAAGCTTTTATGTTACAGTGACTTAGCACTTTGTATTTCTTTCCCTCCCCCCAGAGAGAGCCAAGCCGGCGACTGGCTTGCAAGACGTTTATAGGAGCCCAGCGCTGGCCAGACCAGGACAGGCAAGGTCCGGCGTGCGCAGTCATGGCAGGAACCAGGCCGGCCAAGCGCGACCAACTTTCCACTGGAGTAGTGGAAGGTTTTTTACGCGAGGCTAGCGTGGTCTCTGCGCGGATTTGCGCTGAATTGTAAAGCGCCGGTTCTGTGAGTGAGGTTCAGGTATGAACGAGATACCGGTTTCTGCGCAGCCAAATATCCTGTTTGCCGAAGAATGCGATCGCGGGATTTTGCGCGAAGAGAATCAGGACACTGTTCTCCATGTACATATCGCCCTGGGCGACCTGCTGATGGTTGCCGACGGCATCGGCGGATACGCGGGAGGAGCCACTGCATCGCGGATGGCGGTCGAGAATTTTTACGCGCACCTGGCATCCTTGCCAGAGGACTATTCGATCGATAATGGCCTCCGCGGCGCCGCTGCTCGCGCCAATGCTCAGATCGTGGCGGCGGCCAGCGCGCCCGGCTCGCCCTACCAGCACATGGGATCCACGATGGTAGTGGCTGTGGTGCAACAGCGAGCTGAAGGAATCTACGCCTGGATCGGCCACATTGGCGACAGCCGCGCATACCTGATACGAGCCGGCCGCCTGCATCGACTCACCACCGATCACTCCGCCGTGCAGGCACTGCTCAACCGCAACCTGATAACACCGGAAGAGGCTAAAAACCATCCTGACTCCTCGGTGCTGACCCGCAGCCTGGGCCATCAGCCCGAGGTGGAGATCGACATCGAGCAGCATCCGCTGGCTATCGGCGACACGCTGCTGCTCTGTTCCGACGGCCTGTGGGGATTCGTTTCCGAACAGGATATTCAGAGGGCGGCAGACGTTCCGGGCCAGACGCTGGAAACTGTCGCCCATAGCTTGCTGGCGCTGGCGCTGGCGGCAGGAGGCCACGACAACATCGGCATCGAAATGGCGCGCTTGGTGGGGCTTCACAAAGTTGATTCTTCGCAGTCCTCTGGTGCTATCAGCCACCACACCGTACTCTGGGTAGTTCTGACGGTGTTCGTAATGGCTTTCGCGGGTTTCTGCGTGATAGCCTACTTCGCCTTGTTGCGCCACTGACCGGCTGCACCTGGTGGTCCATGCGCCGGATGCGCTAGCATCTTCCGGTTGGCTGCTTGACCCTGTGTTTCTTTACGCACGATCATGCCAACGGATTCCCGCCCAGGAGACCTCCCTATGAAGGAAGTTGTGATTATTTCAGCAGCGCGGATTCCGGTAGGCCGGTTCCAGGGGTCGCTGCAGAGCTTTTCCGCTCCGCGGCTGGGAGCGCTGGCGGTGCGCGAGGCGGTGCGCCGCGCCGGGGTCATCTCGCAAAGCGCCAGCGGCATTTCACAAATCGACGAGTGCATCATGGGCTGCGTTTTACAGGCCGGCATGGGCCAGAACCCCGCGCGCCAGGCGGCGCTCTACGGCGGATTATCGAACCAGATTGCCGCGCTCACCATCAACAAGGTCTGCGGCTCGAGCCTGAAGGCCGTTGCCCTGGCCGCGCAGGCCATCCAGACGGATAATGCCGCGATGGTTGTCGCCGGCGGCATGGAGTCGATGACCAACGCGCCTTACCTGCTCCCCCAGGCCCGCTCCGGCTATCGCCTGGGAAACGGCGCGCTGGTGGACTCTATGATTCAGGACGGCCTGTGGGATGTTTACAACAACTTCCACATGGGCGCGGGAGCGGAGAAGATCGCGGCTCGTTACGGCATCAGCCGCGAAGAACAAGACATTTTTGCGGCTGAGTCGCATCGCCGCGCCGCATCGGCCACCGCGCAGGGCTTTTTCCGCGACGAGATTCTGCCCGTCGAGATTCCGGCATCCAGGAAAGGCGCAGAGCCGGCAATATTTGACGCCGACGAATCGATTCGCCCTGATACGACCGTCGAAATCCTCTCCCGACTCAAGCCGGCCTTTCAGGAGGGTGGCACGGTGACGGCCGGCAACTCTCCCGGCGTCAGCGACGGGGCCGCGGCTTTGGTGGTCACCAGCGCCGAGCGGGCTCGCGAACTGGGCCTCGCGCCGCTGGCCGTGATTCGCGCCCAGGCCACCAGCGGCGGCGAGCCGGAGTGGTTTGGCTTGGCGCCCATCGAAGCCGTGCGCAAGGTGGCGGCCAAGGCGGGCTGGCCGCTGGACAGCGTGGATTTGTTTGAGCTGAACGAGGCTTTCAGCGTGCAGGCGCTGGCCGTGAATCGCGAACTGGGTCTCGACCCGGCCAAGGTCAACGTGCAGGGCGGCGCGGTGGCTATCGGACACCCCATCGGCGCCAGCGGGGCGCGCGCGCTGGTCACGCTGCTCTACGCATTGAAGCGGCTCGGCAAGAGCAGAGGCATCGCGGCGCTGTGCCTGGGCGGCGGAAACGCCGTGGCGCTGGCCATCGAGCGCATCTAATCGCAGACCGTCATGCCTGCAGGAAACATTTCCCCCGCATCGTCTTCCGGTGCTGCGACTGGCTCTGTGCCGCTCGCCAGTTGGGCTGTGAAGAACGCGTCTACCTGGGAGAGCACCTCACTCCCGGTTCGCGCCTGGTAGATGGCAGCCCTCAGTTTGGCGCCGCCCGCCACGCCGTGGGTAAACCAGGTGGCAAACTGCTTCATCTTGCCGGAGGTTTCGCCCAGCCGCGCTGCCTTGGGCAAATCCTTTGTCGCTTCGGACTCGTCTAGCAGCATCTGAAAATATGCGCGGATCATGCGGTAGCGGTCCTGCACAGTGGGACGCTCATATGTGCCGGTGGCCGTGTACTGCGCAATCTGCCGAAAAATCCATGGGTTCGACGGCGCAGCCCGGCCGATCATCACCGCATCGCAGCCGGTTTGGGCCACCATGGCCACAGCGGCCTCTGGGCTATGAATGTCGCCGTTGCCGATGACAGGAATTTTAACTGCCTGCTTGACCTTGGCGATCCACTCCCAGCGCGCCTGGCCGCTGTATCCCTGCTCACGGGTTCGGGCATGCAGCGCCACCGCGTTCAGTCCCTCGGCTTCGGCCATCCGCGCCAGCTCCAGGCAGACAATATCGCTGTCGTTCCAGCCCATACGGAATTTCACTGTGAAGGGAATCGTCACCGCCCGGCGCACGGCGCGGAAGATTTCGCCAATGCGCGGCAGATCGCGCAGCAGGCCCGAGCCGCCGTTGGAGCCGACGACCCGCTTGGCCGGACAGCCCAGGTTCAGGTCCACCAGATCAAAGCCGGTCTCTTCGACGATGCGCGCCGCCTCGGCCAGCGT
>PMGP01000115.1 GCA_003156235.1 Acidobacteriaceae bacterium
CGCCGACGCTGGTGCCGCGCATCGGATACTGCGAGCCGAGTTGCGTGATGTGCTCGGAGGTTTGTCCCACCGGCGCCATCTGGCAGATTACGCCAAAGGGAAAAGGCTGGGTGGTCGGCGTGGGCCAGCAGAGCCAGCCGATTCGGCTGGGGACGGCGTTTTATGATCGCGGACGCTGTTTGCCGTGGGCCATGGCTATCGACTGCATCGTTTGCGAAGAGTGGTGCCCGGTTTCGCCCAAAGCGATTTATGTCGAGGAGGCGCAGGTGATTGACTCGGCGGGCAACACCAAGACGCTGAAGCAGCCGCGCGTCGATCCCAGCCGCTGCGTGGGCTGCGGCGCTTGCGAGTATGCTTGTCCGTTGCAGGATCGTCCCGCCGTATACGTGACCAGCATCGGCGAAAGCCGCTCGCCGAGCAGCCAGATTTTGCTCAACAGAAAATAAGGAGAACGCTCAGTGAAAACTTGTTCAATGAAATCGTTGTTGGCCTTTGCGGCAATTATTCTTGCCGTCACAGCAGTCGGTACAGGATGCAAGAAGAAAGTTGCTGACTCGTTCCCCAAGTCGGGCGTGGTTGCGGGCTGGGAAAAAACCAGCGAGACGCGAGTCTTTGCCGCTAAAGACCTCTACCAATACATTGACGGAGACGCCGAACAGTACATCTCCGCAGGCGTTGTCTCCACCTCGACCTCCGACTACAAATTTCAGGGGCAGTTGGAGGCGACGGTGGATGTGCACACGATGGCGAGCGCGGATGGCGCGCGCAAGATTCTGGAAACCGGGACCAAAGACGCCAAGCCTATTCAACTGGGCGACGCGGGCGTTGCCTATGCGCAAAGCATCATCTTCCGCAAAGGCGTTTCGCTGGTGCGCATCGTTGCCTATGAGTCCACGCCGGACACACCGCAGGCTCTGCTTGCGTTGGCGCACGGCGTGGAAGCGAAATTGTAAAGCAGCAGGCCGGAGCGCAGACCGTGCCGGAATACGAGGATTGCCATGAACAGCCGCAGGGAATTTTTGAAGACCGCCGCGACGGGAGCTATGTTGCTTGGCACGCAAAGCAAGCTGGGGCTGGCTGAACTGCTCGACCAGCAAAAATCCAAGGTCGTTGTCGCTCGCGATGCGGAGCTGCACACTGCAGGAGGCCACCTGGACGAAAAGCGTGTGGCTGATCTGCTGGACCGCGCCATCGCCACTTATACAGGCCGCGACAAGCCGATTGAGGCTTGGAAGCGCATTGTGCCTGTGGGCAAGGTGATCGGCCTGAAGATCAACGGCCTGGGCGGCAAGCCTATCGCAACACATCTGGCGCTGACGCTGGCCGTCTGCGAGCGGTTGCAACAAGCAGGCGTGAAACCAAGCGAGATTGTGGTGTGGGAGTGCCGTCACAGCGATCTGGAGCGCGCCGGTTACACGATTTCGACCGACCGCAGCCGCATTCGCTGCATCGGCACGGATATGGATGGCTTTGGCTTTGAGGAGCAGCCCGCTGCTTTCGGCTCGGTGCGCGTGAATTTTACAAAGATACTTACCCGCGAGTGCGACTTTGTCATCAACCTTCCCGTACTCAAGGATCATGATCTGGCGGGAGTTACTTTTTCACTGAAGAATTTTTATGGCGCGATTCAGCGGCCGGCGGAACTTCACGGCAGCGCTTGCAACCCTGGCATCGCCGATTTGAATTGCATTCCGGCGCTGCGCGACAAGTTCCGCTTCACCATCGGCGACGCCACAGCCTCCATCTATGAGGGTGGACCGCAATTTCATCCTGAGCATCTTTGGTATCCCAATGCGCTCATTGTGGGACATGATCCAGTGGCTATCGATTACACGGGGTGGAAGATCGTGGAACGCAAGCGCGCTGAGATGGGAATGCCAACGCTCGAGTCCACGGGACGCCCGACTACATTTCTGGTTACCGCCGCCGATGCAAAGCACAACCTGGGCACCAACGATCCGCAGCGCATTCATCTCATGGAAATTTGAGCGGGAGAAAAATCATGGCCGGTGAAACCGATCAGAAGCTGGAGGAGACAGCGGGCGGCGCGCAGGGCATGACGCGGCGCGAGGCGATGCTGCAGTTGCTGCGACTCGGCGGAGCAGCGGCGGGCGCGGCGGGCGTGGCCGCGTGGCTCAGCGAACACAGCTTCCGTCCGGTTCCGGCGAAGGCTGAAGATGCGCGGAGGGACCATCGCATTGCGTCCAATTCTCAAGACGCGCAATGGCCGGCGATGACCGTGGTGCAAAACGGAGAGCCGCGCGAGCTGGTTGCCAAGG
Organism: Acidobacteriaceae bacterium; assembly: GCA_003156235.1. Lineage (GTDB taxonomy): Bacteria > Acidobacteriota > Terriglobia > Terriglobales > Acidobacteriaceae > Telmatobacter. The sequence goes on from PMGP01000115.1 coordinate 2,280, forward strand.
CTCTGGAAAATCTGGGCGGCATTGGCCGCTTCGTCAGCCGCCAGGATGTGGTGGTTCTCAAGCCCAACATTGCGTGGGACCGCACGCCGGAGCAGGCCGCCAACACCAACCCCGATGTCGTTGCCGAAGTGGTGCGGCAGTGCTGGCAAGCGGGAGCGAAGCGGGTCATTGTCACCGATGTAAGTTGCAACGAGCCGCGCCGCTGCTTCCATCGCTCCGGCATTCAGGCCGCCGCGCTGGCCGAGCACGCCGAGGTCATCCTGCCCGATCCAGAGTTATTTCGCGAAGTGGACATGGGCGGCGTGGTGCTGAAAACATGGCCTGTCTTCACGCCGTTTCTGGAGGCTGACAAAATCTTCAACCTGCCGATTGCCAAACACCACGTGCTCACCGGCGCAACGCTGGGCA
>PMGP01000047.1 GCA_003156235.1 Acidobacteriaceae bacterium
ACTGACTGAATCGGTCAAGTTCAGGATAACGGAGGTTACGGGGTTACCCCATTTCGCCGCTACATCGGCATCGACTACTCCGGCGCGGAGACACCCGACTCCAAAACTTGGAACCGGAAGATGAACCGCAACCACGTCACCATCGGCTGGAGGTTTACTTGCAGGAAAGCACGGCAGAAGTTCAGCTACAAAAGAACTACTTTATGCTGCCAGAGACCTAGCGCAAAAAAGGGCACGTTTCCGTGCCCTTTTTAAGCGGAGAACCAACGAAAGCAAAATGACTACGAGTGCAAGACCAAGTTGGATGGTTTGTTCTTCCGATAAAGGACGACCGCCAGACCGAGCAGTCCGGTGCCCATGAATAGCAGGGACGAGGGCTCGGGGGTTGCGGTGACGCTCATTTCCACGGGAATGGCAGAGGCTCCATAGCCTTCGAGGTCGAGCGTGCTGACATTGATGAAGTTGCTCGAACCCGACGGATAATTGGTGATGTTGTAATCGACGCCGTTGGCGTTGGCGAACGAAATGCCGCCGAAATCGGCGTAATACCCATCCGTTGCTGGAAAATAGAGCAACTGGTCAGCGCTCGCGTATGACGACAGTCCGGTAATCGAGTATCCGTCTGCCGTGCCTGTGACTCCGGTGACCGTGTAAGGTGAACCTGTCAACGTAGTCGTGAACTCTCCCGAGGCAGAATACCCGCCGCCGTTGAATGTAAAGTCGAACGTGTCAGCCCTTGCCATGGGCGCAATCGCAAGAGCCGTTGCCAATGCGAGTAAAGCTATCGAAAATCTCTTCACTGGTCTTCCTTCTCTTTCTGAGTCCGTACAGAGCTTCCCCCGCCCAAATATTTGGCTGCAGGCTTTCAAAGCTTCGGAGACTCGCAAGCAGTCTATTAGGGGACTTCAAGAAAAATCCAGAATATTCTGCGTGGAACTCCACACTGCAGTCACAAGAATCAGCACAGAAGTTTATTCACAGGTTACCTGTTTGAGCTTCCTACGACGACGCTTCCCAAAAGATGGCCAGGACGGGGACGAGCAAGCGGCCTACGCTGTCGCCGTCTGGTTGCAACGGGCAGACCAGGACGGCTCCCTCGGGAGCTACTGGAATCCGCCATTGACGACGGAGGAACAAGAAATCGCAGCGGTCGAAGGATGGATACTGGGAGTGGTGTGAACCGGCGACCGATTCCGACTACACATGAGCCTTCAAACGGCGCGGTCGAGGGGCTCAACAACAAAATCCGAGTGGNNATCACCAGACGATCCTTCGGATTTCGTACCTTCAAAGCCATGCAATGGCCCTCTATCACACCCTTGGCCGACTGCCCGAACCGGAAACCGCCCACGGATTCTGCTGAGGAGGCTAAGTTTGTTGAAGCCGATTCGCCTGCCACGCATCCAAAAAATGGCCGAATAGTGAAATGGCCAGGAGGGTAAAAAGTTGGCTTCTGATTTGAAGGGCAAGAAGATCGCGTTTTTAGCAACCGACGGATTCGAGCAGGTAGAACTGATCGAGCCGCGCAAAGCGCTGGATGATGCAGGAGCGAGCACCGTCGTGATCGCCCCCAAGGGCGGAAAGATCAGAGGGTGGAAGCACACTGAGTGGGGCGATGAAGTGAAAGTCGACAAGTGCCTCAGTGACGCAAATCCCCAGGATTATGACGCGCTGGTGCTGCCGGGCGGCGTTATCAGTCCCGACAGCCTCCGCATCGATCCGAAAGCTGTGAATTTTGTTCGTCAGTTCGTATCTTCGGGAAAGACCGTTGCCGCGATCTGTCACGGTCCTTGGACGCTGCTGGAGGCCGGAGTGCTGTCGGGTAAAAAGGTTACTTCATGGCTTTCGTTGAAGACTGATCTGAAGAATGCCGGAGCAACTTGGGTGGATCAGGAAGTCGTGATCGACGGCCAGTTCATTACCAGCCGCAACCCGAACGATATTCCCGCGTTCAACCGAGCCATCATCGACTCCGTCAGCCGGGGTGTGCATCAACACCCTGCGGTTTGAGGAGCCTATGCGGAAACTATGAGCATTGGAGAACGGGCTTCGACACATCCGTTAGATTTGGGTCGTGGGTCAGCTTGAAGGGTACGGATTTTAGCTCGTACGCAAGCCAGCCAATCAAGAGGGCTTAAGCGGCGGAGGGATGTTTCATCCAAACTGACCCACGACCTAGACTACCTAGAATTCATTAGCGGCATCAAGCTGACTCTGCTTCAGCGGTATCGCCAGTTGCTGGATTGTTTCCATTGTGGGGCCCATCTGCCACGCTCGACTAGCGCCGAATGACATTTACTATCAATTTACGGCTCACAGACTAATCGTTGTAGACCATAGCCGAGGTCGCGATTTGGAGGGCAAAAAGCCCCGTAAAACGAAGGCTGGGAATGAGACTTTGTGAACCACCCGCCAAATACATGAATTCTGCTACCAGGGGCACGGAACCCGGCCGTGTACCGTCCCCGCTTCGCCTTCGTCATCTTCGTGTCCCTTTCGCTATTAAAGCAGCGCGCTAAGGGATACGTTTTGCGGGGGCAAGGTCATTATCAAAGTTAAGGCTGACACCAATTTGGATGATGGCTGGGCTCATGCGGAGAATTTGGATACTCGGGAGGGCATGCTGAAGGAACTTCATGGCATGGTGGCTAACGACAAGCATGAGCGGCTGATGGCAGAGTTTGAGCGGCAGCAGGTCGAAGCGGCGGAGGAGCAAAAGAAGAAGATTGCAGTCATGATCCAGAATCGTGGTGGGTTGGGTATTAATGAAGAGACCATTCAGGTGATGTCGGAGATGGACGTGCGTCAGCGAGAGTTGGACCTCAAGAGAGGTAAAACCCCAACTCCTATAAGTCGCAATAAAATGGAAATCACTCCTAATCCCGTAGACAGAATGAAGAGGTATTCAGGGTAGGAAAGTCACCATACCCTGAAAGATTGACAGTGGGTTTCAACAGTGATTTTCAGTTTCTCGACTGAAGAACCCACAGATAGAGGTTCAAGGTCTCAGGTGAAGACGGTTACGGGGTCTGGGCACTTTACCTCCTGATAACCTCGTCATCATTATCGGGGGTGGGGGTGTGCACACATGGCTTCCAGTTGGGGTTTAACCAGGGGTATTTGTCATAGTCATAGCGCCTGTAGACGCGCCCGGGCCCGTGGAGCGCGATAGACTGCTTGATCTCCCATTCGGGCACGGGCTCGGGCTCGACAGGTTTGAAGAGGTCACTCCAAAAACCTGGGGGATTGTTTCTATTACGGTACTTACGGATCAGGATACCTACGGATAGGAAGAGGAAAATAGATATTGCCCAGCGGCCATCCTGAAAAACTATCTCGATTAGAAGGGGGCTCCATAGAATACAGTAGACGAGGGGGGCTCCAAGGATGACATAGTAAGGAGTNNTGGGCAGCCCAAGGAGAAGGACAAGCGCGATGACAATCGCTTTAATAATCAGAAACATGCCTTGGGCAGCCTGAATAGGCTTGGTGGCGACGTCGAGCGCCCCCATAACACGGTCTTCACGGTCTTGGCGATCTTGTTCAATGCTCATGGTGGTACCTCCAAGTCTCCAGAATCTACTTGGCTCGGAAAGCAAGTGAGTGCTCATGCGGTATCGAATGATGCCCCGTGCTATGCGAGATTTCGTGGGTGACGGTTTGGAGCAACACGCCATTCCGCACTTCAGGAACCGAAACGTCATAGGTGCCGTGTGTGCCAGAGAGGCTTCAATCCCGTTCACCGTGCCCCGCGAAGCCCTTCGGCTCCTACAGGCACTCTCCGCTCATTTGACACCCCCACTCTTGCCTATCTGGATAGCACGCAAATCTGCTCGTGCTGCTATTGTCCATAAAACTTTACATCTCAGAGCGTGGCGAATCAAGGCAAATTCTTCAGCGCTTTGGGTACTAAAGTGCGGAAGTTTCCCAAAAAGCACGGGCACTCGCAGGATGATATGCTGTCCTTCGGCTTCTCTACCCGCCTCGGTCTCCGTGCAGGACGAAAGCTGGTCACTGTGGCAATCTGGCGGGGGAAGTCCATATGGGCTCAAACCTCGCTTGTGTGAAATGACTCTATCTCAGCAGCTTCAATGAGAGCGGAAATGGCGTCATTGTTGAAATTCGTATAGAAGCGCAGACCACCAAACTTCTCCTTGACTTGGAGCACCTGAAATGAGCGCCCAGTCTCTGCCTCCTCTGCGGCTACGAGGGGCTCCAGCCGCTCACACAGCCGCCAGACGAGGTCGAACCACCCGTCGCCGTGGGCAAATCCAAAGGGCATCAATGTCTCGCGAATGTTCCCTTCCACGTTGAACCAGGCTGGCCATCGCTCAACCAGACGCTGCTCAAGTTCCTCTCGCATACTATTCCTGCCTCAGGGTCTCCACAC
>PMGP01000448.1 GCA_003156235.1 Acidobacteriaceae bacterium
CGCTGGGCGTGCAATGGCGCATATTCGATGGAGGCGAGCGCAAGAACCAGCTCGCCATTGCAGAATCGAAGCGCCGCGAAGCACAGGATGAAATGAGAGCAAAGCACGACGATGCGGTGCGGGAAGTTTGGACGGCTTACATCGGATTTTGCACCGGGTTGCGCAAAGAGCAGGCCGCGGTAGCGGTGCTCGATTCGGCAAGCGCCTCCTATGCATCCTCGCTGGACGCGTATAAATACGGCGTCAGGAACCTGGTCGATGTCGTCACGGCGGAGGATCGGTTGGCGCAGGCCCGTCTCGCTCACGTATCGGCGCGCTCACAACTCCTCCTTGAGGCGGTGAACCTGGAATTCGTAACTGGGAATCTGCTGCGGAACAAGCCATTGACAACTCAACTTCCAACACAGAACGGCGTTCAACCATGAATGTTAAGAAAAAGAGTCTGATTTGCATCACGGCAGTCTGCCTGTTCTGCGCAGGCTGTGCGCAATCGCCTTCCATGGACGTTATGGGTTCCTTCTTTCCGGCTGGGATGATCTGTCTGACCATCGCGGTGATCCTCACTTTCGTCGTCCGGTACTTGCTGGTGCGCTATCGCCTGGAGTCAGAGGTTGGCCCGCTGGCGCTCTTTTACCCCAGCGTTGTGCTTCTCTTCAGCGCCCTTCTTTGGCTCATTCTTTACCGTTAGGACGGCACAAATGGAACAGACTACCCAAATCCCCAATCGAAAACTTCTTGGACGCCGGATCGGCATCGGCGTTGTTACGGCCGCAGTCCTGCTGTTGCTGCTTGTCATCCTGGAAACCAATCGAAATCCCCGAACCGACGATGCCAGCGTAAGGGCAAACTTTATTGAGATTGCCCCAGAGGTCAGTGGGCGGCTCGTTCAACTGCCGGTAAAAGACAATGCCTTCGTAAAAAAAGGCGATCTGCTCTTTGTTATCGATCCGCGCCCCTATGAGTATGCGCTGCAGATGGCGCTATCCGATCAGGCGGCTTTGGAAAATCAGATTATCGACCAGAAGCGCCGGATTGCGGCACAAAACAGTGCCGCGGAGGCTGCGCTTGCCGGGGTGCACACCGCGAAGACGGGAATCAAAACCGCCAGCAGCAGCGTGGACATGGCGAAGGCAGCAGTCTCCCGGGCTCAGGCAGCCGTCGTAGCCGCGGGAGCGCAGCTCAAGCTCGCCACCAACGACTTGCACCGCATCGAACCCCTGCTCGAAAAACAATACGTAACTGTCGAACAGGTCGACCATACGCGCACGGTTGTGCGCGTTGCGCAAGGCGCCTATGACGGATCCCTTGCGGCTCTAACGCAGGCGCGGGCGCAGGAAACACAGGCTGTTCTTGGTCAGGAGATAGCCAGCGAAATGGAATCCGAGTCGCAGGCGAAGCTGGGGCAGGCAATTCACACCATCGATACGGTGGACACCCTGGAATCTCAGCGCGCCGGCAAAGCCGCAAAGGTGGACAATGCGCGGCNNCCCTGCGAGCGGCCAAAGCGGCGAAGGTGGATGAGGCGCGGCTCGACCTGGAGCATTGCCGGGTAGTCGCCCCTTTCGATGCCTATGTCACCAATATGAATATCTCCGAAGGCGCTTACGCGCACCCCGGTGCACCGATGTTCACTCTCATCGATACACGCACCTGGTGGGTGGTTGCCAACTACCGCGAATCGAAGGTCAAGGCGATAAGAATTGGAAGCCCCGTCGACGTTTACCTGATGGGGCATCCCGACAGGAAGTTTCATGGGGTGGTGGATAGCGTCGGTTTCGGTGTCCTTCCGGAGGATGCAAAGGTCATTGGCGGCCTGCCGGACATCGAACGCACCCTCAACTGGGTGCACCTCGCAACGCGGTTTCCAGTGCGCGTCCGCATTCTGGATCCGGACCCTGAGCTCTTTCGCATCGGTGCAACCGCAGTCACAGTCGTGAGATAAAGCATGTACGCAGCGCTTTCAACGTGGATACAGGCCTTCTGGAGAGATCAGCAGCCCTCTGAAGCACGGATCAAGTGCGCCCTGCGGTATGTTCTTGGCTCCGTAATTACCCTGGTGGCGATTCTGGTCTGGCAGATGCCGTATTTGGCGCTCTGTCTTTACATCATCTTTTTCGTCGCCCATGACAGCCCCGCAGTCTGTTTTCGATTTAACCTTTTAATGCTGATAACGGGTACCACGGCTATTGCCATATCGCTCGTTGTCATCATACTCACCGGCAACGATCCAATGGCTCGTGTCCTCAGTGTTGCCGTGATTTCTTTCGTCTGTGGAATCGGGATTCTCTCCTGCGCTATTCCCTTTCTATTTGTCGGCGGGGGATTTGTATACGTCACTTTGATTGCCATGTGGGAATTGCATTTACCCGCTGACACTCTCGTAAAGGCCTCTCTCTGGTTCATCGCCACACTTTCCGTTACGCTCGGCAGCTCAGCGGCTGTCGAATATGTGTTTGGCGCGCGGAATCCCGCCGCCGAACTACAAAAACAGATCGCGATGCGCTATCGGGCGTTGGAGAAAATGTTCCGCCTTTATGCCGAAGGAGCTGCGGCGAGC
>PMGP01000455.1 GCA_003156235.1 Acidobacteriaceae bacterium
TAGTCCCTAGTCCCTGTCTTTCACGCATTCCATCGCGAGCCGGAAGGAGCATCCTCGCCATATTCGGCGCTATTCTGACCGCCCTGCCTGTTCCCGGATAAGAAGTCGGCCACTTGCAGCGGAGCCGGATTGACTGTGGGGTCCTTGGCCACCTGGCGCCAGGCGTCCCGCACATTCTTTACACATTCGATGGCATGATCGAACTTCTGCCGCGAGGCCGACTGCGATGCCTGCAGAATCTGCGCGAAGATGGATGCATAGAACTCGCTGAGCACCTGCGCCGGCCGGCCGCCCACATCCATGCGCAGCCGCGCCTGCAAATGAATGATGATATCCAGCGCCCGCTTGACGGCGGTTCTGCGGGCCTCCGCGTCGCCACGCTCCACGGCCCCAGAGGCCGCGTAAAGAAAACGCAGTATTCCGTCGTAAAGCGCCACTACCAGGTCAACTGCCGAAGCGCCTTCCAGCGCATGTTGCTGATAACTTTCCATGGGAATAAAGCTCCTTTGCCGTTAAGAGTTCTTGTTATAGCCGGTGATCGCCGAGTACAGTTCGTTGACCCCTTGCAACTGCGTGGGCAGCTCCTGCATGATCTGGTTTGCCGTGTTCAGTTCCGTAGTCAGGCTCTTCTGCTCCGTCGAGATCATGCTCTCTTCCCTGGAAATATCCGCGTTCAAAGTCGATTCGATGTTGCTGTCCGATTTCAATGCCAGCGACATGATGCCCGTCGATGAGCTGGAGCCGGCGTTGGTTAGCATGGTGTTGAAGGTCTGCCCCCAGCTGTTCGCGTTCTGAAAGAAGCCCACCACGCTGCTGTAGTCCGAGTTCAGCAGCGAATCCAGACTGCCCGCGGCAAAGGTCAGTGACCCGTCGTTGTTTACGCTGATGCCCAGGCTGGTCAGACTGTTGATGTCCGACGAGTTCGTGTAGCTCAGCAGTGCGGTGCTGGTGCTGGAAGTGTCCAGAATGCTTGAGGCTACGGTCAGATTCCCGGAGCTTCCCGCTGTATTGGAGAGAATCGACAAGCTCGATTTACCGTTGCTGGTCACCACCGACGCCGTGACCCCGATAGCGGCGATATTAATCGCCGATGACAAACCGGCGAGAGTTTTATCGCTCAACGAGGACATATCAAATTCCATCGCCGAGCCAGTGGCCGCCTCGATGGTGATAGAGCCGGAGAGCGTATCGCCGGCATTGGCAATCGCGGTCAAAGTGCCGGTTGAATTCACCGTGCTGGTGCCATTCGTACCGGTGTAACTCAGCGGCGTATCGCTGGTGGCTTCGACGGCGGAATTTATCGTCAGCGTTCCTCTGGAGCCCTCTGTTTGCGACGCCAGCGTCAGGGTCGACTGGCCGTTGCTGGTCGTCACCCCGGCCGTGACGCCGATGTTGGCTGCGTTGATGGCGCTGGCCAGCCCGGAGATCGTGTTGTTCCCCGATGTCGTCGGGACGGGGATGCTCTGCGCCGCGCCGCTGCCCACCTGTATCGAGATCGACCCCGCCAAAGTCGTATTGGTGCTGGTGGAGATCGCCGTCAGATAGCCGCTGGGGTTCTGCATATTCAGCCCGCTCATCAATTGCTGCTGCAACAGCGAGAGCGTGGGAGAGCCGAACAGAGGCTCGGCGTTGCCTGAGCTGTCGAGCCCCTCCTGGGCGTTCACTCCGCTGATCAGCGCATTATAGTCGCTCACCATCTGGCCGACCGTGCTCTCCACTTCGGTGTTGTCGTTGCCGATCACCACCTGCACCTGCTCGCCTGTCGCGCTGGGCGCCAGCAACTGAAAGGTCACGCCAGGTATCAGATTGGCCACCGTGTTCGACGCGCTGGTCAAACCCACGCCGTCCACCGTTAGATTGGCGTCCTTGCCCACCACCGGGTTGGCATAAATCAACGATGTCGTGCCCGTGTTGTCATTGATACTGGAACTCACGGTCAACGTACCGCTGGAACCCGTGGTATTAGAGGTCAGCGTCAGGATGGTGCCGATTGCGTTGCTGCCGACCGCAACCGTATTGAGCGAAGCCGTGACACCCAGACTCGTCGAATTCAAATTGATTGCACCCTCCAGCCCGCTGATCGTGTTGACGCTGGTTCCCGTGTAGAAGGTGTTCAGTGCCGGTCCCCCGCTTGGCTGGACGCCCGCCACGATGGAATACGCCGTGCCAGTGCCCGCCTGGATTGAGAGCGAGCCGGCGAGCGTATCGCCCGTGCTGGCCACCGCCGTCAGTGTGCCGGTTGAGGCCGTTGTGCCGCTGCCCGCCACGCCGGTGTAACTCAGCGCCGTGCTATCGGTGGCGGCGATGCTATTCGATGTTACGGAGATGTCCCCGCCCGCCCCCGAGGTGCCCGAAACCAGGCTCAGCATCGATCCCGAGGAATCTGTCAGCACGCTGGCGTTGATGCCCACTCCGGACGCATTGATCGTCGCCGCCAGCTTGGCCAGCGTATTGCTGGATGAATTCAGCGTGATGGTCAACGCCGTGCCGCTGCCCGCCTTCAGCGTCACCGATCCGGACAGCGGATCGTTGGCATTGGCGATCTGCGTCATGTACCCGCTCGACGTCGTCGCCAGATTCCCCACCTCCACCGTGTGCGTACCGGCCACCGCCGCCGAGGTCGCCGCCGTCAGATTCAGCACATTGGTGTCAGAGCTGGAACCCAGCTTCTGTGCCAGGATGCCCGTCGCGTCAGTCAGCGAGCTCATATCATTGGAGAGACTCGATAACAGCGTCCCCAGGCTGGAGATCGCCGTATCTTGGCTTTGCAATGTCTTAAGCTGATTCTTCCACGGCGTCTCCACATTCTGGAGATTGCCCACTATCTGGGCCACCGTCGAGCTCACGTCGAAGCCCGCCCCGCTGGTCGGCGACCCGAAACTCAGTCCTACTGTGCCCATAGAACCCTCTCTGGCGAAACCATGCAGCCCGAGAACCACCCGATGCTGGGCCGGATTGGAAAAATCTCATTGGCTTTCTAAAATCCATGGCTTCGGTACAGTTCACGAATTTGACTGAACCGAATCAGGATTCGGACGACGGAAGAATTGCTCCGCGCAATAAGTTCATCGGCGTTGAATGGGCGCGACTTTAGCCCTTTGAAATCCGTCGGCCTTTACGCGGCTACTATGGTATTACGCAAAGAAAGGGCGCCTGGTTGGGCGCCCTTCCCGGTTCGCGGCTTGCGCCGGTTTATTCCACCCCAGCGATGACTGCTTATTGCTGGGTCTCCTTGATTACTGCAGCAGCTTGGTGACTTCCTGCTGCACGCTGTTGGCCTGCGCCAGGGCCGAGATGCCGGTCTGGCTCAGAATCTCGTACTTGGACATGTTGGAGGATGCAGCCGCATAGTCGGTGGCCTGCACTGCGTTCTGCGCTGCGGTCACGTTCTCGCCCTGTGTGCTGAGCACGGAACTGACCGCGTTCAGCGTGTTGATCTGCGCGCCGATGTAGCCGTCCTGAGCTGCAACGTTGGTGATGGCGGCGTTCAGCGTGGTCAGAGTGGCCTGCGCGCCAGCCTGGGTTGTCAGGTTGTTTTGGGTCAGATCGGATGTTCCGCCGGTGCCCGTCTTGTAACTGATCATGGCGCTGCCCGTGCCGGAGTCTGCCGAGGTGTTTGCGACGGCGCCAGTGAGAACGCCATCCTTATACGAAGTATTGGTGAGCTCCATCATGGGAGCGCCGGCTGTGGGAGTAACACCGGCTTGAACCGCGCCAGTGATCTCAATGCCGAGATCAGCCTTTGTCGCTGTCGCATCGCCCGTGGCATTGGCGCTCGTGGTAAGGCTGGCCGAAACTCCCAGACCCGCGCTGTTGATCTGCGTGATGAACGCATTCACTGTTTCATTAGCAGTGCTCGTGACCGATTTGGTTACAACCGACTGTGAGGCAACATCCCAGGAGGAGAATGTCAATGTTCCTACGCCAGCCTGATCAAGTCCGGACACAGTTCCAGCAGTGGCACTTTTCTGCAGGTCGGTGAATACGCCCTGGCCCGCGCTATATTGCATGGTGCCGTTGGCATCGCCCAAAGAAGCAGAAGTAACGTTCGCAAAATGCAGGTTGTCAACCGAGGCGCTCTGCGTCGATGAGTCGCCGGTGTAGACGGCCACATCCGCGCCGCCGAAAACCTTCTGCGCGTTGTAGGTGGTCGTAGATCCAATGTTGTTCACTTCGGACAGAATCGACTGGAACTCTTGATTGGCAGCCGCGTCCTGGCTGGAGTTGAGGGTGCCGTTCGAGGCTTCGGTAGCCAGCGTTACGGCCCGGTTGAGCAGGCTAGTCACTTGCGAGAGAGCGCCATCGGCCACTTGCAACAGGCCCACACCCTCTTGGGAGTTGGTCTTCGACTGAGAAAGCGCTACGGAGTTGGCCTGGAGACCGTTAACCAGGGAAAGGCCGGCGGCATCGTCCGCGCCAGAGTTGATTTTGGAGCCAGACGACAACTGCTGCAGAACGGTCGAAAGGCTGTTGCTGGTGTTATTCAGGTTGTTCTCTGCATAGATTGCATTGATGTTGTTTAAGACGCCCAGGGACATGGGGTACTCCTTGTAGATGCGTTGGATTACGGACTGTCCCCTGGAGTGCATCCCTATTTTGTGTAACTGTGGGCTGCTACTTTCGGTTTGGTTACCGTCGCATCTGGCCCCTTCTTCGGCATGAACCTGAAGGACTTTATTACCCCTGCTTTTGTGTCCTACTCCGAACACTTCCTCTTTACTTTTCTTAATTACTTAACCTTTCCCGCCGTTTGCCGATAACCACCTCGAAGGAGCTTCAAGGAAATGATCGAACTTACCCGGCTCAACGGCACTCCGATAATGTTGAACAGCGACTTGATCAAAACCGCCGAAGCCTCCCCGGACACCATGCTGACCTTGATCAATGGAGAGAAGATGATTGTGCGCGAGGACACCGCCGAGATCGTCGAACGTGTCCTCGCCTACCGCTCGCGCCTGTTAGCCTTGGTCGCCAAGCGGCTGCCTTCTTATGACGAATTGCAGCGCGCAGTCTCGCTCACCAGCCTCGATGTATCCGGCCAGGCTCCTCCATCGGCGCCAGCCAAGCGCGGCCCTCTCGGCGCTGATGAATAAAGGATGATTCCCGCTCTGCGCGCAAATTTGTTGAGGAGTTTCCATGGATAAAGGCAGCATTTTCGGAGCGTTCCTGGCCATCGCGGGCATCGTGGCTGGACTGCTCATTGAGGGCGGAAACATGGGCCAGGTTCTGCAACCCACCGCGGCCCTGATTGTCTTTGGCGGCACTTTGGGCGCGGTGATGCTCCAGTTCCCGCTGTCCACCGTGATGGCCGCATTTGCCAGCCTGACGCACGTCTTTTCCGCCCCTCTCAAGCAAAACGATCAGCTCCTCAAACAGTTGGTCGCCTTCGCCAACAAGGCGCGCCGCAATGGCGTAGTCTCGCTGGACAGCGACCTGCAAACGATTCAGGATCCGTTCCTCAAGCAAGCCCTCATGCTGGCCGTCGATGGAACCGAGTCTGCCGAATTGCGCAAAATCATGCGCGTCAGCCTGGATTGCACCGCGGAGAACGACGAACGGCTCCCCGCGGTCTTCGAGTCCGCCGGAGGATTCTCGCCCACCATCGGCATCCTGGGCGCGATTCTGGGGCTTATTCAAGTCATGAAGAATCTGGACAACATTCAGGAAGTGGGCAAGGGCATCGCCGTGGCCTTCGTCGCCACCATCTACGGCGTGGGCATCGCAAATCTCTTCTTCCTGCCCTTCGCCGGAAAGATGCGCCTCCGCGTACGCGATGAACACCAGCGCCGCGAGATGATGCTGGAAGGCGTGATCTCCATCCTCGAAGGCATGAACCCGCGCATGCTGGAAGTCAAGCTGGCCGGCTTCATCAATGACCCCCTGCAAAAGCCCAAGGAGAACGCGGCATGAGGCTGGAGCGGCGCAAGCACATCATCAGCCAGGATCGCTGGATGGTCTCCTATGCCGACTTCATCACCCTGCTGTTCGCCTTATTTGTGGTGCTGTTCGCCTTCGCCAAGGCCGGTCAGAAAAAACAAGCGCAGGTAACGGAGTCCATCGACAGCGCCTTCAAATCACTGAGCGTCTTGTCCGGCGCAAACTCCGCCTCCAGCCAAGACCATGCGGCCAGCACCATGAATACCGTCATGGAAGAGAATGTGCTGTCGCCGGCCAGGGTTAAGGAAGACCTGGATCGCCTTCGCCGCGAGTTGGAGATGAGTCTATCGAGCCAAGTCGCCGCGCACTCCATCTCCATGAAGATGGGCCGCGACGGGCTGGTGATCAGCCTGCGCGAGGCCGGCTTCTTTAGCTCCGGCTCGGCCACTCCCAGGCCCGAGACCCTCCCCACACTGCGCCAGATCTCCGCCTCGCTCGGCCAAACGCCCTACGACCTGCGCATCGAGGGACACACCGACAACGTTCCCATCCACACCGCGGAATTCGACTCCAACTGGGAGCTTTCTTCAGCTCGCGCCACACGCATCGCCCGCATTTTTATCGATATGAAAGCCATTTCCCCGGAGCGCATCTCCGCCGCCGGATATTCCGAGTACCACCCCGCGGCCAGCAACGATACCGCCGAGGGCCGCAGTGAAAACCGCCGCGTCGATCTGGTCGTCCTGCCCCGCATAAAAATCGATCTCTCTACGCCAGGACCTGCCAATCCCACCGGCCTATGGCGCAAAATCACCGACGAAGATGCGCCTGCGCAAACGAAAACTGCCCCAGCCCAAGCCAATCCATAAATCAGCGGAGTTATTGATGACTGCATAAATAATGTCTTGATAGGCGCGCCGGAGGCGCAGTGTTTATTAGCCCCGCGCTTTAGCGTGGGGAAAGCGGATTCCACAGATTCATACCGGAGTCCCATAGGGACGGCGCAAGGACATTTCTTTTGCTGGGGTCATTAGCCGCGCTGACTTGCTAACTCCGCTGTCTCTCCTACTCCACCCCCAGCACCTTGACGATCACCCGCTTACTGCGCTGCCCGTCGAACTCGGCATAGAAAACCCGCTGCCAGGTTCCCAGGTCCAGCTTTCCGTTGGTCACTGGCAACGTAGTCTCATGGTGCAGCAGCAGCGACTTCAGATGCGCGTCTCCATTGTCCTCGCCCGTCTGATGGTGCCGGTAATCGGGCCGCGCCGGCGCAAGCTCCTCCAGCCACTTGCCGATATCCTCAATCAGTCCGCTCTCCAGGTCGTTCACGTACACGGCGGCTGTAATATGCATCGGCGAAACAAAGCACAATCCATCCTTGACCCCGCTGCGCCGCACAATCTGTTCCACCTCGTCGGTGATGTGCACCATCTCCCGCCGCTTCCTGGTTTCCATCACCAGGTACTCCGTGTGACTCTTCATCTTTGCCTCCGAGCTGGGTACCACAGCCTTTATCCTAAAACGCGCCGTGGCCTCGGTCAGTCCCGCTTTCGCAAAAGGACTCCGCCGGCTTACAACCTATTCGCCCGCAGCCTAGGCTTGAGGGATGCACTTAAGATCTTCATGAAGGGCGCAAATACTGAGATCATGTCCATGGTCGAATATGCAATAGCGGTTCTTGCCATCCAGCTTGGCCCTATACATGGCCTGATCGGCCTGACGAAGCAGCTGATCCGCATCTATATCCTCGGCCTGCGGATAGAAAGAAACGCCTATGCTAGCCGACACATGGAGGTCAAGATCGCCTATCTGCATCGGTTGGGATGCCACGGCTAGAAGCCTGGCAAGCTCTGGATGGATGGCCTCCACGTCCGGCAAGTCCAGAAACACAACGACAAACTCGTCGCCTCCCAGCCGTGCCACCGTATCGCTCTCGCGCAGAGCCTGCTTCATGCGCTTGGCCAGATTCATCAGCAATTGGTCGCCCGCGTCGTGCCCATGGAGGTCGTTGATGGCTTTGAAGCCATCCAGGTCAAGATACGCCACCGCCACCAGTTGATTCCGCCGGTGGGCCTGGGCCATGGCCTGATGCAGGCGGTCGGAGAGCAATACTCGATTCGGCAGTCCGGTCAGCATATCGAAGTGGGCGATCTGTTCCAGCCGGCTTTCGTGCTCCTTGATCGAGGTGATGTCGGTAAACAGCGCCACATACTGCTGGGTATTACCCTCGGCGTCCCGCACCGCGCTCATGGTAAGCAATTCGGCGAATATCCTGCCCGCCTTGTCTCGGTTCCACACCTCGCCGGACCAATAGCCCTTATCGGTCAAGGCGCGCCACATCTCAGAATAGAACTCCTTGCTATGGCGTCCCGACTTGAGCAGTCTTGGGTTACTGCCCAGAACTTCCTCGCGCCCATAGCCCGTAATCTGGGTAAAGGCGTCGTTGACATCGAGGATTGCGCCGTCGGCCGCAGTGATCATAATGCCTTCGCGGGTATGCGTGAAGACGCTGGCGGCAAGGCGAAGCTGTTCTTCGGCCTGCCTGCGCTCGGTGATGTCCTGAATCGTGCCGCGCATTCTTGTCGGCCGGCCCTGTGCGTCGAACGACAGCCGACCCAGCCCATGCACCCAGCGCGTCGCATGGTCCGTCTGCCGGACAATCCGGTATTCCTTATCGAAAGCCGCGCCTTTCCCCATGACTTCGTCTGCGAAATAGGCTTCCATCATCGCCCGGTCACTTGGATGAATCAGAGCCGCCCAGCCTTCCACCGTTCGCGCATACATCTGATCAATGCCGAAGATCCCGTCCAGTACATCGGAACTGGTCCAGATGCCGGTTTGAATATCCAGATCGTAGCTACCGATACCGGCAATGATCTGCGCATCTCTTAAAGATTCCTTTGCCATCATATGTTCGGTGATGTCCCGCGATATGCCGAACAAGCCGACGATCTTTTCGTCCGCGTCTCTGAGCGGGTACTTGCAGATGTCCAGCCATATCTTCGCGCCTTTGGTGGTTACTCTCTGCTGAACCATATGGACTTGTGTGGCTCCCTCGAGAATCTGCCGGTCGCGCGAGTAGAAAACATCGGCGTTCTCCTCCAGGTACGTGTCGTAATCGGTCAGGCCAACCACCGTGCTCCCGTGATCGAGTTGGTAAACGGCCTTGGTATCCATGTTCCTGCTTACAGCGGTCGTAACGCAGTTTTCGTCCTTGAAGAAAATGAGATCGTCAGTGTTCTCCATCATGGTCTTGAAGAAGGATGGAGTCTCCAGTTCGCCCCGATTCCGCCAAAGACTCTTGACATCCTGCAACAGGAGATTGAGGACCACCTCACCGCCGGCGCGGGACTCTCTTGTGAAATGTCCCTTGAGGCAACGAATCCAGCCGTCGGAGTGCCGTATCCGGATGTTGAATGAGCCGGATGGAGGATGAATTTCAGGGGAAAACACCCTCTCTACGATTTTAGAATCGTCCTTGTGAATCCGCTCTTTCAGGCTTATCCTAGAGGTTAGAAAATCCTCAGCCTTGTAGCCCAGCAATGCCTCTACACCGTCGCTGACCGACAGCACAGGCATTCGCTCCGTCAACTCCAGACGGAATTTGGCTTCGATCACCGGACTGCGCATCTTCTTCTCATCGGCTTGACTGGCAGTCTTAATCAATTTACTCCGCGCCAATCTGCAATCAAATCCGGCGCAAACCAAGCGTAATCTCGACAAGTTATTTTGGCAATCGCGAAAACAGTCGGCGCCAGCTCCTTCCCCGGCCCACCCCTTATCCTAAGGTCAGCCGTGACCTCAACCCAACCCACCGCCGCCCAGCGCCTGCGCCAAATCCATGACCAACTAGCCCAGGCCTACGGTCCTCAGCATTGGTGGCCGGCCAATACTCCTTTTGAAGTCATCCTCGGCGCATACCTCACTCAGAACACCTCCTGGAAGGCCGTCGAGCGCTCGCTCGCTAACCTGCGCGCGGCCGGAGCGCTGACCGTGGATGGCCTGCGGTCGCTCACCCTCAGGAAGTTGCAACGCCTCATCCAGCCCTCCGGCTTTCACACGCGCAAAGCGCCCGCGCTCAAGGCATTTCTGGCCTTGCTCGATGAGGAGTTTGCCGGTTCGCTCAAGAAACTCGCCGCCACTCCCACGGCCACATTGCGCATCCGCCTGTTGACCCTGCCCGGCGTTGGACCGGAGACCGCCGACGCCATCCTGCTCTACGCTCTCGGCCATCCCGTACCTGTCGCCGACGAGTACCTGCGCCGCATCGCTGAGCGCCACCAGCTTCTGACGCCCGCTCCCGGCCGCAAGCGCGCGGGATACGATTCCCTGGCCAATCTCACCCGCCAGGCCTTCGCCGCCGATGCCCCCGGAGATCAGGCGCGCCTCTTCAACGAGTTTCATGCCCTCACGGTCGCCGTGGGTAAGGCCCACTGCCGCCGCACCGCCCACTGCGCGGGTTGCCCGCTGGCCGTCGATCTGCATACCGCCAGTGAATCCCCGCGCTAAAATTGGTTAAAGCGCGTTTCAATAAGCCGCATTGTGCCAGGGCGAGACTTTAGCAGCTTGCGAAATACTTATTCCTGGCTGCAAGAAGCGTCAGGGCACGACTGGTAGGTCAGGGTTTTAACCCTGACTGCCGCAAACGTAACAAAAAAAGGATGGGCTTTAGCCCCTGAGGGATTTCATCCATCAAGTGCTGAACTATTTTTGATATACACTGTACGATTGTGGAGGGAAGTGATCCAATGGCAAGATCCAGCTCGACCATGCAGCTAACGCGTGCCGCGGATTATGGGATTCGCGTGATGATCCACATGGCCACACTGCCCGCCCACGAGCGCGCGCTGCTGCCCGCGCTGGCCCGCGCCACGTCCGCCCCGCAGAGCTTTCTTTCCAAGGTTTTGCAAGCCCTGTGCCGCGCCGGATTCATCGTCTCCCGGAGAGGGCAGGCAGGCGGTTTTGAGATTTTGCCCGCCGGCCGCAAGGCATCCGTCCGCTCTGTGATTGAGGCCATCGAGGGGCCCATCTCCCTGAATCTCTGCCTGGTCTCCGGCGCATCCTGCAAGCGGAAATCCTTTTGCCCGGCGCATCCCGTCTGGGCCAGTGCTCAGGAAGCCATGATGGGGGTTCTGAACGCGGCGACCATCGCCGATCTGGCACTTCAGCCGGCTACCCCGCAGCTACGCTCCTTGCGCGCCAAGTCCAAACCAGCCTGAGAAACTGCCGCCTTGGCTTTACAGCCTGCGGAAAAACTCATTGTTTTGAAAGGGCACGGCTTTAGTCGTGCCGTAAATGATTCATAACCATGCACGGCTTTAGCCACTGAGGGATGGTTTTCGTCAATTTCACCTAGAGGCCGTTTCATAACATGGTTTTGAAAGGGCACGGCTTTAGCCGTGCCGCTGACAAAGCAGAAAA
>PMGP01000414.1:0-3684 GCA_003156235.1 Acidobacteriaceae bacterium
CCCGCTTCGCCGCCGTCCACTGCCGCATGAACGGCGTCAGGTCGGCGGATATCTTGTCCAAAGGAGAGGGCTGCGGCGCCGCGCCGGGTTGTTGATCTTCTCTGATCACGCTTGTTTAAGAGTATCGCGGCTGGACGGAAGCGGTGTAGCTGGCCTCGCTATCCCAATAGATTCGCCTACGCAATACACGTTCTCTAGCCGCTGGCCCTTCGCATGGGAGAACGATTACACTCTAAACAGACGTACAACCGGTGCGTTCATTCTTGATTTCACTGGAATGTACTTGTATATCATTGAATCTACACGAGAAAGAGCCGATGGAAGCGCTTCCCCAGAACGATCTCAATCCCGATCAGGCTACTGCGCATGGGACAGAGCTGAACCCCACACCTCCGGCCCCATCGCCCGCGTCACCCCGTAAAGCCGGTGGCTTTCAACTCTGGCTGCGCGACATACTCATTTCCGTCGTCATTGCCGTCCTCATCGTTGTTTTTCTTTACCAACCGGTGCGCGTGGAAGGCACCAGCATGTTGCCGCGGCTGGAAGATCAGGACCGGCTCTTCATCAACAAGTTTGTCTACCGCTTCACTGCCATCGAGCGCGGCGATGTGGTGGTATTCCATTACCCGCGCGATCCGGTGAAGAGCTATATCAAACGCGTCATTGCCCTGCCCGGCGACCGGCTGCGCATTGACAATGGCACGGTCTGGCTCAACGGCAAGCCGCAGCCTGAGTTGTATGTCCCCGAGGAGTACCGCGATAACCGCTACTATCCTGAGATCATCGTCCCGGAGGGCGACTATTTTATGATGGGCGACCACCGGTCTATTTCTTCCGATAGCCGCGAATTCGGCCCTGTGGAGCGCTCCTTCATCTACGGCAAGGCTGCTTTTGTCTACTGGCCGGCAAGCGACGTGGGCACGGTGCGATAGGCAGTCCATAACCGTCCTAATTCTGTCACCATATTCACCGCAAACCCTGTTAGAATCAGTTGAATTCTACCCCTCGGAGAAGCGATGCAGGCAATCCTAGCGCTCGAAGACGGGCGCATCTTTCGCGGTCACGGCTACGGCGCTCCTGGCGAATGCGGGGGCGAAGTTGTTTTCAATACTTCGCTTACCGGCTACCAGGAAATCTTCACTGACCCCTCCTATGCCGGCCAGATTGTCGTCCTCACAAACCCGCAGATCGGCAACTACGGAACCAATCAAGCGGACAACGAGTCGGCCCGGCCCTATATAGAGGGCCTGATCGTCCGCGAATTTTCGCCCGTCAGCTCCAACTGGCGCTCCGAGCAGGTCACCGACGAATACATGGAGCGCTATTCCGTCCCCGTGCTGGCCGAGATCGACACTCGCGCCCTGGTCCGCCACCTGCGCACTTATGGTGTGATGCGCGGCGTTATCTCGACGGCCGAGAGCAATCCCGACGTTCTTGTGGCGAAGGCCCGCGGCCTCCGCAAGATGGACGGAACAGACCTGGCGCGCGTGGTATCGACCAAGTCGATCTATACCTTCGACTCGACTGATAGCCGCAACCAGACGGGTGACGCTTTACTTCCCACTGCTCTCGTCCAAAACGCAGAAGCGCGGAGCGCCCTTCATGTGGTGGCTTATGATTTCGGCATCAAGCTCAACATTCTTCGCATGTTAGTACGCGAGGGCTGTCGGGTGACGGTGGTTCCCGCCGAAACCACCGCCGAGGACGTTTTCGACCTGAAGCCCGACGGCGTCTTCCTCTCCAACGGCCCCGGTGACCCCGAACCGGTCGATTACGCCGTCCGTGCCATTCGCAAATTCATGGGCCGCGTGCCGGTTTTTGGAATCTGTTTAGGCCATCAACTCACCGGCATCGCCTTGGGAGGCAAGACCTACAAGCTCAAATTCGGCCACCACGGCGGCANNGCGGCAACCACCCGGTCAAAAATTACGCAACCGGCAAGGTGGAGATTACCGCCCACAACCACAATTTCGCCGTCGATCCGGATTCGATCAACGCCAACGAAGTCGAGCTGACCCACGTGGACCTGAACGACCAGACCCTCGAAGGCCTGCGCCACCGTACACTGCCATTGTTCAGTGTGCAGTACCACCCCGAAGCCGCNNATGATGGAGGAGTGGAAGGGATGAGGCGCTGGCTCCCAGTTCTGGTGTTGTTTGTAGGGCTGGGGAGTTTTGTTTCCTTCTCTCAGACGATTTGTTTAGGTTCAGATGGAAAACCCTGCCCACCCGACACTAACATGCGTTGGTGCGAAGATGAGAAAGTATTGCCGAATCTTTCCATCGCTAAGCCTGTGATGCTGAGTGGAATTCTGCTCGATGAATCCGGCGCACCTATTGTCTTCGACAAAACCTTGGTCCAAATCAAGGATCAGAAGACAAACAAGGTGCTGTTGTCAGCATCTTTGGATGAAAGAGGCCACTTTAATCTTGGTCCTGTCCCAGCAGGTGAGTTTCGCTTTATCGCAATATGGCTCAAAGATGGAAAGCTTCAGCGACTTCCGACGACAGATCAACCAAAGGATTTGTTTTGCTCCGTCGATAAGGAGTGCAACCTGACAATTGTGATTCATTTTCATGGATCCGACAACCCAATTGATTTTTGTCCTCCAAAGTAAAGGGTCCAAGAAGAAATGTAATGCTGGAATGATCTGTTTTGAAAGGGCACGACTTCAGTCGTGCCGCAAGGATGGGAATAGAAGCTGGGCTTTAGCCCCTGAGGGATGGTTTTGAAACCCGCACGCGAGCATGCAACGAACAACGCGCAGACCTACTTTGTCACCTCCGACACGTGGGAGCGTCGCGCGCTTTTCAACGTGGAATCGTGGGCACGCCTGTTCTTCAAAACTCTCCTCTCGCACCGTGGCGAATCGTATCTCTTGCATGAATTTGTTCTGATGCCCAATCATTTTCATTTGTTGATGACGCCGTTGGTTGCGCTTGAGAAGGCAGTCCAACTCATCAAAGGCGGATTCTCTTATCAGGCCAAGAAGGAACTTGGATCGAACATGGAGATATGGCGTCGCGGCTTTGCAGATCACAGGATTCGCGATTATGAGGATTACGACAAGCATCGGCACTACATTCATCTGAATCCGGTCAAGAAGCATCTATGCACGAGTCCGGCAGAATTCCAGTACTCTTCGTCATTCCCAGGATGGAAGCTGGACCCCATCCCTCAGGGGCTAAAGCCCGAAGACTTTATCGGAACCGTCAGCGGCACGGCTGAAGCCGTGCCCTTTCAAAGCAACAGCACCGACATAATTCAGGAAATCGAAAAAGAATATGCCACGCAGAGATGACATACAAAAGATTTTGGTAATTGGCTCGGGACCCATCGTGATCGGGCAGTCGGCGGAGTTTGATTACTCCGGCACGCAGGCCTGCAAGGCCCTCAAGCAGGAGGGCTACGAGGTGGTGCTGGTGAACTCCAACCCGGCCACCATCATGACCGATCCCGATCTCGCCGACCGCACCTACATCGAGCCACTCACCCGCGAGTACGTCGAGGAGATCATCCGCATTGAGGCTGAGATGCTCGCCGCTGGCCGCGATGGAAAGCCCGCCGGAAAATTCGCGTTACTTCCAACGGTCGGCGGGCAGACGGCGCTCAATCTGGCTGTTGATCTGGCCGATGCGGGCATTCTCGACCGCTATAACGTTGAGCTGATCGGCGCCAAGCTCG
>PMGP01000414.1:3735-7499 GCA_003156235.1 Acidobacteriaceae bacterium
ACAACCGCGAAGAGCTGATGGAGATTCTGGCGCGCGGACTGGACCTTTCGCCGGTGCATGAATGCCTCATCGAAGAGAGCGTGCTCGGTTGGAAGGAGTACGAGCTGGAGGTGATGCGCGACCTCGCCGACAACGTCATCATTATTTGTTCGATTGAAAATTTCGATCCCATGGGCGTGCACACGGGCGACTCCATCACCGTGGCCCCGGCACAGACGCTCACTGATCGCGAGTATCAGAAGATGCGCGACGCGGCCATCGCAGTAATGCGCGAGATCGGCGTCGAGACCGGCGGCTCCAACGTGCAGTTTGCGGTGAATCCCGTCGATGGCCGCATGACGGTGATCGAAATGANNATGAACCCGCGCGTCTCGCGTTCCTCGGCGCTGGCCTCCAAGGCCACCGGATTTCCCATCGCCAAGATCGCCGCCAAACTGGCCGTGGGCTACACGCTCGACGAAATTCCCAACGACATCACGCGCANNCGGCCTGCTTCGAGCCGACCATTGACTACGTCGTCGTCAAGATTCCCAAGTGGCAGTTTGAAAAGTTTCCCGGCTCTGACGAAACGCTTGGCCCGCAGATGAAGTCGGTGGGCGAGGTGATGTGCATTGGCCGCACCTTCAAGGAAGCGCTGATGAAGGCCTGGCGCGCGCTCGAAACCGGTAAAAAGACCGGCACTGAAGTTCTGGAACCGCGGCGGCTGACGCAAATGCTGGTCACTCCGCGGCCCGAGCGGCTGGGCTACATCCGCTACGCCTTCGAGCGCGGCATGAGCGTGCGTGAGGTGGCGCGGCTCACCACGATGGACCCATGGTTCCTGCATCAGATTCGCGAGATCACGCTGGCGCAGCTGACCATCTCAAAAACTACTCCAAAAGATATAAGCACGGAGTGCCTGCGCCAGCTCAAGCGCCTCGGCTTGAGCGACGAGCGCATCGCGACTGAATGGAAATTAGAAGGCCACGCCGGCACGCAGCAGGTGAGGGAACTGCGCGAAGGCATGGGCATCAAGCCGGTTTTCAAACTCGTCGACACCTGCGCCGCCGAGTTCGAGTCGATGACTCCCTACCTCTACTCGACCTACGACGAAGAGGACGAAGCGCCGCCGACTCAGACGCCGAAGATCATCATTCTCGGGTCTGGACCCAACAGAATCGGCCAGGGCATCGAGTTCGATTACTGCTGTTGCCACGCGGCCTTCGCGCTCAAGGAAGACGGCTACGAGACCATCATGGTCAACTGCAACCCGGAGACCGTCTCCACCGACTACGACACCAGCGACCGGCTCTACTTTGAGCCGTTGACGCTGGAAGACGTGCTTGCGATTTACAACCATGAGTCGCAATCCGGCGCTGAGATCGGAGTGATTGTACAGTTCGGCGGGCAGACGCCTCTCAATCTGGCGCAGCGGCTGCGCGCGGCCGGCGTGCCCATTATCGGCACCTCGCCCGAATCCATCGACCTGGCGGAGGATCGGAAACGCTTCGGCAAGCTGCTCGATGAGTTGGAGATTCCGCAGCCCCGCGGCGGGACGGCTACCAGTGTGGAAGAGGCGTTGGCCGTCGCCGGGAGGATTGGCTACCCGGTGCTGGTGCGGCCTAGTTATGTGCTCGGCGGCCGGGCCATGGTGATTGCCTACGACGCCGAGGCCGTGGCTCAGTACATGAAGCAGGCGGTCGAGTACTCCCAGGAGCGGCCGGTGCTGGTCGATCATTTCCTAATGAACGCCACCGAGGTCGACGTCGATGCGCTCTGCGACTCCGAAGATGTGTTGATCGCCGGCATCATGGAGCACATTGAGGAGGCCGGCATCCACTCCGGCGATTCCTCCTGTGTGCTGCCTGCCGTGGACATTCGCCCAGAGACGCTGGAGGTGCTGCGCGCCTATACGCGCAAGCTAGCGCTGGCGCTCCAAGTCGTTGGCTTGGTCAATTTGCAATTCGCCATTCAGCGCGACGCACAGGGACAGGACCATGTCTACGTGATCGAAGTGAACCCGCGCGCCTCACGCACTGTGCCCTACGTCTCCAAGGCTACCGGTATTCCGCTGGCCAAGATCGCCGCGCGGCTGATGACCGGCCGCAAGCTGCGCGAACTGCTTCCCGCTCAGCTTGCCTCAGGCAAGGACCTGGAAACAGGGACGCATTTCTACGTGAAATCTCCGGTATTTCCCTGGAGCAAATTCGCCGGCGCGGATATGGTGCTAAGCCCGGAGATGCGCTCTACCGGCGAGGTGATGGGCGTGGCCGCAACCTTTGGCGAGGCCTTTGCCAAGGCGCAGCTTGCGGCTGGGCAGGTTCTGCCTACCGGCGGCACGGTTTTTTTCAGCGTCAATGATCCTGACAAGCAGGCCGTGATCGAACTGGCCCGCCGCTACGTTCAAATGGGCTTCAGAATCGTCGCCACGCATGGCACAGCCGACGTGCTGGAGAAATCCGGCCTCATGGTGGAGCGCGTCTACAAGGTCAAGGAGGGCCGGCCCAACATCGTTGACCTGATCAAGGGCGACCGCATCCAGCTCATCGTCAACACGCCGCGCGGCCAGGAAACTTTCTTCGACGAGAAGGCCATCCGCCGGGCCGCGGTGCTGGCGCGCATTCCCACCATCACCACCATCGCCGCCGCGCAGGCCGCCGTTGAGGGCATTGCGGCCATGCAGCTGCATCACACCACGGTTTACGCGCTGCAACAACTGCATGCAGTGACTGGCGCTTGAGGCGAGTCTGATTTGCCGCGCTGCATGTTTTTGCTACGACTCAAGCGGCGCAGTTTTAGGTCATGCGCCTCTGCCTCTACAATGAACTCATGCTGCTAGAAGGCATCTACGCCGCCATTCCCACGCCGTTTTACTCCGATGAGCGAGTCTACTTTCGCAAGCTCGAAGCCAACATCGCTCGCTACTCACGCACACTGCTCTCCGGGATACTGCTTCTGGGCACCAATGGTGAGGCTCCGCTACTGGACGACGGCGAGACCCGCGAAGTGTTGCGCATAGCCGCCGAAGCCGCAGCGCCGGAAAAGGTGCTTATCGCCGGCGTCGGTCGCGAGAGCGTGAAGTCCACGGTCGCGTTGGCCGAGGCCGCGGCCCAGTTCCGCTACGACGTCATACTGGTCCGTACTCCCACTTATTACGCCAGTCTGATGTCGCCTTCGGCTGTGCTCCACTACTTCCGCAGCGTGGCTGACCGCTCGCCCCTGCCGGTGCTGATCTACAACATTCCCCGCTGCGTGCCCTTCAACATTCCCGTCGAGCTGGTGGCCGAACTGGCGCAGCATCCGAACATCCTTGGCATCAAGGATTCCAGCGGCAGCGTCGAGCGGATTTGCGCCCTGGTCGAGCAGACCAGCGCCGCGCCCCGCCGCACCGTGACCGTGACGCCCGTCTTCGAGGCGGTCACTGGGCGAATGCTCTCACCCAGAGCCGGTACCGGCGATGCGCTGATCTCTGCCAGCGATCTGGCCGGTGGCGCGGCCGTCACAGCGACCCCGCCTATCAAGACGCGAACCAAAGAGATCGGCTTCCAGGTGCTTACCGGCTCGGCCGGAACGCTGCTGGAATCGTTGGAGGCCGGCGCTTCCGGGGCCATCCTCGGCTTTGCCGCCTGCGCGCCACAGGCTTGTCAGGAGGTTTATTTTGCCTGGAAGGACCACGACCTGAAACTCGCAAAAGAAAAGCAGGATCGCATCGCGGCAGTGAGCCAGCGCGTCGTCGGCCAGATGGGCATTAGTGGCGTAAAGCACGCCTGCGACTTCAACGGCTA
>PMGP01000428.1:0-16631 GCA_003156235.1 Acidobacteriaceae bacterium
GTCGTTGAGGTGGAGGGTTCCGTCCTGCACCAGAACGGTGGCGACGGCGCCTCGCCCTCGGTCGAGCTTGGCTTCGAGAACCGAGCCGACGGCCTTGCGTCCGGGCGTGGCCTTGGGAGCCTTGATGTCGGAGACCAGGCAGATCATTTCCAGAAGCAGGTCGAGGTGGATGCGCTTTTTGGCGGAGACTTCGACGAAGACGGTTCCCTCGCCGGCGGTTGCCCACTCCTCGGGAACGAGGCCGCGGTCGGCGAGCTGCTTTTTGACGCGCTCCGGGTTGGCGTCGGGCTTGTCGATTTTGTTGATGGCTACGATGATGGGGACGTTGGCGGCCTTGGCATGGTCGATGGCCTCGAGGGTCTGGGGCATGACGCCGTCGTCGGCTGCGACCACGATGACCACGATGTCCGTGACCTTGGCTCCGCGAGCTCTCATGCGGGTGAAGGCTTCGTGGCCGGGGGTGTCGAGGAAGACGATCTCGCGGCCGGAGGCGGGCGAGCCTTCCTTGGCGAACTTCACCTTGTAAGCGCCGATGTGCTGGGTGATGCCGCCGGCCTCTCCCGCAGCTACGTCGGTTTCGCGAATGGCGTCGAGCAGGGAGGTCTTGCCGTGATCGACGTGGCCCATGACGGTGACGACGGGCGAACGCGGAACCTCAAGCTCGCCGGTGTTTTCGGCTTCGAGGACTTCTTCGATGGCTTGGTTGGCGATCTCTTCCTCATAGCTGATGACGGTGGCGGCGGCGCCGAACTTGGCAGCCACATCCTTGACCATTTCGGCGTCGAGGGACTGGTTGACGGTGACGAAGATGCCGCTCATGAGGAGGGTGGCGATGAGGTCCTTGGCGCGGACTTCGAGCTTTTCGGCCAGGTCCTTGACGCTGATGCCCTCGGTGACGGTGANNCCTTCATCGGGCCTTCCTTGGTTTTGGGATACTGCGGACGGCCGCCGCGGCCACGGGACGGGGCACGCTGCGGGCGCGGGGCCTCGCCGGTTGGCGGAGCGCCGCCGGGACGTGGTGGGCCACCGGGGCGAGGAGGGCCAAAGCCGGGACGCGCGCCGAATGCGGGACGAGAACCGGGTGCGCCCGGGGCGCCTGTGCCGGCATAACCGCCAGTGCCAGTGCGCGTGGGGTGCTTGGGACGCGGACCTCCGGCGAACTGGCCGGTTCCGGGCGCGCCGCCGGGGGTGCGCTGGGGATAGCTTCCAGGGCCGCTACCGGGCCTGTTGCGGTCGAAGATCGGCCTGCCGCGTTGAATGCCACCAGCGGCTGTTCCGGCGGCAACCGAGGGAGGAACGTCAGCCACAGGGGGCGCCGTATAGAACGGCCGAGGCCCTGTTTGCGGCATCACCATGCGCCGGGCGGGCAGCGCGGGCGTGGGCGATGCGTGTGTGTGCCCCTTTCCACGGTGAGCAGGCGGATGCGCCGGCGCGGCGGCAGCAATATCGGCAGCTTCTCCGGGAAGTATAGATTGCTGCTCAGGGGCGGGGGCGGCCTCTTCGGCAACCAGAGGGGCCGCAATCTCAGCAGGCTCCGCAGCTCTGGCGGCTTTGAGATGTACCGTTGCAGGAGGCTCAGCTTTGGCTTTTTCGGCGGGCGCAACGGGTTCAGGAACTGGTTTGGCCGGCGGCTTGACCACCACGGCTATCGTGGGCGGCGCCACGGCGACGGCCGGACGCTGCACGGCGCCAGCCGGCGCCTTGGCAACCACCGCTTTGGTCGGCGGACGCGAGGCAATGGCGGGCGGCGGGGCGACGATGGGCGGCGCGGAGCGGGGCTGAGGAACAATCTTGCGCGGTTCCGGCCTGGCTGGCGCAGCGGGCGGCTTGACGGCAACCGCAACCGGCGGCGCTGGACGCGCGGGCGCCGGCTCAGGCGCTGCTTCGGCTCGCTTAAGAGGCAAGCGGCTCTTCCGGGCTTCGGCTTCCTCTTCCTGCTTCTTGGCCTGGATGGCTTTCAGCACGTCGCCGGGCTTGGAGATATGCGAGAGATCAATCTTCGGCGCAACGGCCTGCGGGGCGCGAGAAGCCGGCGTGCCTGCCGTGCTCGCGGGACGCGATCCACGCGAAAAATGCGCGCGAACCTTCTCGGCCTCATCTTCCTCCAGTGAACTGGAGTGGGTTTTGCCCGTGGCCAGGCCGAGCTCTGCCAATATATCAAGAACCTGCCGGCTCTTGACTTCCATCTCGCGCGCGAGATCGTTGATACGAACCTTACTCATCCGCCTCTTTTCAAAATCTGCCGCCCAAAGCCCTTAGTCGCTCATNNCATAGCTACCTCATGGCATTGGATGTTCGTAGAACTTCCGTTATCATCTGATGTGGCTTGAAAGACGCGGCGCATATTACGCGCCGCCCCCTTTGTCCGCCTGCTCGTCCGTTGTTGCGCTTTCGGTTTCAATCTCATCCAGTAGCGGCTCTTCCGCGCTTTGAGCATCCTGCTCTAACGCTTCAGCCGGCTGATCTTCCAAAGTCTCAACTTCCGCCTCATCGGCTGGAGGAATATCCTCGACGGCCGCTTCGGCCTCGTTGCGGTACTCCTCCGCATCCTCTTCCGCAGCGGGAAGATTCTCCTCTTCAGCAGCGTGGACGTTCTCCGCTTCGGTGATGACCGCGGCATCGTTCTCCGCTTCCGCCTGGTCCGTCTCCAGAACAGCTTCACGCTCTTCTTCGGAAACGGCCGGTTCAGCGCCTTCAACTTCGCCGGTTGCCGGAACAGCTTCGCGCGCATCCAACTGTGCGAAGTACTGGCGCACGGCGAGGCTTATCTTTTCCAGCGTCTTGTCGCCGATGCCGGGAATCTCCTCGAGTTGTTCGGGGGTCATATCGGCGAGCCCCTCGACGGTGGTGATGCCGGCGGCAACCAGCTTTTGCAGAACGCTCGGGGCCAGCTCCGTCACCTGTTCGATAGGCGTGGAGGGTCCGCCGCTCAGATCCTGCATCTGCTGCTCGACCTCCTGGCGCTTCTCCTCTTCGCTCTTGATGTCGATCTTCCATCCCAGCAGCTTGGCTGCCAGGCGCACGTTCTGGCCCTTCTTGCCGATGGCCAGCGAGAGCTGCGTGTCGTCCACGATGACTTCGAGCTGCTTGTCGGTCAGATCGGCGATGGAAACGCGGCTGACCTTGGCCGGCTGGAGAGCTTTTTCGGCAAAGGTGGTGATCTCGTCGCTGAACTCGATAATGTCGATTTTTTCTCCGCGCAACTCGCGGATGATGGACTGCACCCTCATGCCCTTCATGCCCACGCAGGCGCCCACCGGGTCTACGTCCTTGTCGCGGGACTGGACAGCGATCTTGGTGCGCTCACCGGCCTCGCGGGCGATGGCGCGGATGGTCACCGTGCCGTCGTAGATTTCAGGAACTTCGGACTGAAAGAGATTTTGCACCAGTTCGGGGGCGGCGCGGGAGACGACTACCTGCGGCCCCTTGGCAGCGCGGTCCACCTTGAGCAGGACGACGCGGACGCGCTCGCCGATGGAGAATTGCTCCAGCCGCGACTGTTCGCGCTTGGGGCAGCGGGCTTCCGCCTTGCCCAAATCGTAGATCACATCCTGACCCTCAAGGCGCTTGACGGTGGCGTTGAGGACTTCCTTTTCGCGATGGGCGTACTCGTTGAAGACGGTTTCGCGCTCCGCCTCGCGGACCTTTTGGAAGATGACCTGCTTGGCTAGTTGCGCGGCGATGCGGCCCAGCGGACTGGTGTCGCGATAGAGCCGGATCTCGCTGCCCAACTCGACCTCCGGCGCCAGCTTCTTGGCCTCGGTCAGGGTGATCTGGTTGAGCGGGTCCTCAAGGGGATCGTCGTCGGCCACCACCGTTTTGTAGATGTAGGCCAGAATCTCGCCGGTTTCCTTGTTCAACTCGCCGCGCATGTTCTCCTGGGTCTTGTAGAACTTGCGCGTGGCCAGGGCGATGGCCTCCTCGACCGCGCCGACAACGATGGCGGGGTCAATGCTCTTTTCCTGGCTGAGGAGTTCGATACTCTGATACAAAACGCTGGCCATACTCTGCTTGCTCTCTCGGTGGTTCGTGCGGCTTGCGCCGGTTCGGTTGTCGTAAACAGGGACTAGGGACTGAGGGACTAGGGACTAACTTGTGTACCTGCCCACATTCTGTTCATGTCTACAGCTTCTGTCTTAGTCGTAAAACTGTCTCTTTGCAGATTCTTCTACTGCTGGACTGCGATCTCGTCCCTATGTCCCTAGTCCCTCAGTCCCTGCATTTCCTAAATCTCCGGTACAAGTTGCGCTTTTTCGATGTTCTCCAGCGCAATCTCAACGGTGCTGACGCCGGCCTTCCGGCTCTTGCTGTTCTGCTTGACCGCGTTCAGGTCGAGCGTGATCGTTTCACTGGGTGCCCCAGGTCCGGATNNCGGATTCTCGGACCTGGGAGACCAAACCCATCAGCCGTCCCTGCCAATGGCGGTTACCGCGTACCGGCTCGAAGGTCTGAACCTTGACCAGAGAGCCATCAAATCGTTCGTAATCCTCGCGCCGCGTCAGCTTTCGATCCAGCCCCGGAGAGCTGGCTTCCAGCGTGTACTCGGCGCCCGGAATCAGGTCTTCCACGTCCAGCAGCACGCCAAAATCCCGGCTGAACGCGGCGCAATCCTCATGGGTGACGCCGGAGAGTTGCTCGACCTTGAGCTTGCCCGCCTGCGTTTCCTGAATCAGCCGTTCGGGAAGTTCCCCGGCCAGGCTTTCGGCTCGGGCTTCAATGGCGGCCTTCAATTTCGCCCGTCCCTCGGCGTTTTTTTCGAGGAAGACGCGCAGAATGCGTTCCCTTGCCGGGCCAATGAACTCCAAATCCACTACGTCCAGCCCGTGCGAGGCCGCCACTCGTACCGCCGCTGCACGGATTGCTTCCAGCTTGACTGCCATCATTCCCTACGGAGTTTGCCCCGTTTCACGCCAAAAACCGAGGAAAATACCCCCCAAAGCGGGGAAATTTTCCGCAAATAAAAAGTGGGCTGTAAGCCCACTCATCTCTCCGCCAGCCGGTGCGGTCACGGCAAACCTGGCGAACAAACTCGTCTGCATCCTTAGCATAGGCCAAAATGGGAGGAAATTCAATGGGAAAGATCGGTGAGCGTGGAACAGGGAACAAGTCCTGAGCCATAAAGACCAATTCATTTCATTTGAAGCTGTAGTTTTGTTGCAACGGCCAGGAACCTCACCTCAGTCCGCTTGACAAACAGATATACAATGTATATACACTTCTGACTACCCAGCAGGAACGGAGATTTTATGAAGACAGCGAGTGAACGAATCCAGCAGCGATTGAAGAAAGATCGTCCGATGACGGTGATCAGCCTCCGCATGCCGGAAGACGTGATCGAGGAGTTGAAAGAGATTGCGCCGTCGCTTGGCTTCGGTGGCTATCAGCCGCTGATCCGCGCCTACATCGGACAGGGACTGCGCAAAGATCAGGCGCGGATGGAGAATTCTCAGGTTCTGGTGCTCACCGAAAGCCTGCGCAAGCATGGAATCTCCGATGGGGTTATCTCCGCCGCCATTGCGGAAGCGCAACTGAAGACTGCGTAGGTTTCTCGGGTTGTAGCCTCTGCGCCAATCTGCAATACTCTTTGCCCGGAACCGGAAAGCAGTTTTGCGCAAGGCTTGACAGTCTCCACATTTCCGCTAAGCTGAAAGTATGTCTAGCGGAAATACAGTCATGCCGACGGTGGTAAGCCGGATCGGTCAACGGCGGCAGGTGGTCATTCCCAAGCGCGTCTTCGATGCGCTCAAGTTGCGGGCGGGGGATTTTGTCGAGGTCAGCGCAGAGGGCGGACGCCTGCAGATGCGCCCCAAGCGGCTGGTGGACATCGGCGATGAGCGTGTCACGGCCAGCGAGGCGGTCAAGGTGCGCCGGGGTGAGGCGGAGATCAAGGCCGGACACTCCCAGTCGTGGCGGACGGTGAAAGATGAACTGGGCCGTTGAGCTTTCGGCGTCTGCCATCAAGGCGCTGAAGAAGCTGCCGCGAGACCGGCAGGCGCAGATCGAGCGAGCCATCGACGAGATGGAAGCCGACCCCCTGACCGGAGATGTGAAACCGCTGAAAGGTCCGGAATGGAAGGGCCGCTATAGAAAGCGCGTGGGGCCTTATCGGATTATCTTCACTATGGACCGGAAGGCTGCGGCAGTGGCCATCTCAGTGATTCTCATTCGTTCCGAAAAGACGTACCGATAATTACCGCTTCAGAGCGAGAGGGTTCCACAAATCCCGCCAATCTGTCATACTTTTCGCCATGAACCGGAAAGCTGTTTTACGCGCTGTAGTTTTTACCGTGACCGTGGTATTGGCCGCATCTGTTCCCTCGATGGCCGACGACTCGGCCGCCTCGATTGCCGCCGGCGGGCTCGTTCCCCGGCGCGAGACGCGGATCGTGATGGCCCGGGAAGTTCTCCAGATCAGCCTGATGAAGATTGTGGTGGATTACGACTTCCGCAACGATACGGGCGAGGATGTTACGACGGAGGTGGCGTTTCCGATTCCGCCTTACGGCTACAGCCCGGATTCTCCCGCGGTCTCGTCGCTGGCCTTTTCTGATTTTCGTCTTTCCGTCGGTGGAAAGTCTGTGCCGTTCAAGGCCGAAGCGAAAGCATTTCTCAAGGGGAAAGAGGTTACCGGCATTCTGGCGCAGGACAGCATTGATGTCGCAACCTTCGGTCATCTTGAGGAGCCTTCCGGCGCGAGTGAAGTCAATCTGATTCCAGACCTGGCCCGGTTGCCGCAAACAGAACAGAAGCGGCTTGTGGCGCTGGGACTTTTCGAAGATGTGGGCGCAGGAAATCTATTCGCGGATTGGACCGTTCATTTGCAATACCACTGGACACAGACCTTTCCGGCTCACTCGACGGTTCACATCCGGCATGAATACACGCCGGTTGCGGGCGATGAGTTGATGCCGCGCGAAACCATCGATCTTTATCTCCTGCCCGCCGCTGAACAGCCGGCGGCGAAATTCGAGTATCCGCCGCCTCCCGATGATCTAAAACTTCTGGCGAGTTTTTGCCCCGCGCCTTCCCTGCTCAAGGGAATCCAGCAAAAGCTCAATGCGGGCATCTCATCCAACGGGAACTTTGCGTATCCGCAGTGGGTGGACTTCATTCTGACCTCGGCGAATACCTGGCGGCAGCCCATTGAGGACTTCACGCTGATTGTCGAGCGGCCGAAGGCGGAGCATGGAGGGAAGGTGTTCCTTTGCTTCTGCTCGCCGGCCAATGGCACGGTGGAAAAGACGGATGTTGACCTCTTTCAGGTTCACCTGACCAACTTCATTCCTTCCTCGGAGTTGCGCATTGGGTTCTTCGAGGTTCCCCAGGCCAAGGCATCCCAGCCCGCGGCGAAGAAGTAGGCATGTAGGGCAAGTGAGGAGTTTCATGGACCCGCGGGACGAGATGGAACCCGGTCAACTGGAGATGTTGGCGCAGGCCTTCTGCGAGCAACTGATGGCTTGCCTGGACGAGTGCGCCCGTGGCCGGAAAGGGCTGTTTTCCGGATATGAGCACCTGCACGGCGAGGGGAGCGGCGAGGGCGAGGAGTTTCTCTGGCCGGAGGCGGCGCGGCTGCGCGAGCTGGCGCTGGCGTTGCAGGGGGTTCTGGCGCAGCAGGAAGAGCGGAATGCGCTGTGCGACGAGTTTCTTGATCTGTGCTCGATTCACGGCGAATACAATCCCGGCGAACGAAAGCTGGCGCGGGCGTTTCTGGAGCGAATTGAGCGGGGCGAGGTGGGCGCACAGCCGGAAAAGAAGGGCAGACCGTGGTGATTCTGCACGCATTTCTGGCGCTGGCGGCGGGCTTCGCAACGATGGTCCTGCTGGTGATTGTTCTGACGGCGCTGCTGACGCGCATGGTTCCCAGCTGGACGGGCGCCGAGGGCAAGCTGCCGCCGGGCTATGCCTTCGTCAATTTGGGCTACTCGTTTCTGGCGGCGGCGGCCGGCGGCTACGTGACGGCGTGGGCGGCGACGGCTAACCCGCTGATTCACGTTCTGGCGCTGGGGATCGTGGTGCTGGCGCTGGCCGCGCTAAGCGCACTGCAATTGCGGGGCAAGCAGCCGGTCTGGTATGCGCTTGCGCTGGTGGCGATTTCGCCCATTGGCGTGCTGGCTGGTGGGCTGGTGTGGCTGCGGGTGGTGGGAATATTGTAGGTAGTGCCACTTGTATAATATGTTCCACCGGAGCATAATAGTGGCACGGATAGCCGGAGGTGGGAATTATGGGAACAGTGGCACCTGCAAAGCCAGCAGAACGCATGAAGCGCCGGGAACTCGCCAGACAGCCTGCGACAGCGGAACTTCGGACGCGGCTTCGGATCGGAGAAAAGGGCCGGATTATCATTCCGGCGGCGATGCGGCAGGCGCTGGGGATGGTGGAGGGCGAAATGCTCATCTTGCGTGTGGTGGACGGTGAACTGCGCATCGCAACGAGGGAAAGCCGTCTGCGCCGGATACGGGAATGGGCTAGGCAAAATATCCCGCCGGGAGTCTCGCTGGCCGACGAGTTGAACGCGGAGCGGCGCGAGGCGGCCAAGTATGAATGAGGTCGTGCTCGATGCCTCTGCCATTCTCGCCTATATTCAAGAGGAACGTGGCGCGGAGAATCTGACCAAAGAGATACTCGATCATGCCGTCGTCAGCACGGTGAACCTCGCCGAGGTGCAATCCAAACTCGTCAAGAAGGGGCACGATCCCGAGGACGCCTGGGAAGAAATTCTATCGCTCGTTAATGCTGAAGAACCATTCACCTCAGATCACGCGAAGATCGCAGGAGATTTGATTGCAAAGACGGAGAAGTACGGCCTGTCGCTGGGAGATCGATCCTGCCTGGCGCTGGCGATTGCGCTGAAGGCTCCGGTTTATACCACCGAACAGATTTGGAAAAACCTGAAGTTGGGCGTGCCGATTCATGTGATTCGGTGAGACGGTAGTGCCAGAGTTTGTGAAACGGCGAAGGCCGGAGCGATGCTCCGGCCTTTGTCGTTTGTCGCGGGTTGTGCGATCAGCCCTGAATGTCGAACTGCTCTGGATGGAGGGTTGCGTCGCTCTTGATGAGGATGTTCTTGCCGATTAACTCCTCGTATTCGGTGAGCCAACTGGCGTTGTTGGATTTGAGGACCTTGACCGTCTCCGGGTTGACGCGCAGCAGAACGTCGGCGCTCTCGAAGTGCTTTTTCATCTTGCGGAGTTCGGTGTAGATTTCATTGCAGACGGTGGTTGGGCTCTTGACCATGCCGGTGGCCTGGCAGGTGGGGCAAGGGACCGAGAGAGTGCGTTCGAGGGATTGCTTGACGCGCTTGCGGGTGATGGCGACCAGGCCAAAGTCGTTGAACTGGAGAACCTTTGTGGGGGCGCGGTCGGACTTCAGCGCTTCTTCCAGGGCGGCCAGCACCTTGAAGCGGTTCTTGCGGTCGTCCATGTCGATAAAATCAATCACGATGATCCCGCCCAGGTCGCGCAAGCGAATCTGGCGGACGATCTCCGGGACAGCGTCGAGGTTGGTCTTGACGATAGTGTCTTCCAGCCGCGCCGACTTGCCGACGTACTTGCCGGTGTTGATGTCGATGGCCACCAGCGCCTCGGTCTGGTTGATGACGATGGAGCCGCCGGACTTGAGCCAGACTTTGGAGTTGAGGGCCTTGGCGATTTCATCCTGAATGCCGAAGTGCTCGAAGAGCGGAGTCTCCTTGGTATAGAGCTTGACGCGGCGGACGAGCGAAGGCGAAAAGCGGTTGAGAAACTTGACAATGCGCTCGTAGTTCTCCTGGGAATCGACCCAGATGGAGGAGAAGTTGGAGCTGACCTGGTCTCTCAAGATGCGCTCGATCAGCCCCAGATCGTGATAGATGAGGGCTGGGGACTTGGATTCGTCGGAGCGCTGCTTGATGTCCGCCCAGAGATTCAGGAGCATGCGCAGGTCAGTGCGCAACTCCTCTTCAGACGCGCCCTCGGCGGCGGTGCGGACGATGAATCCGCCGGAAGCCTCGCCGCGCTCGTGGACGAGGATGCGCTTGAGGCGCTGACGCTCTTCATCGGAGGCGATCTTGCGGCTGACGCCGATGTGGGAGACGGTGGGCATGAAGACCAGGAAGCGGCCGGGCAGCGCGATGTGCGAGGTGATGCGCGCGCCCTTCTTGGCGATGGGTTCCTTGGCAATCTGGACGAGAATCTCCTGTCCGGACTTCAATAAATCACTAATAATGGGCAGGTCAGAGGTCTGCATGGAGCGGCGCGACATTCCGTGGCCTCTGCCGGCCTGCGCGTGCGGCGCTGCCGGGCCTCCGCGTCCACGACGACCGCGGGCGGAACGATCCGGGCGTTGCTGGACTGATGTTCCGGCAGCGGCTGGCTCTTCCTCGCCTTCTTCGTCGAAGCCTTCGTCTTCGCCACCCTTTTCGTCGAAGTTCAACTGGATGCGGTGATCGAGGTGGGCTTCCTGAAGCATTTCTCCCAGATCGCCGGTGCGCAGGTGGGTGGGCAACGTCTCCTCTTCAAAGTCGTCCAGGTCCTTGTCTTCTGTTTTGCCGTGGCGCTGAGGATGACGGGGAGCGACGAACTCCTCTTCCTCGATGGTCTCTTCCTCGATGAGGCCTTTGCCGGGTGCGTAAGTCGAAGGCGAAATGGTTTTGGCTGCCTTCTTGGCGTCTTTTTCGTCGGGCTTCTTCTTGCCCAGGCCAAAGAAGCGGAATGCGGTGGGAGGCTTGGAGTCCACGTTATGGGAGGCGGACGCGCCGGGTTCCGGCTCAGTTTCAATGGACTCGCGAGCTTCCGGGTCGTCGTGCGCGTTTGCGGCGAGTACCTCGTCCTGCCTGGTCATCGAGGGCGCCACCGGCTCGTCTGCCGAGGGTTCCTCGATGGGCGTCTCGACGGTGTAATCGTCTGTGTCGGCAGGGGATGCAACTTTCGGCGACGACTCGAATGAAGATTCAGTGGTCTCCTCGAACTCATCTTCTTCGGCCAGATCGTCATCAGTCAACGCGGGAACAAACTCATCCTCTGTTGCGTTCTCGAGTGTTGCGTTCCCGAGGGGCTCAAAAGCGTTTTCGGATGCAAGCAGTTGCGACTCGGCTTCTGCCGTCTCCTCGACAAAATCCTGCTCCTCGATGGCATCGGGGGCGGAACTGCCCGAAGCGGAATCAATGGCAGTGTGCGTCCGCGGCTCGCTGGCCGCTTCCGAAGCGGGTTCGTTTTTTTGCTGGCGATGCTTGGAGAGCGACTCGCCGGGCAACAGGCCGCTTCCGTCCCACACGATAGGCGACTCGATCATGGTGGTGGGCTTGAAGCTGCTCTCCGGCCGAACCGGCAGGGCAACGCGCCGAGACGCATTCTCTGGCGGAGCGCCGTCCGCGGGAACGCCGCCGTACTTGGAGAGCGACTCACCGGGCAGCACAAAGGGGGCCGGGGTGGAGGTTTCGCGCTTTGGCGCTGAAGGCCTGTCCGCGGGGACACCGGCGCCGGCATGAATCTGCGGCGCAACTTCGGTCTCGGGGATTTCTTCGATGAAGGACGCCGGAGTTTCAGCTTTCTCCTGCTGGCCCTGAGTCGAGTCCGCAGCGCCGCGGCCACCACGACGGCGACGGCGTCCGCGCCAGCGCTTGGCTCCGGGCTCTCCGGAATCCTCTTCGCCGGTTTCAGTCTGCTCTGAGAGGGACAAGGAGCCGGAGGCGGGCAGGGGAGCGGCCTCGGTTTCCGGCACGGCCTCAACCGTCAAACGGCGGTCCCGGGCGGGACGATCCTGTCTCGGTTCTTGGCGCGATTCCTGCTTCTGTTCAGGCTTCTGGCCGGGGCGAGGGGCACGGTCCTGTTGAGCGGGTTCCTTGCCGCCGGTATGCCGAACCTCGCGGGGGGGCTTAGTGCTGCCGCTGACGGCTGCTTTTTCCAGCTCATCGGTCTCTTCCTGGTCTTCAAGTTCCAGAAAGTCGGTTACGTACAGGAAGGCGTCGCGCTCCAGGCCCACGTCCACAAATGCGGACTGCATGCCGGGCAGGACGCGGGTAACGCGACCGTTGTAAATGGAGCCGGCGAGGGTGTATTCGTTTTCGCGTTCGTAGTAGATTTCCGCGAGTTGATCGTCTTCAAGGATTGCCAGCCGCGTTTCGTGCGGCGTGCTGGAGATACAAATTTCCTTTGCCATCGTACCTTTCCGTCCGGCGGCGTCAGCCTGCCGAAACCCATGGCAAGGCGGGATGGAGACGGGCGAGGCCGGAAGGGGAAGGGAAATGCGGAGAGGGTGATCCGTGAGTCGCTGGCGTGCCTGTTGCCGGACCCAGGCCAGCCCTGAAGGGCGGCGAACCAAGGCGAACTTCCCGGCGAACAATCAGAACAAACTGAACAAGCTTTACGATACGGTAACCCGATTGCAGAGAGTTTGTGGCCAATCTTGCCGGGAATCCCGGCGGGGCCGTTCCACCGCTGGCGATTGAACGTGCACACTGCGCTACGGGGCGGGTAGAAAAAAATCCGTCTGCCTCCGAGCGCATGGTGCAATTTGTACGCCGCCAACGGTTTTCCCGTCTCTGCGTGCTCATGAACCCTTATCCTGCCGGGCGCGCGGTCCATCCGGACCTGGCCGGCGAACTACCTGAAAAAACGTTCTCCTGTGGACCGGAGTATTCCGGGGGGACACAAGAGGTGAAGCTGCAAATCCGTTCAGTTGACGAACCGGCGCATGCGGACATTCATCGCCACGCCCAGCGCCAGGAACGTAAACAACACCGAAGATCCGCCGTAACTCATTAACGGCAAAGGAATTCCAGTGACGGGCATAAACCCGATGACCATGCCCACGTTGACCGCAATCTGGAAGGTCAACACAGCCACTAATCCCATGATAATCAGGGAACCGGACAGGTCCGCGGCTGTTTGAGCGTTCTGAATCAAACGCATCAATATGAAAAAGTATAGCAGCAGGACGAGGAGAGCGCCGACGAATCCGTGTTCCTCGCCAAAAGCGGCAAAGATGAAGTCGGCATGAGGAATGGGCAGGAAGTCACCCTGGGTCTGTGTCCCCTTGGCCATTCCCTTGCCCCAAACGCCGCCGGAGCCGACGGCAATGAGCGACTGACGGAGCTGATAGCCGGTTCCCTTGGGGTCGTTGTCAGGATTGATGAAGCTGGTGAGGCGGGCTTTCTGGTAGGGCTTGAGCACCTTGCCGCTGCTCCATGCGCCGACGATCAGGACGGTTGCGCAGACCAGAAGAACCAGCGCCTGGCGTATGTTGATGCCTCCCAGGAAGAGGCCGGCGACGAGGATCGGCAGATAGGTGAGCGCGGTTCCCAGGTCGGGCTGGACCAGCACCAGAACCATAGGGACGCCGACCAGCAAAAGAGATTTGAAAATATCCCTCCAAGTAAGGTTGCGCCCGCCCAAATTGGCAAAATAGCGGGCCACGATCAGAATCAGAATGAGCTTGACCCACTCGGAGGGCTGAAAGTGAACCGGGCCCATGCTGATCCAGCGTCTGGCTCCCAGCACCTTGTGCCCCACCAGCTTGACGGCCACCAGCGCCAGCAGGCTGACCCCATAGGCCCATGGAACGAAATCGATCAGCTTGTGGTAGTCGATCTTGGAGAAGAAGAACATGGCCACCAGGCCTCCGCTGATCCAGAAGATCTGCTTGGTGTGGAAGCCCATCTGCTTCAGGTGAATCGAGCCCGCGTAGTAGTCGTAGGCGGCGTACTTGGTGTGCAGCGTGGCCGAGTAAATTTCAAAGACGGAGATGGTGCAGAGCACCAGCACCATGCCCAGCAGCGGCCAGTCAAAGTCGCGAAAGCTGAGAAAGCGGCGCGTCAAGTTTGGCCCTCCTTGAAGCGCAGGGGCAAAGCCAGCAGCCAGGCAGGCAGTGAAGGCAGGGAGCTGGCTACGTTTCTTGCCGGGGTCAGCGGTCCGGGATCGACCATGAAATGTCCGGCATGGAGGACAGAATCCTGCCCAGGCAGACTGGCAGCACCGTGGCGCCGACGGCCAGCCGGCACGGGATCAGACCAGACGGCTCCCATCTCGACCGGTTTGCCGAGGCTGGCCTGGTCGAGGACATTGTGGTCCCTCATGCGCTTTTTGTTCACGTAGGTGACGATCATCTGGGCGGCAACGTGGGCGGAGTACGAGCCCCAGTCGCCATGCTCTTGAAGCACCGCGATCACAATTTCGGGATTGCGGCGGGGAACCATGCCGACAAACCAGGAATTCGGTGTTTTGGCTCCGCCTTTGGTGTGCGTATCGCCGCCTCCCACTACCTGGGCCGTACCGGTCTTGCCGGCAAAGTCAACGCCTTCGATATGTGCGGCCTCGGCCGTGTGGTACAGACCGGGCGTGGTGGCAGCAGCCATACCGTCGGTGATGATCATCCAGGTGTCGGGATTGAGAGGCACATCTTTGTCTCCCGAGCCGGGGAAGCTGTCCTGAACGGCCTGGCGGAACTCGGCTGGAATGTTCTGGTCCGGCATCACCACATGGGGCCTGACAAAATGCCCGTTTGACGCGATGCCGCCCAAGGCACGCGCCAATTGCAGGGGCGTAACCTGCGTCTCACCCTGACCGATGCCCACGGAAATCGTGTTGCCGGGGTAATAGCGCTGGTGGTAGTTCTTCATCTCCCACTGCGTGGAGGGCATGATGCCGGCCATCTCGTTGGGCAGGTCGATGCCGGTCTTCTGTCCCAGGCCGAATTCGGTTGCGTACTTGGCAATGGTGTCGATGCCCAGCTTTTGAGCCAGCGTGTAGAAGAAGGTGTCGCACGACTCCGGAATGGCGTCGCTGATACCCAGCACGCCATGGTGATGATCGCAGTGGAAGAAGCGCCCGTAAAAATCGGCGCCGCCTTGGCAGTTGACGCGCATATTCTGGGCCACGCCCTCCTGCAGGCCGGCCGCGGACATGATGATCTTGAAGGTCGATCCGGGAGCGAGCTGGTCCTGGATGGCTTTGTTCATCAGGGGGTGGTTGGGGTTGGTGATGAGCTTGTCCCAGTCGGCGTGGTTGATGCGGACCGCGAAGGCGTTGGGGTCGTAGCTGGGATGGGAGACCAGAGCCAGAATCTCGCCGTTGCGCGGGTCCATGGCCACCACAGCGCCGTTGGCGTCGCCCAGAGCCAGTTCCGCGGTGCGCTGCAGGTCGATGTCGATGGTCAGCTTGAGATCCTGCCCGGGCTTGGCGTGCTGAGTTCTGAGATAGCCCACCTCGCGGCCATGGCTGTCCACGATCACATCGCGGGAGCCGTCCTCGCCCCTCAGCAACTGATCGTAGGTCTGCTCGACGCCGGCTTTGCCTACAATGTCTCCCGGTGAGTAAGCCGCATAATGCGTGTCGTTGAGCATCTCCTCGCTGACCTCACCTACATAGCCGATGAGGTGGGCGGCAAAGCCGTCGCGGGGGTAAAGCCGCCGCTCCACGTCGATGGTCTCCAGCTCCGGCAGCTCGCCGAGGTGCGCCTCGATGAAGGCCTGCTCGTCGGAGGTGATGTCCTGCTTGATGGGGATAGGCTCGTAGATTGGCCGAGCGCGGTAGCGGCGCAAGGTGGCGCGCAATTGCTCCAGGTCCAGATTCAAGCCGCGGGCGATCAGCGGCAGGTCGTTGTCCACATTGCGGTTCTGCTCGCGGACCAGGTAGCAGGAGACCGACGGGTAGTTGTCCACGATCAGCCGGTTCTCGCGGTCGAAGAGCTTGCCTCGGCCGGCCATCACCGGCTCCTTGCGGATGCGGTTCTGCTCGGCAAGCTGGCGGAAGTTCTCCGCGCCCAGCACTTGCAGCCGCCACAATCCGGCCGCCAGGGCGAGCATAATCAGCAGAATGCCGTATTGCACCACCGCCAGCTTGAGAGTGGGGAGTTTTTCGCCTCGAGTTGTGCCCCCGTGATACATTCTGTCCGCGCCTTAAAACCCGCCCAGAATACTAGGCGTTGAAGGGTACATCTTTAGCCCGTACATCTTGTTTGACTCCGATTATCGGCTTTAGCCGCTGCGTGCATGCGACAAGTCCCAACCATCTTCTTTCAGGGGCTAAAGCCCCGCGTTCGTTTTGCAACCTTCGAGGCACGGCTATTGGTTCCTGCATAAATAATGTCCTTGCGCCGTCCCTACGGGACTCCGTAACGAACTTGTGGAATCCCTTTTCCCCACGCTNNAAGCGCGGGGCTAACCAACACTGCGCCTCCGGCGCGTTTGTGCGGACATTCCATATGCAGTCCTCAATTCAGCCATGCCCTTTCAAAACATCCGCTCAGGCCGCGCTTCCCTATTCCCTGTTCCCTGTTCCCTGTTCCCTGTTCCCCATTCCCCATTCCCTGTTCCCTGTTCCCTGTTCCCTGTTTCCTGTTCCCTGTTCCCTGTACTTCAGTCCCTGATCTGCGTCCGGTCCAGCAGCGGAAACAGGACCATGGCCGCCAACGAGGTTCCTACCGCCTTCATCAGTTCCTCCAGCCATCCCCATTCCCGGTCCATCCCCAGCAGGACGCGATAGACGAGGATGTAAATGGCGCTGCAGAGGAGCGAAAGCAAAAAGGTCATCACCATGCGGATGGTGAAATTGTCCACGTCGATGCGGAGACCGACCGAACCGGCCAGAAAGCCGGCGACCGTCTTGGCGATGCCGTTGGCGCCGATGGCGTGGTTGGTGAGCGCATCCTCGAAGAGG
>PMGP01000428.1:16683-17202 GCA_003156235.1 Acidobacteriaceae bacterium
GAATCCCCAGATCGCGGCGGTAATCGGCGCCAAGGACTCTCATAATTGTGGTTTCCTCCCTGCCTGGGGCGGCGCGGAGGAATCCTTGTCCTGCGGCGGTTGAGGCTGGGCCCCTGGCGTAAAGCGGTCAGGGTGCTTTGATTGCAATAGTTTGGGAGCGGCGGGCGCCGTCGCGGCCGTGGGCGCAGCCTGATTCTGCCCCGGCGGTTGATTGGCGGGCGCGGGCGCGTTGGGATCGGTGAGTCCCGGCAGCCGTTCGGCCATGATCTCGGAGGCCTTCTGCTGATCCTTATGTGCCTGAGCGATGGCCGCGGCCTCCGCGCCTTTCAGCGCCTCGCTGGCGGCTATGTCCTGCTGCTGCTCAGCGGNNCCAGCACCTCGTCGAGCCGGTCGAGATGGGCTGCCGGATTCACGAGTACGTCGATGAACGAATCGCGGTCGGGATCCGGCTTTACGCGCACCACCACGCCCACGGGCAACCCGCGCGGGAAGACCATGTCGCCCCCGGCGGTGAGCACC
>PMGP01000009.1:0-9075 GCA_003156235.1 Acidobacteriaceae bacterium
GTGGGCACCAGCACCTCGTTGGCCGTAACGCGCAGGGTCGTCGCCTCGGTGTGGGCTTTGGGCAGCGGAAGAGGAGGTTCAGCAGGAGGCATCTGCTGCGCGCCGGCGACCGCGGCGCTCACAACCCATGCCATGAACACAATGCAATAGAGGCGAAAAAAGCAAAATC
Organism: Acidobacteriaceae bacterium; assembly: GCA_003156235.1. Classification (GTDB taxonomy): domain Bacteria; phylum Acidobacteriota; class Terriglobia; order Terriglobales; family Acidobacteriaceae; genus Telmatobacter. The sequence continues at coordinate 170 of PMGP01000009.1, forward strand.
TCATACAAGGTACAGTTTACAGCGAACAGCATACAGTCGCCGCTGTTAGCACGTAGCTGTTAGCTGTTAACTGAAAGCTGTTAGCTGCTCTTCCGCACTTCGCGGTCCAGGCGGTTAATCCACATGAGATAGCTGAGAAACTCCCAGCGCGAGGTCCAGAAGAAGCCTAGTACATCGCTAGTCGTCAGCGTCTCCGCTCGCTTGCCGCTATAGGTCTCGATTCTCCAGCGCAGAAACTCGCTCCGCCATGGCGTCAGCCGATGGCCGCGCGTTGCATTCCACAGAAAGCGAAGCGGAGCAAGCATGGAAAACCCCTTCGCATTGAGTATAGACGGTAGAGCGACAGTGGTCAGATTTCAGCAGTCAGTGATCAGTTCTTCCCCAGAGGCGCGAGCAGATTCATCTTCTAAAAAATGCGTGACATTCCGAAAACAGCGCAGACAATTCGTCTGATCTCTGATCTCTGATCTCTGATCTCTGATCTCTGACACCTGCCTTTACGCCGGCAGCTTGCTGAACAGGTCGTTCGAGGACGAATTCAGTTGCGCGATCACATCTTCGAGCGCAGTCTGCTGGGTCTCGGACAAGGAAAGCTGCGTGGAGACCTTGGCCACATCGGCCTGCATCAGGTTGGTCTGCGCGGTGGTCAGTTGCGATTGCACGTTGGTCACGGCGCTTGAAGCGGCGGTAACCTGGGTGATGGAGTTGTCGATGGTCACGCGTTGCTGGGAGACGTAATTCAGCGCCGTGCTCAATGCCGTCGTATCGTTCACGGCCTGGCCGGTGTTCACGCTGCCGCTGGCGTAATCGGCGACCAGATTATTGAGCGCGCCAAAGACGCTGTTCGTCCCGCTGCCCTGGAAGATCTGGCTGCCCGGCACATTCAACTGGATCTTCTGCCCGTTGGGCGACTCAAGATAATTCACGTCCTGGTCGCCATTGTAGGTGGTTATCGCCGGCGATGTGGCCGTCGAAGTGGAAAAAGGAGCCGTGGAAGTCTGCCCGCCGGCAAAGATGTACTGGCCCTGATAACTGGTGTTGGCCAGCGATGTCACCTCGTCGAGAATGCCGGAAATCTGACTGGAGATGGACTTGACGTCGCTCGAATTCATGGTGCCGTTATTGGCGCTGGTGGCCAGCGAAATGACTGAGGTCAGCTCGCTCACCACGCTGCCCAGAGTCGAATCGGCCACCTGCAACTGGCCCGTAACCGAGCTCGCGCTCGTCGTGAACGAGTCATCCTCCTGAATCTGGTTGAGCAGCAGCACATTCTCGCCCGAGCCTACCGGATTATCGCTCAACGAATTGATGCTCACCCCGCTCGACAGTTCGGCGGTCAACTGTTGCACATTCGACTGAACCTGATCCAGCGAGCCCGCCAGATTATTGGTGTAAAAAGGATCCACACGCATCGCATTCCTCCAATACAGGGACTAGGGATTAGGGATTAGAAAACCCGGTTTCAGAAAACCAATCGCCTATTCCCTTGCAACTAACCCTATTCCCTGTTCCCTAGTCCCAAGTCCCTGTTCCCTGTTCCCTGTCTTTAAGACACCGTCGTTTGATCCCCAAGGTTCAACGCCGAAGCCATAATCGTGTTTAACATCGCGAACACCTGCGAGGCCGCCTGATAACTGCGCTCGAACGTGGTCATGGTCGAGGCCTCGTCATTCAGATTCACGCCGCTGAGCGCATCATTCTGCGTCTGCAACTGGGTCACCGAGGCCTTCTGAGCCGTATTCTCCGTTTGCACGCTGGAGACCGTGGAACCCAGCGTGGTGACAAAGTTTGAGTAGTAGTTGATCGGCGTCTGGCCGTCCACAATCGTCGATGTGCTGCTGTTCAGAGCCGCTAGAGCGATCGCATTGGTGTCGTCGCCCGTTCCATCCCCCGCGCCGGCGGCGGCAATCTGGTTCGGATCGGTCATCACCACGCTCATGCTGGCCGCGCTGCCTGCCACCGTGGTGGGCTCACTGAAGATGTTGAGCGCCACATTGGCCGAATTGGCCACGTTGCCTTCCACCCCGTCGTAGTCCGTCCCCGCGTTGTTCTGCTTGTTTACCGAAGTCGAGATGCTGTAGGCCAGTTGATCGAGCGAGCTGAGCGAGCTGGGAATGTCCGTATCCCGCGCCGTCAGATAACCGCCCAGCGAGCCGCCGCCCGAGGCAAGCTGCGCGGTAATATCCGTATTGTTAACAAAAAAATCGGTGACCCCATTCACCATGCCTGTGGTCAACTGGTAGCTCGTCCCCTCCGAGACCAGTAACTGGCCCGAGGTGGTGGTAATCGCCAGGCCGTTGTTCTCAGTCGTAATCTGGTTGATCCCGATCAACTGCGAAAGCTGGCTGATATCCTCCTGGCGCTGGTCTTCGAGCGTGCCCGCGTCGGCGTTGGGCGAGGTGGTCATGATCTGCTGGTTGACCTGCGCGATGGCAGAGGTCAGCGAATTCACCTGGCTGGTTACCCCAGCCGACTCCTGGTTCAGTGCCGACCTCTGTGAGTCTAGGCTGGCCGCGGCATTGGAGATGTCGCCGGACAGCGTTTTCGCTGCGGAAAGCACTGCCTGGCGATCTGAATTACTCGTGGGATTGGCTTCCAGCTTCGAAAATGTGTCGAAGAAGTTGGTGATGTCGCTGCCAATGTTTCCGGCGGTTGAAGTGGACGACGAGGCCGGCGTAAAGAGCGCCTGAAGCGTATTGAGCGCCGTCAGACGCGAGCCGGAGGACGAAGCCAGCTGCTGCTGCTGGTCCAGACGCGACTCCAGTACGCGATCCCGCTCGGATGTGGCGCCCGTCTCCGTCACCCCCTGGCCGATGGTGACTCCATCGATGTTGAGCGGCTGATTCTCCTGCCAGTTAGGGGTCTCCACTGTGTAGCCGGGGGTGTTGACATTGGCCACATTGTTGGCCACTACATTCAGTGCTTGCTGATCGGCATCCAGGGCCTGCGATACGATGCTCAATGCGGAGTTAATTGTTCCCAAGGCCGCTCTCCGTTCGCTGACATCCGAGCGCTTGCGGACCACCATATTCCATGGGCCCTTGGCGGTATTCCAACCGCCCGTCGTGCAACTCACGCAGCCGGCTCATCACATTCAGGTTGGCTCGCGTCGCCTCCAGCACCCTGGCAAATACCGCCATATCTCCCTTGGCCTCTTTGCACTCCAGAGCCAGCGCCGCGCGAGCATCCCCATCCTGCTGCGCCAGCCCGTTCTGCGCCAAATCGCGGTTCAGGGCCTGACAACAGAGCGCCAACTCCTCCAGCCGGTCCGCATCCAACCGCGCCAACGCCTGCGAAGCCTCTACTACCAGCTCCTTCATCTTCAAACGCCCTCGGCACTCTCCCATCTCCGGCAAGCAATCGCTCCTTTCGCCCATGGCTATCCTCGATTCACACGGGATGCGCCATCATGCTCCGTGCCCCATCCTTTCGCCTTTTATCTCCACCCCAGCACACATAGTTCATGTGCTGGGGACCCCGGTCTGGCGAAAGGGTGGGAAAGCACAAACCGGCCGTTTTCACGAAGCGCCATCCCTGGCGCCACGCATCCCCGCTCCGGCTTAATTCAAATCCAGACTGCCCTTAACTGCCCAGCATCGAATCCACAACCTTCGAAGCCACAGCCGATGCCGGGACGTTGTAGGTTCCAGCCGCCAGCGCCGCCTGAATGCTGGCAACTTTGTCCATGCGAACTTCCGTGCCGCCGGCCGTCTGAGAAACCTCGCTACCCGCGCTGCTGAATGTTGCCTGGTCGCTGCTCAGCGCGCTTCCGCCCACCGTCGAGCCGCTCTTCGGCTGGGTCGTTGTGGCCGGTGCGGCTTCGGGCGTTCCAAATAGCGACTTCAATCCTTCAAGACTGCTGCGAATATCCATAAATTCATGACTCCTTGCCGATTTCATCGGCATCCCTACTAATCACAATAGTCATTTGTAGGTTTTCATGACGGTATTGCCGTGCAATTCCCCGGTTACTTGAGCGGTTACTGATGTGTTACCTTTCGGCGTAAGCTGCTGCAAAATGTGGGTAGCAATTCCAAACCCTCCATGCTCGCTCAGTCCCCGTCCCAACGCCTCGGATGCAAACGCCCCCAGCGCCCCGCCTGACCCCGAGGCCGTCTCGTTCTCTTCCCCGTCCAGGTCGTTCCCGCTGGTGAGAGGCTTCAGCATCTCCTGCATCATCTGCGCCTCAAACTCGTGCGCCGCCTTCACCAGCCGGGGCTGCGGCGTCACGGATGACAAGGTCTCCCCCGTAGCCCCCGAACCCGCCGGCATCGCTGTAATTGAACTCATCAGAGTACCTCCAGGTCGGCCTCCAGTGCGCCGGCCTCCTTCATGGCCTGCAGAATCGAGATTACATCCCGCGCACCCGCCCCTGTCCGTTGCAATTCTTGGACCAAATCCTCCACCGTCGCCCCTTCTTTCAGATCAATGCGATTGACCGGCTTGTCGGTGGCCTGCACCGTCGTCTGCTGAACCACCTGCGTCGTCCCCGTGGAACCCGGATTGGGCTGCGATACCTCGTTCACCGAGATCACGTTGACACTCAACCCGCCATGCAGAATCGAAACCGGCTGCAAGCGCACCGTGCCCCCTATCACCACCGTCCCGGTGCGCTCGTTGACCACTACCCGCGCCCGCGGAAAAACGTCCACCTCGACGCCCTCCACCTTGTCCAGCAGCGATGCCATCTCCTCATCCGGCATGGGCGTTACCTCCACCCGGCGGCTATCGATCACGCGCGACCGCTTGGCGCCCAGCGTCTTGTCAATCGATGCCCCCATTCGCTCGGCGGTATGGAAGTCGGCATCGTTCAGCACTACGCTGATCACACGCATCTGCTTCAGCTCAAAAGGCACCGCCCGCTCCACCAGCGCACCGCCGGGAACCCGCCCCGTGGTCGGATGGTTTAACAATTTGGTATTGCCTCCGCCCGTGGCCATGTACCCGCCCAGCACCAGCGACCCCTGAGCTTGAGCGTAGATCTGCCCGTCCGGACCGTAGAGCGGCGTCATCAGAAGAATGCCCCCCTCCAGCGACCTCGCATCCCCGGCCGAGGAGACGGTAATATCCACCTTGTAGCCGGGGCGGCTGAACGGCGGCAGCGTGGCCACCACAAAGACCGCCGCCATATTCTTTACCTGCATATTGCTGGCGCTGTTAGCTCCGGTCTGGGGAACCGTGATGCCCATCCGCTCCAGCACGGAGATCAGCGTCTGCGCCGGAAATACTGTCTGCGAGCTGTCGCCGGTGCCACGCAGTCCCACCACCAGCCCGTAGCCCACCAGTTGATTGTCTCGTATCCCTTCGATGGTCGCGATGTCCTTGATCCGCGCCAGGTGCCCCGCTGCCTCGGAATGGGCCTGTACCCCGAACAGCATCGAAGCAAACAGCAGCGCCACGGCCAGCGCAACCCACCACGAGAAGCTTGCGCCCCCCTCGTACTCCGCCGTTCTCCTGCTCGCAACGCGCATTTCTATTCCCTATTCCCTATTCCCTAGCCTTTAAAACACCAGCAGCTTCTGCAGGAAGCGCACTAACACGTTCTGCCGGTATGTGGAGTCGTTCACGATGCCCTTACCGGTCACTTCCAACTCAAGATCGGTCATGGCCGTCGATTGCACCTGGTTCTGCGCGCTCACATCTTCCGGGCGCACCAGGCCGCGCAGCTTGATCAGTTGCGTCTGCTGCGAGAAGGTCAACTGGCGCGTAGCCTGCACCACCAGCATCCCGTTGGGCAGCACGTCCACCACCTCGGCCCCGAAGGTTGTCGTCAGGCTGGAGTTGGTCGTGCTCTGGCCCTGCGCCGTGAGAGCCGAAGCAGCGGTCATGCCCAGCAGGTTTTGCAGGGCGTTCGAGGTCTTGAGCTTGCCAAACAGTCCTGTCAGGCCGGAGCTGGCGTTCGAGGCGCGGGAGTTCTTCACCCCGCCGTCGGTCGAGGCTGCCAGGCTCTCGCTGACCACAATCGAGACCACATCGTGCAGCCGGGCCGCTTTGGCGTCAGTGCCCAGACGCACCAGCCGGCCCGACGGACTCCAGATCGATCCTGGCGTCAACACTTCGGCCGCCTGCTGCGCTCGCACCCGCTCGATATAGTTTTTGAGCGCCGTCTCAGGCGGGGTTTCCTTGCCCGCAATCCCCGGCGTCGACTTCTTCATGAGGCTGATCGCAGCAGCCGGTTGAACCGCTATCAGCGCCACCGCCGCCAGCAAGACTCCACTCCACAGCATTCTCAATCTCATGGCCGTGCCCCCGTCTCCGTCTGCAAGGCAGCGCGGCCAGGTCCCAGGGCAATCGCCCGCACCACATTGCCCCCAATTGTTAATCGCACATCGAGCGAAGCTCCTGGCGCGGCCGGGTTCATCGCGCGAGCTTCCAGAACCGCATCGACATGCGCCGTGTGCTCCTCCAAGATCAGCCGGTCTCCGGCGCGAATCACAGGAGGAATCTGCACATCTCTGTTCAGACCCGCCGCCCGCGGGATTGCGCCGCCAGTCGCGCTCTGATGAGCCGCAACCAGCACCAGCCGCCCCGGCCCGCCCGGAACCTGGTCATTGCGCCGCAGCAGCCAACGGTCCCCGGTGTGCGGGTCGTCGATCTCGCGAACGACTTCCCCTAGCCCCATAGTTTCTACCGAAGCCAACCCTCCCGACGAGAGCATGACTTGTGCGCGGGAACCGGCCGGCGACTGCGCACAGGCCAATGGCGCTGCCATAAGAGTCAGCACTCCAATGCCCAGCGTCATCGCCAGCCCCGATCCTGTCCGTCTCACCCACATCAGCTTTTTCCTATTCCCTATTCCCTGTTCCCTGTTCCCTGTTCTCTGTTCCCTGTTCTCTAGTGCGTCATGTTATTGACTTGGGAGTACATATCGTCAGCGGCTTTGATGACCTTGGAGTTCGCCTCATAGGCCCGCTGCGCCAGCACCATCTGCACAAACATGGTCACTACATCCACATTAGAATTCTCCAAATAGCCCTGCTGAAGGGTTCCCAGCCCCTCGGTTCCGCCCGGATTGCCCAGCACCGCATCCCCGGAGCTGAGCGTGGCCTGCAAGAGATTCGAGCCCATGCTTTCCAGGCCCCCGGGATTGGGAAAAGTGGCCAGTTGAATCTGCCCCAGTTGCGAGGGGTTCTGCTGACCCGGCAAGGTGGCGTCCACCACACCATACTGGGTGATGGTCACGGCCGTCGCATTGGGGGGAATGGTAATGGTGGGAATGATCGGGTCGCCGTCCGTGGTCACGATGGTGCCCTGGCTGTTCAGTTGAAACTGGCCGGCGCGGGTGTACTCGATGGTTCCGTCCGGCCGCTGCACCTGGAAGAATCCCGAGCCCTGGATGGCCAGATCATATTGATTGTTGGTCTGGTTCAGCGGTCCCTGGGTATTGATCACCTCGGTGGCCGCCGATTTGGTTCCCAAACCCACCTGCAAGCCCGCCGATACCGTGGTCTGGCTTTGCGCCGCTCCCGGCGTAACCAGATTCTGATAAACCATGTCCTGAAACTCCAATCGCAACTGGCGGAATCCTGTGGTCGACGAGTTGGCCAGGTTGTTGGCGATCGTGTCCAGGTTCAACTGCTGCGCGCTCATGCCGCTGGCTGCGGTATACAAAGCTCGAATCATCTTGGCTCCTCATCAAGAATCAGGGATTCTATTCCCTGTTCCCTGTTCCCTGTTCCCTGCCGTTAAACCTTCGGCAGGTCCTCGGTGGCAATCTTGTTGAACTCGGTATGGAAGACGGTCAGCACCTTCTGCATCATCTCCGCCTCGCGCTGGATCAACATCAGGTTCATCGTCCCGGGAATCACGCCCTGGTTGGCGCCCTCAATGGCCCCCTGGTGAATCGCGGCATTCTTTGATAGCACCGGCGCAACGCCCTCCGGCGCTACATAGCGGTTAACGCCCTCGGGAGTCAACTGCGTGCCCTTCGGAAAGGTGTAGACGCCCACCGTGGCCACCACGCCGCCAGCCACCGAAACGGTGCCATCCGCGCCCACCGTCACCTGGCCGGGCGGAATGGGAATTTTTTGGCCGGTAGAGGACAGCACCGCATCGCCGGCTTCCGTCACCAGTTGTCCGGCCGGGGTGCGATGAAAGCCGCCGTCGCGCGTGTAGCGCGGCCCGTTGGGGCTCTGCACCATGAAAAAGCCCTCGCCTTCAACGGCCAGATCCAGCGGATTGCCTGTCTGTTGAATCGCGCCCTGGCCCAGGTTGAGCCGATCTCCGCCCAGCAGGCCGAAGTTGTTCACCGTCTGCCCCAACTGCGAGTCCTGGGCGTCGGGCCCCAGCAGCACTGAGCGAAAATACTCCTGCTCGGCCCGGTAACCAGGGGTCGACGCATTGGACAGATTGGTGGCCGCGATGTCCAGAGCCTGAGTGCGCGCCACCAACCCGGTCATCGCCGCATAGTATCCGCTATCCATCGCGCCCCTCCTGTGCAACAAAAGGATATGCAGGTGGAGGACCGGAAGAGACTTAGAAGTGATTAGAGAAACATCATAATTGGATAAAACAGGGAATAGGGAATAGGGAATAGAAAGTAGTGAATACGGATCAGAGATCATAGGTCAGAGAAAAGAAAACCGGGCAGCGCCAGCCTCTAGCTGTTAGCTGCCCCTTGTTCCCTATTCCCTATTCCCTGTTTTATTGCAGTCCATCGCAGATGATGGTGACTTCGAAGCTGGCGTCGTCGAAATGATACGTGTGGTGGAGCTTGAACTCGGGAGACTGTACATGGAGTTTGTAATTCTGCCCGGTAATCACGGCCGGAACCGATAGCCCGCAGTTGGCCGCCAGTTCCGGCACCTTGCCCTTCCACGTGCCGGCCAGCATATTGCAGATCTCTCCGATCCCGTCCTTGACGGTATCGTCAACCTCGGTGAATTCCATGCCCGTCATGTGCGCGG
>PMGP01000009.1:9089-9292 GCA_003156235.1 Acidobacteriaceae bacterium
CCTCTTCCACGCTGGCATCCAGATTCCCGGGATCGGAAATCAGATGCACGGACTCCCGCAATGAACATTCCATCGTATGCTCCATTTCCTGATTACCGCGACCACCCGCTGCCGTGAACGCGGCCCTGCGCACACCGTTTAAACTCACACAGATGCCTCCCGGCTATGCCGCATTCAGCAACGGCAACACCCGCTCCTTCACC
>PMGP01000373.1 GCA_003156235.1 Acidobacteriaceae bacterium
TCGATGGGCCGCACCAGCGCCGCCGAGGCCGAGGTGTTGTCAATCACCAGCGGCAGCTTGTGCTCATGGGCGATGGCGGCCAGCTTCTCGATGTCGGCAATATCCAGCTTGGGGTTGCCCAGCGTCTCGGTATAAATGGCGCGGGTCTTCGCGTTAATCAGCTTGCGCAGGCCGTCAAAGTCGTCCGCGTCCACGAACTTGACCGTAATGCCCAGCTTGGGCAGCGTGTAGTGAAAAAGATTGTATGTCCCGCCGTAGAGCGAGGTCGTGGAAATAATCTCTTCCCCGGCCGAGGCCAGAGTGGTGGCCACCAGCGTCTCCGCCGCCTGCCCGGAGGCCACGGCCAAAGCCGCCACTCCACCCTCCAGCGCCGCCACGCGCTTCTCCAGCACATCGGTCGTGGGGTTCATGATGCGGGTGTAAATGTTGCCAAACTCCTTGAGCGCAAACAGCCGACCGGCGTGGTCCGCGTCCTGGAAGACGTAAGAAGTGGTTTGGTAAATGGGAACGGCGCGCGAGCCGGTCGTTGGGTCAGGCACTTGACCGGCATGAACGGCAAGGGTGGCAAACTGCTGCTTCACTTCGGACATTATGGTCTCCTTCGGGTTTTTGTTGGGTTTGGCTTATGGATGCGAACCGGAGAGGTTGCGGGCCGCGCCAAAAACAAAACCGCCCGAATCCTCTTCGGACCCGGGCCGCCTGGTTTCAAGATCGGTTGCGCTTATCGCATTTGCCGCTCAAGAGCCGCACGGACGGGTCCGCTGCCCATACACATACACATGCACAGGGCCATGACCGCGATTCCGTGATTGCTTGAGTTCAGCATTATTGAAAGTATTCACGGAAGGTAGGGGAATTGTCAAATGAATTCGCCAGCTTGCCAACCTGCTATCCCCGCGAAGGCCTGCCCTGAGCGTAGCCGAAGGGCGGGGGGTAACTCGCAGATTTAATCTCCAAACCAGGCGGCGTGAATCGACATCGTAGGAAGCATCAAGGATCGGCCTGTTCCCTATTCCCTATTCCCTATTCCCTGTACTTTCCGCCTTCCACACATACGCTCCCGTCTGCGGCAAGCCAATGTGAGCCAGCACCCGATAGACAAACTGGCGCGCCATCTCGGTCGAGTCGGTAGGGTGGTTATAGAAGGCCGGAATGCACGGAAAGATGACCGCGCCGGCCTCGGCAGCCAGCGTCATATTTCTTAGATGAATGCGATTGAAGGGCGTCTCGCGCACGCATAGCAGCAACGGCCGGCGCTCCTTGAGCGTCACGTCGGCGGCGCGGGCAATCAGCGAGTTGGCCAGGCCATGAGCGATGGCCGCCAGCGTCCCCATCGAGCAGGGAAGAATAATCATTCCGTTGGAGGGATGGCTGCCGCTGGCAATAGCCGCGCCGATGTCGGTGTCGGAGTGCTGCACGGTCTTCACGGGCGCCGCGCCGAGCAGCTTTTCCAGCAGATCGTTGCGGCCGCTCACGCCCAGTTCCTCAGCGAGCACGCGCAGCGAGTTCTCCGAAGCGACAAAGTGGACGCGGGCAACGCGCTCGTCGGCCTCCAGCACGCGCAGCATCTCGCGGCCAAAGACCGCGCCAGATGCGCCGGTGATTGCGAGAGTGAAATTCATGGATGAACACCGTCCCTATGGGACTCCCCTTCATTTGTTGCGTTCCCTCACCCCACGCTGAAGCGCGGGGCTAATAACCTCTGCGCCTACGACGCGGACAATTTAAGACGAGATAGAAGTTCAACGGATTCACCTAAGATGATGCAACTGGCTCCGTATGACGGATTGATTTCTAGGACGATAAGATTCATACGGCGCGCCTCTTCAAGCTTTCTGAGCGCTTTTGCCTCGTCTTTGAACCCAAGAAGATTCACAATGTCATGAATCGTAATGTCGTCGCCTTTCCGGATGAGGACATCGAAGATGATGTTACCTTGTCTGAATCCGTCAACTTTCAGAGACAATACACCGCCCACTTCTAACACAAACTCTTGCCTGTCCTCCGTGCTAAGAAAGACACGCACGCTAGTGCCCTGTACTAATAGTCCATCTATGAATCCATCATGGAACTGGTCAAACTTCTCCATTTGACTTTACCTCACTCGGAATTCCGGGTTCTCCGCCCTCGAGTCTTCCGCGTAACTTTGTGAGCTGCAGGAGCGATCGCGCCGTAGGCGCAATGGTTATTAGCCCCGCGCTTCAGCGTGGGGTTGCTGGCCACACCACATAGGCCGGAGTCCCGTAGGGACGGCGCAAATACCGCTCACCCAAACACGTAACGCTCATCATAAACGATTCCACAATTGCGTAGAAGCGTCACAAATTCCTGCTCATAATCACGTTTGCGGTGATGCGCTTCCTGGTTTTGAATGTATTCCTTCACAACCACGATCTGCGATGGACTAACGCTGAATGCTCCGTATCCTTCCTGCCAGGAAAAGCCATCTCCCATCCACCGGGAAGAGCTCCCTTTGAGCTTCTGAACCGCATGAGCAAGTGAACAATGCGCCGGTAAGTCAAATAACAGATGAACATGATTGGCCGTCCCGCCCGCTGCGATCAGCGAAAAGCCCTCGCCGCGCGCAATGCCGCCCAAGTAAGCATAGAGCTCGATGGTACGGGCGGCGGGGATGAGCGAGCGGCGCTCTTTGGTGCTGAAGACACAATGAATGAAATTGCTCGCGTACGTATGCGCCACGGTACACCGTCCCTACGGGACTCTCATTCTACAACCCATTCATACCCCACGTTGAAACGCGGGGCTAACAACCATTGCGCCTACGGCGCGGTTTGCCGGTCGGCGCGCGGTTGCGGTCGACGATTCGCACTGGTCGATTCCAACGCGCCGGGTGCCGGGTGCCCCAGGTCTCGTTTTTGAGACCTGGGAAACCACGAACTCAATTCCGCACTACTCCCCGAGCACCCGCCGGAAAATCGCATCCACATTGCTCAACTGTCGCGTGTAGTCGAAGGTTTTCGCCAGCTTCTCCGGACTAAGCAGCGCGGTAATCGCCGCATCCCGCGCCACCTCGTCGCGAAAGACCAAATCTTCCTTCCACGCGCGCATGGCGTGGGCTTGCACCAGCTGATAAGCCTCCTCGCGCAACATTCCCGCCTCGGCCAAATCGAGCAGCAACTGGCCGCTGAAGATCAATCCGCCGGTCAACTCAAGGTTCTTCTTCATGCGCTCGGGATAGACCAGCAGCCGGCCAATCAGGTTTTCCGTCTTGGCCAGCAAATAGTCCACCAGAATCGTCGAGTCGGGGAAGATGATGCGCTCGACGGACGAGTGCGAGATGTCCCGCTCATGCCACAGCGGAATATTCTCGAAGGCCGCCTGCGCATTACCGCGCAGCACACGCGCCAGTCCGCTGATTTGCTCGCTGGTGATCGGGTTCTTCTTGTGCGGCATGGCCGAGGAGCCTTTTTGCTTTTCGCTGAAGTACTCCTGCGCCTCGCGCACCTCGGTGCGTTGCAAGTGGCGCACCTCGACGGCAATCTTATCCAGCGTACTGCCGATAATCGCCAATGTTGAAATGTAGGCCGCGTGCCGGTCGCGCTGGATGACCTGCGTAGCCACCGGCGCGGGCTTCAATCCCAGCCGCGCGCAAATCTTCTCTTCGTGCTCCGGCTTCAGGTGGCCAAATGTTCCCACCGCGCCACTGAGCTTGCCCACGCGCATATCCTCGGCCGCCGCGTCAAATCTGGTAAGATTGCGCTCCATCTCGGCGTACCAGTTCAGCAGCTTGAGGCCGAAGGTCGTCGGCTCGGCGTGAATCCCATGCGTGCGGCCAATCGTCGGCGTGTGCTTGAACTCCACGGCCCGCCGCTGCAGCACGGCCAGCAGTTCCACGAGGTCCGCTCGGATCAGCACCGAAGCCTCTTTCACTTGCAGCGCCTGCGCTGTGTCCACGATGTCATTCGAGGTCAGTCCGTAGTGCAGCCAGCGGGACTCGGCTTCCAGCCCTTGAGCTTTCAGCCTCTCAGCCACCGCCGTGGTGAAGGCGATCACGTCGTGCTTCACCTCCGTCTCGATCTCCTGAATGCGAACAATGGAACAGCCGGCCTTGGTGGCAATGGCCTCGGCGGCATCCTTGGGAATCACCCCGTCCTCGGCCAGCACGGTGCTTGCCGCCGCCTCCACTTCCAGCCAGCAGCGGTACTTTTTCTCATCGCTCCAGATGCGGCCCATAGCCGGGCGTGTATAGCGTTCGATCAAGGCGGACTCCTCGCCAGAGCCGCATTCCGCAGCCCTGCTCCAACTCTTGATTATATAAGGAGATAGGCTTCAATCGCGAGGAATTCCCAGCCGCTGGTGCAACTCATCGAGTAGCAACCCGTAACCCGGCTTATAGGGCTGGAACCACTCGCCGTCGATCACCAGTTGCGGAACGGCCCGCTTGCCCACGCGACGCACCAGCTCAGCCGAGGCTGCCGAATCGCGATCAATATCGATCTCGGTGTACTCAATGCCGTGGGCGTCGAGAAACCGCCGGGCCGCGCGGCAATCCCCGCACCAGGAAGTGGCATACATTTGCACCTTCATGCGGGTAGTTTACCCCTTATCGCCGCTCACGAAAGAAATTTCGCAGCAATTCCGCCGCCTCATCGGCCAGAATTCCCTGATCCACGATCATCTGATGGTTGAGCTGCGGATGGTTGAGCACCGCGAGCACCGACCCGGCCGCGCCCGCCTTGGGATCAGCGGCGGCATAAACCAGCTGGTCAATCCGGGCATGAATCATGGCCCCGGCGCACATGGCGCACGGTTCCAGCGTCACGTAAAGCGTGCAGCCCATCAGCCGATAGTTGCCGATGGCCGCTGCCGCCGCGCGCAGAGCGACGATCTCCGCGTGCGCCGTGGGGTCCAGGTCGCGCAACACGCGATTTTGCCCGCGCGCCATAATAGCTCCCTCGCTGACCACGACGGCGCCAATCGGAACCTCACCGGCCTCCCCGGCCAGGCGGGCTTCATTGAGCGCGGCTTGCATGGCTACGCGATCGTCGATCATGGTTTTGATGTTAGCGCGGCAGGCTGCTGCTGGGTCATGCAATGCAGCGTGCCCAGGCCCCAGACGAGATCAATACTATGAATGCCAATCACTTTGCGGTCCGGAAAAATCTCGGCCAGCGTGTTCAGCGCAACGCGGTCGTTTGGGTCGTGAAAGGTAGGAACCAGAACAAGGTCATTGGCAATATAGAAGTTGGCGTAGCTGGCCGGAAGACGCTGACCACGAAAGACGACCGGTCGCGGCATCGGCAACTCGACTAACTCGAATGCTTTGCCGCTCAACGTGCGCGCGGCCTTGAGCCGTTTTAGATTTTCTGCCAGCGGCATGTGGTTCGGATCGTTTATATTCGGCTCGACAGCAGTCACAATCGTCGTGGGTCCAACGAAGCGCGCAATGTCGTCAATGTGGCCGTGCGTGTCGTCGCCAACAATGCCGCGATTCAACCAGATGGTTTGATCGATGCCGAGAAAATCGTGAAAGCCTTGCTCCAGTTGCTCGCGACTCACGCCGGGATTGCGCTGCTGGATTTCGCTGAGCTGGCACTCCTCGGTGGTCAGCAAAATGCCTGCGCCGTTCACGTCGATGGAGCCGCCTTCGAGAACGATGCGGTGCTCACGTCCATCTTCTAACTTGATCGTCGGCTGCCACTCCGGCAACCCAAGCAGAGCGGCCACGCGGCCCGGCAGCTTATCGTCGAGCTTCCAGTCGGAGTACTTGGCCCAGGCGTTGAAGCGCCAGTTCGTCAGGGCGACTCGGCCTTCCGCATCGCGCAAGAAAATAGGTCCAGAATCACGAGTCCAACTGCGATCCGTGGGCCAGCAATGAAAGCTCACGCGATCAAGATTCACTCCGGCCCGCTCCAGGATTCCGCGCACATGCTGCTCGGCTTTCGCGCCCTCGACCAGAAGATGCACGCGCTCACGCGCAGCGAGCAGCCGCACAATCTCCGCATAGAGCCAGGGGATGGCTTGAAACTTCCCCGGCCAGTCGTCGGGATTGTGCGGCCAAGCAAGCCAGGTGGCATCGTGCGGCTCCCATTCGGCGGGCATGCGAAAGCCTAATTGATTTGGTGTTTCGTTCATCATGGATAATCTCTATTCGAGTAGCCCATTGAGAAGCAAAGAATAAAATCAACCGCAGGTCCTTCGACTCCGCTGCGCTTCGCTCAGGATGACAAAACTAAATCTGATCTCCATCCGCCGTCCACGCGTTCACGGGATCAGTAAAGCGATTGGCAATCGGCGCATAGGCGTCGATGCGGCGGTCGCGCAGGAAGGGCCAGTTGCGGCGCGTCTCTTCGATCAGCCCCGGATCAATCACGCCGATCAAAATCTCCTCGGAGTCATGCGAGGCTTTGGCAATCACGCGCCCAAAGGGATCGGCCAAAAAGCTGCCGCCCCAGAATTCGATTCCCTTCCCTTCAACGCGATTGCCCTCAACGTCGCCATACTCGAGGCCAACACGATTGACCGCGGCCACATAAACCCCGTTGGCAATGGCGTGGGCGCGCTGAATGGTTTGCCAAGCGTCGTATTGCGCCGCTCCGAACTCGGCCTTCTCGGCAGGATGCCAGCCGATGGCAGTGGGGTAGAACAAAACCTCAGCGCCCTGCAGAGCCGTAAGCCGCGCAGCCTCCGGATACCACTGATCCCAGCAAACCAGAGAGCCCACGCGGCCAAAAGCAGTGTCCACGGCCTGAAAACCAAGGTCGCCCGGCGCAAAGTAATACTTTTCGTGGTAGAGCGGGTCGTCTGGAATGTGCATCTTGCGATAAACGCCGGCGATGACTCCGTCGGCGTTCAAGGTAACGGCGGTGTTGTGATAAAGCCCCGGCGCGCGCCGCTCAAAGAGCGAAGCAATAATCGCGACTCGCAACTCGCGCGCAACATCGGCCAGCCGCGCCGTCGATGGCCCCGGAATCGGCTCGGCCAAATCGAAGAGGCGCAGGTCCTCGCGCTGGCAGAAGTACTGCGTGCGGAAAAGCTCCGGCAGGCAGACAATGTTGGCGCCCAGCCGCGCCGCCTCGCGAATGTGGCCGACGGCCGAGGAAAAGTTGGCCTCCGGCTCCGCGCCCATGCGCATCTGCACCAGCCCCACGTTGTATTTGCGCGAATTCGTCATGAACCGATAGTCTCCCTACGGACGAACAATTATCAGATCATTTTCGATCTTCCGAGCACTCATTAGACCAACGATAGACCTTAAGATCGGCCAACGTTTCACCCCAAGTAATGAGATGAAGACAGAGATCGGCTTTCTTGTAATTGAAAGCGCACAAGGGTATATCCACGGCGCAACTTTCGATTTCAACAATCCGAGCCTGTTCCAATTCGCGTTCAATCCCAACACGCTCATACTTGTTATGATAAGGAACAGGTTTCCAGCCGTCTTTTAGTAGATGGCTTCGCGACACACGAAATGACTCTCCTTTCTTCAATTCCTGACTTCCCGTGCGCGCAGAAGCAAGAATCAATAACAAAGGAAGTATTAGAGCGTACCTTTTAACTGAGCAATTCATGCCGGATGGATTCTCATTTTTCATGCGACTGCAAGGCCAACCCCGTCAGCGGGATTGGCCTCAAAGCTCCGTCGAATGCAAACCCTACTCTTCCAGAATCAGAACGGCGGCGGCAATCGTCGTGGTCCACTTTCCGCGCTTGTCGCCCACGGCTGATTGCGTCACGTTGCTGGTGCGGACAATCTTGTTGGAGATGCGGTAAATCTCCTTCTTCTCGTCCCAGCTTTTGTCCGGATCGAATTCCACGTCCAGGGTAGTGGCCAGCATCTCCGCCGCCAGCTCCTCTGCGTACTCGCCGGCCTGATCCT
>PMGP01000468.1 GCA_003156235.1 Acidobacteriaceae bacterium
ACGACGACTCCCTCGACGCCTTTGGCGTTCACGGCGTTGGTGGAACCATGGGCGCTCTGTTCACCGGCCTGCTCGCCTCCGGCGCCATCAACGCCGTCTTCGGCAAAAACGCCGCCGGAATCCCGCTCCCCACTGGCGCAATCGACGGCAACTGGCATCAGGTCGTCAACCAATCCATCGGCATGGGGATTGGCTGGGCGTTGGCCATCGCCGGCACTCTCGTGCTGCTCTTCCTGGTCGATAAGACCATGGGCATGCGCGTCTCCGCCGCCGACGAAGCACAGGGTCTCGACCTCTCCCAGCACAACGAGGAAGGCTACGACCTCAACACGTAACTTGTAGGCTTGTCATCCTGAGCACCACAGATTTGTCATCCTGNNGCGAAGCAGGCCGGGTGCCCCATCCTTTCGCGTTCGTTTTGGCATCGGAGTCCCCGACGATAGGTTTTCGTAGTTGGGGTGGCTTTACAACTTGCGAAAAAATGCCAACGGAGTCGCAAGAAGCGTCAGGGCACGACTTCAGTCGTGCCGAAAAGGACCTTAAAAACAAGGGGTTTTAACCCCTGAGGGATTGCAAACGAGCAGGTCGGCCATTGATGAAACACGCTCTAAGAATTTGATTTTTCATCCTGAGCATAGTCGAAGGAACTGCATTTACTCCCCTCCGATTCAGATCAGTTGAATTGGTTCAATTAAAAGATTTTCCGGGAGCGATTCACAAAAGCCCTCCCGCCTGTTACGCTGTCAGACGAGGAATCTGCACATGGTCAAGATTGAAGCTATTATCCAGCCATCTAAGTTGGATGCGGTCAAAGAAGCCCTGCTCGAGGAAGGCATTGAAGGCATGACCATCCTGGAGGCTCGCGGGCATGGCCGCCAGAAGGGACACACTGAGTTCTATCGCGGCAATGAATACACCATTGATCTGCTGCACAAGATCAAGATCGAGTTGGTAGTCAACGACGACCGCAAAGACAAGGTCGTCGGCGCCATCCTCGGCGCTGCCCGCACCGGCCACATCGGCGACGGCAAAATCTTCATCAGCCGCATCGACGAAGCCATTCGCATCCGCAACGACGAGCGCGGCGAAACCGCCCTCTGATCAACAATTCTTGGGTGCCCCAGGTCTCGATTCTGAGACCTGGGATTAACAGATCTCCCAAGAACCGGGCCCCCCACCCTCGCCGCTATCATCCTGAGCGAGCGCAGCGAGTCGAAGGACCTGCGGTTNNCGCAGCGAGTCGAAGGACCTGCTTCTTGCAATGTTGCGGTTAGTGTGGGATACCTAGACCTTCACCGCCGCGCTCCGTTTCACCCTTAAATTATTCACCGCATACTCGATGAACCGCGGCTCAAAGTGCGGCGCCTGCCCCATGAACCGGCACGACGCCACCACCTGGTCCACAATGAACTTCGGCTGAAATGCCGCCAGTTCCACTCCCTTTTCCTTCTGCAGCTTTTGCACAATGGCATTGAAGGCATCGTCGGGCAGCGTCATTCCCTGCCGCGCGCATTCTTTCTGAAAAATCCGCCGGTAATTTTCCTCGCTGGGCGCTCCTACCTCGATCTTGTAAGGCAGCCGGCGCAGAAAGGCGGGGTCCATCAGATCTTCCGGCTCCATGTTGGTGGAAAAAATCACCAGCTCCTCGAACGGAATACAGAAGCTCTTGCCGGTATGCAGTTTCAGGTAATCGACGCGATTCTCCAGCGGAACGATCCAGCGGTTCAGCAAGCTGGTGGGGCTCACAAGTTGGCGGCCAAAGTCGTCAATCACAAAACAGCCCCCCAGCGCCTTCAGGTGCAGCGGCGCCTCGTAAAAGTGGCCCTCCGCGTCATAGCGCAGATCCAGCATCTCCAGCGTCAGTTCGCCGCCCGTGGCCACGAATGGCCTGCGGCATGGGACCCAGCGCGCGTCATATTCCTCCGCCCGGATAAACGACATTTCGCTTTCATCGCTCAACTCCGTCGGGCTCACCGCGGCGTGAATGCTGGGGTCGTGGAAGCGGATAATCTGCCCCTCTACAATGATCGAGTAAGGCACATAGATCACGTCGCTGAATACGCTGCCCAGAGCAAAAGCGAACGAGGTCTTGCCGTTGCCCGGCGGCCCATAAAGCAGCATTGCCCGGCCCGAGTTCAGCGCCGGCCCGATTTGTTCCACCATGCTCATATCAAACGTCAACTCCCCCAGCGACGCGCCGATGCGTTCCATGGTCACCAATTCGTTGGTCAGCTTCTGCACGCTCACCTGATAGGTGAACTCCTCCAGCGTTACCGGCGCGGGTCCCGCATAGCGCAATCGCTCCAGCGAATCAATCGTCCACCGCTTGCCCTCTTCGGTAAGCGTGTAGCTCATATCGATCGGACTTTCGCTGGCGCAGGAACGCATTCCCAGCGTATGCAGCAGCTTCCGGTCAATGGCCATCACCACCAGCTCGGCTACGATGTGGTAAGGCAGGCAGATGGCATCGACAAACTGACGGCAGCTCTCCAGCCGGCCCGTATAAATCAGCCTCATCAGCAGGCTCAGCAGGTCGATCTCGTCGAGTCCGGTGGCCGCAATATTGGCAGGCTCAACCGGAATGCGTTTCAAAAAAGTGTTCAGCGCCTGCTGGCCAATGGCTCCCATCGCCACCAGGTTATCGCCCAGTCGTCCCCCATTGCCGGCCTGACGCCTAAGCGCCTCGGCCACATTCTCCTCCCGCACCAGATTCGCCCGTATCAGCAAATCACCCAATCGCATGCGCGCGCCGATAATGCCCTCCTCTACCCAAACAAACGGGTGCATCCCCGCCGGACGGATGCCCCAACCGGCAGTGTCGTACTGTTTTTCGGCTGAAATGGCACCTCACATTAGCCCCGTGCCATCCTTTTCGCGGCTTTTCGAGGAGAAAATGCAAAAGGGTGGGATGTAGCACGGAGGGAGCAGGAGCCTTCAGGCTCCTGAATACACCCCTATTTGCACTCCGTGTCTCCGAGTGGAACAATGGTTCCGCCGCAATATTTCCCAAAATCGAAGGGCGAACCATTGAAAACCTGTCCGCAATGCGACACCGGCTATCCCGACAGCCAAACCACATGCCCCACTCACGGTCTTCTGCTCAACGAAATTCGCGATTTCAAGCCGGGCATGGTGATTCACAAGACATACCGGATTGTCCGCAAGCTCGGCCAAGGCGGTATGGGAACTGTCTATCTTGCCCAACACATCCATATGGGAGAGCCGCGCGCGCTCAAATTTCTCTCGCCCGAGCTAAGCCGCGACGCCGCACTTACCAGCCGCTTTCTACGTGAGGTGCGGACGCTGCGCCAGGTGCATAGCAGAAACGTGGTGGATTGCGGTGATCTGGAAGCCGCTGAGGATGACAGCCTTTTCTTTTCCATGGAGTTTGTCGATGGCCCCGACCTCAGAGCCTTCCTCCACGATTCTTCTCAATATCTCAATACAGCTTGTCATCCTGAGCGGAGCGTACCGGGGTCCCCAGCGACAGGTCTTCGTCGCTGGGGTGGGGGAGCGGAGTCGAAGGACCTGCGGTTGCATTCTGCCGATGAACCCGCTGCTTTGTATCAGGGCACGACTGGTAGGTCGGGGCTTCAGCCCCGACTGCCGCAAACGCAGCAAAATGAAGCCCGGGCTTTAGCCCCTGCGAAATACGGGAATACGGAGGGAGGCGGGGGTTTCAACCCCCGCATAAAGCCCACAGAATTGACGAGGGCTTTAGCCCCGGAGGGAAGTCTCCCCGTCCCCCTCGCCCTCTCCATCGCCCGCCAAATCGCCGAAGGCCTCGGCGCGGCCCACGCCAAAGGCATGGTCCACCGCGACATCAAGCCGGAAAACATTCTCNNCCCCCGCCGCCTCGCTCGACGGGCGTACTGATCTTTATGCCCTCGGCGGTCTCCTCTACGAGATGCTCACCGGCCAAACGCCCTTCCACGCCGAAAACTACGAAGGCTGGGCGCGCCAGCATCAAACCACCCCGCCCCAGCCGCCCAGCGCCCTGCGCCCCGAGCTGGCCAGCTGGCAAGGCCTCGACGCGCTCACCCTCCGCCTCCTCGCCAAAGACCGTGAAGACCGCCCCAAAGACGTTGCCGAACTGGTCGGCCTGCTGGACGCGGTGCGGTATCTTCCTCTCGATGAGTACGGAGAAACCGAAATCGAGGGAAGGACCGACAGTTTGGGTCAGAAAGTTGCCGGAACAAGTCCCAAAATAATCTATCGATGGGGTATCTGGAATGGATTGTTGGTTGGCGGATTCATTCTGGCCGTGCTTACTATTTTGTTCGGCTTGCATCGATCACAGCAGAAAATGAACTCTGTAACACAAACACCTCCCGTGGTCCAGACACAACCAAGTATTGCCGATATCGACAAGGACATCGCCATAGGCTCCAAAGCCTGCGATGAAGGGGACAGGCTTAAATGCGATGGGCTTGGATACTTATATGAGTCCGGAAGCTACGGAGTCGTCAAGGACATTGGGAAAGCAAGGCAGTTTTATCGCAAGTCATGCTCATTGGGCGGCAAACTTTCATGCGATACCTTGAAGAAGTGGGATGCAAATGAGCCGAAGCCTGCTTCGGTCGAGGAGGCCGCAAAACTGACCTGGACCGACCCGGTCACCGGGCTAACGTGGACGAAGAAGGACAACGGCGGCGACGTCACCTGGCAGCAGGCGACGGATTACTGCCGGAACTTGCAACTGGCCGGTCATTCCGGATGGCGGTTAGCGACGATCGATGAGTTGCAAGGTATCTATGACCCAAACGCCAATGTTAACGGCCATGATCACGTGAAGGGCAACCTACAACTATCCGGGTGGGAATGGAGCAGCACGCAGTACAATGTAAATGCTTCGCGGGGGGCGTGGGCCTTCGGCTTCAGCATTTTTGGGCAGCATCCCTTCTTTCTCGACGACCTGCGCGACGACCGCGCGCTGTGTGTGCGCGGTTCTGCGAATCAAAGCGGCAGTTCAGCAGTGAAGCCCGCGTCAGTCGTCCCAGCGACCATCCGTGGAGGAGGTGCCGAATCTGAGGCTCTGACCTGGACTGACCCAGCAACAAGGATGATGTGGACGAAGAAGGATAATGGCAGCGATGTGACTTGGCAGCAGGCGACGAATTATTGTCGAAAACTGCAACTGGTCGGCCAATCCAATTGGCGATTGGCTACGATTGATGAATTGCAGGGAATTTATGATCCAAATACTCATGTGAAAGGTAACATACAATTGGATGGGTGGGAGTGGAGCAGTTCACCGGGAAATGAATCCGGGGAGGCATGGATCTTTCTCTTTCTTACTGGGAAACGTTTTTCTTTCCCCTTCAACAACAGCAATAACAATCACGCATTATGTGTGCGCGGTCCTGGTCAATGATTTCTGGTTGAGCCTGTAGTGGCTTTACTTGGCGACGGGTCGGGAACCATACCCAGAAAAGAAGCTGGTTTTGATTTGCTTCGAAAGTGAATCGAAGCGTAGGGAGGAAAAAGGGGGGAATCGTGATGACTACTTGCGAACTTCATGGGGAAGCCGAAGTTGCAGCAGTTCAAGGTCTTGTATGAGTTGATCCAAGGAAGCTTTGAAATTATCCGAGTCGTAGCATAATTTGTCTCTGAAATCCTGCGGATATTTTTCGAGAAAAACTCTATTGCTTGGAATCTTCAAGTATTCTGGACTCTTTCCGAAGAAAGTACGTATAGGGGGGATAGCATCAGCCGCGTCTGTTACGTCCGTGAAGCCCCTCACGTCGGTTTTGAGCATGAGGAGCGTGGCATCATCCCGTTCTAGCTTTTCAGCGGCCTTCTTTTCTTCCTCCCGTTTCTCTGTTCGTATTATGCGCTCTTCCGCTGCTAATGCCTTGCGCTGGTCGAGCCAATGTTCGAATCCAACTTTAAGAATTCCAGAAAGCCAGGTGCCAACAGCTCCAGCCATTGCACCGATAGATAGTTGAGACCAGTTCATTGTATACGCCCTGCTTTCTTTTGAGTTCAACAAGCGCCCTGTCCGGCAGACAGGGCGATTGTTGTGTGGCTTGAATCCGCCGCCCGTGGCCACACTCTACAACAAATGGCCGCACGGTAATTTCTCCACTTATTAAAGGATAGTCTTAGTTAATTTTTTCTGCGCGTGGAAAACACGGGTCGCGGCGGGCGACCCAGTTCCGGCCGGGTGGCCAAGGTGCCGGGAGAAGTGAGCACAACCACTGAAGATGGGTGCCCCAGGTGCCTCG
>PMGP01000057.1 GCA_003156235.1 Acidobacteriaceae bacterium
ACTACGCCCGCCAGGATCTGCTGGTGATCAAGGTGAACGAGGAGAAAGCTACGCCGGCTGAATTGATCGCGTCGCTTCCGCCGCAGGTCGCCAGCCTGCTCCCGGCGGGCATCGCCGAGGCAATTGCATCGGGCAAGATCGACCTCGCCAAGATTGACCCGGCCTTGATTGCCCAGTTTGCCGCCATGGCCAAGATCGACCCAGCCCTGATCGCGCAATTAACCAGCCCCGCGGAATCGAAAGCAGGCTTGAGTTTCTCCAAACCCCCGGTCACGCCCGGCGAGCCGCTGCGGCTGGAGATTCTTTCTTTTCTTGAGTCCGTGCGAACGCGCCGCGAGTCGCAGGTCACAGCGCGACAAGGCCGCGAGGCGCTTGCACTGGCGTTGGAAATTCAAGCCTCCATGGCTGCCCACGCCAAGCGAACTGGACTGGAAGACTTCTTCAACCCCGGCGCGTAGGCTGAAATCTATTAGCTTCTAGTGTGGTGAGTCAGAAGTTCATTGAAGAACAACTAGAAGCTGTTTCATAACCGAATATTGTCCGTCTTTGAGCTTTCCCTCAGGGGCTAAAGCCCGCGATTTTTCTGCTCCGTCAGCGGCACGGCTAAAGCCGTGCCCTTTCAAAACCAGGTTATGAAACAGCTTCTAGCTGTTTTCACGCAATCCCCAGCATGCGATTCAAAAAGCCCACAATGTACTTCCACACCAGGTAGTAGCCAGCCAGCGCAGCCAGAAAACACGGCGCGATGAGGACGTAGGGCACTTCGAAAGCATGAAACCATGTAGCGCCATGGGAGCCCAGCACCAGCACTCCCAGACAATAGGCTGTGGTTGCTCCCAGAGGCATCAGAACCAGAGGCAACACCGCGCCATGCACTCCAATGGGCAGATGCGGGCACCTGGGCTCATGCGCGCAGGCGTGTGACTTGAGCCAGAGCATATTCCACAACCCAAACAGCGACGGCACCACGGCCATGGGAAAGATCATCGCCTGCTCGATGGGAAACGGCACTTGTAGCACGATCCGTAGCACAATAAACAGGGTTAGCAGCAGAGGTAGAACCAGCGTGGGCACAAAGACCCCCGCCAAATAGGCGCGAAGATAGGGATGAGTATTCATAGCTTCCTCCTAGTTTGCGAATTTGTTGGCGGGCGTGTGTGTCCGCGTCCACTTGTCGAAAAAGGTTCAGGACGCCGCTTGCCTCGTTCTGCATCCGCCCTTCCCCCTTCTACTTAACCTTACGGCTCCGGCACACAAAAGGTTACACGCAATCGGCATGAAGCTGTCGCGCCCCATAAATAATCAGCCCAAAATCGCTTTTCTAAACTCCGGGGCCGGACCGATGCGCCTATACTGACTACTGAAAACGGTTCACTGATCACTGAAAAGAGGTTTGCGATGAAGATCCCTGAATTTCGAAGAATAGCGGCAATGTTGGTGTGCGGCGCGGCGGCGTGTCTGGCCGGAGCGCAGAACGCCAAACCCGCGTATCTTGACCCCAGCCTGCCCGCCGAGCAGCGAGCCGCAGACCTGGTCCATCGCATGACGCTCCCAGAGAAGGCCACACAACTTGTGAATCAGGCGCGAGCCATTCCGCGGCTTAATGTGCCGGCCTACGACTGGTGGAGCGAGTCGCTGCACGGCGTAATGCGCGACGGCACCACCGAATTCCCCGAACCCATTGGCCTGGGAGCCACCTTCGACGCGCCCGCCATTCACCAGATGGCCGAGGTCATCGGCATCGAGGGGCGCATCAAGCACGCGCAGGCATTGCGCGCCGGCCATAGCGACATCTTCGAGGGCCTCGACTTCTGGGCGCCCAACATCAATATCTTCCGCGACCCGCGCTGGGGACGCGGTCAGGAGACTTACGGCGAAGACCCCTTCCTCACTGCGCGCATGGGCGTGGCCTTTGTCACCGGCATGCAGGGCGACGACCCGCGCTACTACCGCGTGATTTCCACGCCCAAGCATTTTGCCGTCCACAGCGGTCCGGAGTCGACGCGCCACGCCGCCGACGTGACGGTCAGCAAGCACGACGAGCTGGACACTTATCTGCCCGCCTTCCGCGCCACGGTTACCGAGGCCCATGCCGGCTCCGTAATGTGCGCCTACAACAGCATCAACGGCCAGCCCGCCTGCGCCAACGAATTCCTCCTTCAAGATCAGCTTCGCGGCAAGTGGGGATTCAAGGGCTACGTGGTTTCCGATTGCGGCGCGGTGCTCGACATCTTCACCGGCCACAAATTCAAGCCTACCCAGGCCGAAGCCTCGGCCATCAGCCTCGAACGCGGCATGGACAACGAGTGCGTGGACTTTACCACCAAGGTGAGCGACGACCACGACTACAAGCCCTATCTCGACGCCGTCCAGCAGGGCTTTCTCAAGGAGAGCGAAATCGACACGGCACTCACGCGCCTCTTCACGGCGCGCATCAAGCTGGGAATGTTCGACCCTCCGGCGATGGTGCCGTACAACAACCTCGACGAGAAACTGTTGGACAGCGCAGCGCATCGCGCCCTGGCTCGCAAAATCGCCAACGAGTCGATGGTGCTGCTGAAAAACGACGGAACGTTGCCGCTAAAAGCCACGGGCATCAAAATCGCCGTCGTCGGTCCGCTGGCCGATCAGGTGAAGGTCTTGCTGGGCAACTATAACGGCATTCCCTCGCACACCGTCTCGGTGCTCGAAGGCCTGCGCAACGAATTTCCAGGCGCCGCTATCAATTACGTGCCCGGCACGAAGTTTCTCCGTAAAGAGCCGTCGTCCGCGGACGAGGCCGTGGCCGCCGCCAGGAAAGCCGATGTGGTCGTTGCCGTAGTCGGCATCACCAGCGAGTTGGAAGGCGAGGAGATGGAGGTGCACGAGGAAGGTTTCAAGGGCGGTGACCGCACCAGCATCGATCTGCCCAAGCCGGAGCAGCAACTTCTTGAAGCCGTGGCCGCCGCCGGCAAGCCGCTGATCGTGGTGCTCACCAACGGCAGCGCTCTCGGCGTCAACTGGGCCGCGGCTCACGCTAACGCCATCCTCGAAGCATGGTATCCCGGCGAAGAGGGCGGCTCGGCAGTGGCTGAAACGCTCTCCGGAAAGAACAACCCCGCCGGACGCCTGCCCGTCACCTTCTACAAGGATGTAACTCAGTTGCCGCCCTTCGAGGATTATGCGATGAAGGGCCGCACTTATCGCTACTTTGAAGGTGCGCCGCTCTATCCTTTCGGCTACGGTTTGAGTTACACCACCTTCACTTATAGCGGACTTACAGTTCCTGCCAGTCCGGTAACTGCGGGTAACTCGGTTATCGCCGAAGTTACTGTCACTAACACCGGCCAGCGCGCGGGCGATGAAGTTACACAACTCTATCTCACCTTTCCCAAGTTTCCGGGTGCGCCGTTGCGCGCACTGCGCGCCTTTCAACGCGTTCACCTGGAAGCCGGCGCTTCGCAGAAGCTGCGCTTTGAGTTAAATGCGCGCGACCTGTGCATGGTCACCGAAGCCGGAGAGCCCATCGTCGCTGAAGGCGTGTACGCAATCTCGGTAGGCGGCGGCCAGCCTAACACCGGCGTACCAGTACTCGCGCAGACCTTCAACATAAAGGGCAAGCTGAAGCTTCCGGAGTAACCAGAGCAGGCAGAGAACACCATGGGGCGCATCCATAAGCGTGGAAGCGCCCCATTTCTTTCTATTTGCTCCTTAGGAAATGTTTGAGTTAGTCGTAGTTTTGGAAGGGCACGGCTTTAGCCGTGCCGAAAAACGCCCAATAAAATTGAGGGCTTTAGCCTCTGAGGGACGCCTTACTTGAAATAAAAACTGAATCAGAGCTTTTCTATATTCGTTCAGGAACACTTTCCACATCGCCGGTGTCTACCTAAGTACAGTGGTTCCGATTGGGATATGCGGAGTGCTTAGAGCCCCGCTCCCCGCGTTAAGATAGCGCGCCGAGCGGCAAGCCCGCTCGTGTCTGAACATGGCCTCCACATTCCAGCCGGTCCGGCTGAATTCGTTTCAGGGAGGCAGGCCATGTTTGAAGACTCAATTTTTGAATCCGCAGGCAGAATCCACACCCGCAGCCACGAATGGATGGTCGCGGCATTCGCCTTCAACACCTCCATCCTGCTGGCGCTCGTCATGATTCCGCTGATCTGCCCTCCGGCGCTGCCGCACCAGTTCAGCTCCTTGACGGAGTGCTGTGTGTTTGTGCCGCCCACGCCCCAGTTGCCGCAGCAACAACCCACGCAGACGGCACGGTCCGCAACAGTGTTGACCAACGATCCTTTTCAGGCGCCGCGCATCATTCCGTCGATCATCGTCATTCCTGCCGTACCCGATCCGCCAATCACTCCCAACTCTTCCGGCTGGGCGAACTCCCCGGATCTTAACCGCGACTTGTTTAGCGGTCACACGAGTGCGGCCGCTGTCCGTCCCGTCGAGCATCCGCGGCTGAGCGTCTCTTCCGGAACTGTGGAAGGGCTGCTGATCCAGAAGACGATGCCCGAGTATCCCGCCATCGCAAGGGCTACGAGAACCAGCGGCACGGTGACGCTGGCGGCCATCATCTCCAAAGCCGGCGACATCGAAAACCTGCGCGTCATCAGCGGGCCGATGGTGTTGCAGCAGGCCGCGCTGGATGCCGTGCGGACCTGGCGCTACCGCCCCTATCTGCTCGACGGCCAGCCGGTCGAGGTCGAGACCACAGTCAGCGTCATCTTTTCCCTGGAGCGTTAAAGAGCAATACCGGGACACGTAACGCCCAACGCTCTTTCACAAAAATTGGCGCCTCAGGTCTCAATGCCTGGGGCGCCAATTTGGTTGCATATTTGTAAATTGGAATTCTTTCGCCGCTTATTTCTTCAGCGGCTTGCGCGCAAAGTAATACAGCGAACCGGCCAGCGCCAAAAACGCCACCACCGACACGCCATTGTTATAGAAGATGGAGTGCGGAATCGCGATGGGGTTGTCCTTGTTGAAGAAATTCTCGTAGAACTTGAGAGCCACTCCCAGCAGGCCGATGATGCCGCCGGCGGCAATCAGCCCTGATGCATAAAGCGAACCCGGCGAAACGTCGCCTTCCGCATCCGGGTCTCCGCCGGCCTTTCTGAGGGCCGCGTCCACCATCCAGCGCATCACGCCGCCGGTGAAGATCGCCAGCGTCGTGCCAATAGAAAGATAAGCCCCGACAGCAAAGGCCAGCGAGCGAATGCCGAGCAACTCCACGGTAATCACAATGCAAACGCCCAGCAGCACCAGCCCCCATGGCAGCTTGCGGCTCAGAATTCCGCTGATGACAGTGGCCATCAGCCGGGCCTGCGGCGCGGCGATCTTTTCGCTGCCAATGCCTGGAATCCACTGCACCTCAATCTGTCCGCTAGCCGGCGAATACAGGTACTTGCCGTCGGGCAGCTCCGGCGAGCCAAGCGCGTTCAGAAGCACATACTCGCTTTTGTGGTGAATGGTCTTGGTCTTGTCCGTGTTGATCACCGGGAACTGTTCGTTGAGGCCCTCCGCCTTCTGAACATTGACGCCGTCGTGCGGCGCTGAGAGATTCCATGCCTGCGGGGCTGCCTTGAACTCCTGCGCGCCGGTGTTCATCAGTTGCAGTGTGCCGCCGATGGCGAAGGTGGAAACTACGATGCCGATCAGGAAGGCATAGCGCTGCAAACGCGGAGTGGAGCCAACCAGAAAGCCGGTCTTCAAGTCCTGCGACGTATCGCCCGCCTCGGCTGAGGCGATGCACACTACGCCGCCAATCGTAATTGCCAGCGCGCCGAAGGCCGGAGTCGTCCAGCCTTCCACCAGGAAAATCGCGGAAGTGGCCATCAGCGTGGCGATGGTCATGCCGCTGATGGGGTTGGCCGAGCTGCCGATCAGACCCACGATCCGCGAACTGACGGTGACAAAAAGGAATCCGAAGACGACGATCAGCAGCGAAGCAGCAAGGTTTTGCAGCAGCGTAACCTGCGCTCCCGGCACCGGTTTGAAATAGAGGAAGAGGAACATGATGACGACCAGCACTGCCAAGCCGATCATCGCCGTGCCCATGGAGAAATCCTTCTCCGTGCGAATCGGTTCAGCCTTGGCTTCCTTGCTTCCACGCATATTTTTGAAGCCCGATGTGAGCGCGCCGATGATCGTGGGCATGGTTTTGAGCAGGGCAATCACTCCGGCGGCCGCCACCGCGCCCGCTCCGATAGGCCGGATGTAGGTCTTCCACATGTCGCTGGGGCCCATCTGCTCCACGGGAACTGTGCCGGGATAAATCGGATGGCCCACTTCCTTGCCGAAGAAGTAAATCAGCGGCATCAGCACCAGCCACGAGAGCACGCCGCCGGCCACCATCACGCCCGCGGTCTTGGGTCCNNGGCCAGACGCCGAAGAGATTCTCATTCTGAAAAAAGGTATACAGCGCGCCCAGGCCGAGTCCGAAGAAAACGCGGCTGGCAAACGAGCCGCCCTTCTCGCCGGCAATCAAAACATCGGCGCAGGCCGTGCCCTCGGGAAACTTCAGCTTGCCGTGCTCCTCCACAATCAGCTCGCGGCGCAGCGGTACCATGAACAGCACGCCCAGAAATCCGCCGATGAGGGCCAGCGCGAAGATGCGCCAGTATTCCAGGTCGAAGCCCAAAAAAATCAGCGCCGGCAGCGTAAAGATAACGCCCGCCGCAATGGACTGGCCGGCATTGCCCGTGGTCTGGACGATGATGTTTTCCAGAATCGAGCTGCGGCCGAAGACGCGCAGAATGCTGATCGACAGCACCGCGATGGGAATCGAAGCGGCCACCGTAAGCCCGGCCCTCAGGCCGACATAGACAGTGACGGCGCCAAAGATGATGCCGAAGATCGAGCCCAGCAGGACGGCGCGGACGGTAAATTCCCTGGGGCTCTGGTTGGGCGAAACAAAAGGTTGAAAAGCTGGGGGTTGAACGTCGGCCACGGTGCTCCTCCAAAATTCTGCAAGCAAAATCGCTGGAATTCTCTGCCAAGGAAGTGTACCAGTGCAAGGGGTGCTGACGGCAACGGTGTTTCCTGTTCCGCAAGGAAAATGCATCTTAATTCTCCCAGCAAATGCATCAGGGAATCATTGTCCCACCCTGCTTTCGAGCGATTTGCAAGGGCCGAATTGATCCATTTCCAGAGCCTCGATTGTGCGAATTTCCGGCCTTTTTACCGGTATTTTCGGCCATTTTCCGGTCAAAATACGCCTTTTTAGGGAGAAATCCGCTCTTTTCCGGAAGGCTATTTCTCGCATTGCGGTATTTTGTGTGCGTTTTCGCGCACATCGAAGATTTTTCCTGAAAGTGCGTTCTACTCAGCAACGACGCGGGGATTCTTCACTTTGAGGGCATCGTTTTCTCTTCCGAAGGCGAATTAATCTGCATGGTTTTTTAGGGAAATTTATACCCCCGGGGGGTAGGGGGGGGGTAGGGGGAGTGCCTTTCTGGTAATAAATTTGGCGGCGTTTTTGTTGGCATTTGAGTACATACGGCCTTCCCTTTCCGGTTGAGCATTTTCTTCATCCAAGATGATTGTGCGCCA
>PMGP01000444.1 GCA_003156235.1 Acidobacteriaceae bacterium
TCCCTGTTGCATTGTAAAAGCCGAGGGCAGGTTATGCCTAGTTTCGGCTGGAGATGGGGGTAAAACAGCACATTTTTTGGGCTGCACCGCCCCGTGCGCGGTGGAAACCCCTCGTCTTTCAGACTGGCCGACACAGTTTCATCGCTCGGCGGCTGCAATTTGGACGCCCGTACAACGGGGATGTCAACGACGAGACAGAGACCACCCCGGCCGGCCAATCCGGTCCTGGGGGCGCTCCGGCACCTGATCCAGAGCCGTGGCACTAACGCGCCACGGCTCCAGGCGAGGGATTAAGTGATCTACCAGACCCGGCAGGAACTCACCGGGAACATGGGCTGGCCCTTGGTGCAGCCAAAGGCCTTGCCGAATTGATCGAAGTTCTGCACGGAACCATTGACGCGCCAGCGGCCGGGGGAGTGGGGATCCACCAACGCTGACTGGCGGGCCGACTGCTCGGTCTGGTTCTGGCACCACACCTGAGCAAAGCCCAGGAAGTAGCGCTGTTCCACGGTGTAGCCGTCGATCTTGTCGTTAATCGATTTTTTCTGCGCTGCCAGCGTGTCCAGCAGGGCCATGTAGGCGATGCGCAGGCCGCCGTTGTCGGCCGTGTTCTCGCCCAGGGTGAGCTTGCCGTTCAGCTTCTGCGCGGCCACGTCGGCCTGCGCCGGGGCAGCCTCAAAGCCGCTATACTCGTCCGCTACGCAGTCGGTGCGCTCGGTGAAGGCCTTGCGGTCCTCCGGCGTCTGCCACTCGCGCAGGTTGCCCAGCCCGTCGTACTGCGAGCCCTCGTCGTCGAAGCCGTGGGTCATCTCGTGGCCGATCACCACCCCGATGCCGCCGAAGTTCACCGCAGGGTCGATGGTGAAGTCGAAAAACGGCGGCTGCAAAATGCCGGCCGGGAAGTTGATGTCGTTGAACGAGGGATCGTAGTAGGCGTTGACCGTGGGCGGCGTCATGCCCCACTCCTTCTCGTCCACCGGCTTGCCCAGCTTGTTCAGGTTGTAGTTGCGCTGGAAGACGTTATTGCGACGCAGGTTTCCGAGCAGGTCGTCGCGCTCCACCTTCAGGGCCGAGTAATCGCGCCACTTCTCCGGGTAGCCGATCTTGTTGCGGATCATGCCCAGCTTCTCTTCCGCCGCCTTCTTGGTGGCGTCGCTCATCCAGGGCAGGGTCTTGATGTCGTCGCCCAGGCTCTTCTCCAGAGCGGCCACCAACTGGTCCATGCTAGCCTTGGCCGCGGGCGGGAAGTTCTTCTTCACCCAGTCCTGGCCCACCGCCTCGCCCAGCGCGCGGTCGGTCATGCTGGTGCACTGCTTCCAACGCGGCGTCGGCTCCTTCTGCCCGTTGAGGGTCTTGCCGAAAAAGGCGAAGTTCTCATCAAAAAACGCCTTGGGCAGGTTCACGGCAGCGCCGTGCAGCGCGTGCCAGCGGAAATACGACTGCCAAGCCTCAATCGGCTCCTTGGCGATCAGTTCGCTCAGGCCCTTGAAGAAATCCGGAGTCGCCACATTCAGCGTCTCGAAAGAACGAATCTGCACGTCCTTGAAGTAGACTGAATAATCGAAATCCGGGGTCAGCTTCTGGAAGTCGGCCACCGCATAGATGTGGTAGTGGTTTTCCGGCTCTCGGAGCGCGGTGCGGCTCGTGGAGGCCTGTGCCAGAGCCGTTTCAATCTCCAAAATTGCAGCGGCTTCCTTGGCCGCCTGCTCTGGAGAGTCGCCGGCCAGGGTGAGCATCTTGGTCACGTGCGCGACGTACTGCTTGCGAATCTCCTGGAAGCGATTATTGTCCACAATATAGTAATCGCGGTCGGGCAGCGAGAGGCCGGCTTGTCCAATGGCGGCAATCTGCTTGGAAGAGTCTTTGTCGTCCTGCTCCACGTCGAAGTCGAACAGCGGCGCCGCGCTTCCCTCAGCCTCCAGTTCGCCCATCAGAGTGGCCAGTTTATGGGAATCCTTGAGGTCCGCGATGCGCTTGAAGGCGGGTTCCAGCGGCTGAAGGCCCTTCTGCTCCACCAGATCGGTGTTCATGCAGGCGGCAAAATAGTTGCCATACTGTTTTTCCAACGCGCTTGTGGGGTTTGCGGCCGCGGCGTCCAGCTCCTGCCAGAGCAGATAGCGGTTACGCTCTTGCAGCAGCGAGAATGAGCGCGCCCAGCGCACCTGGTCGCCGGGAATGGGATTGCTCTTGACCCAGTTTCCGCAGGCGTACTGATAAAAATCCGTGCAGGGATCGGCGGTCTTGTCGATGGCCGATAGATCGAAGCTCTTGATGGCCGGCGGCGGCGCGGGCTTGGCGGCGGCGGCGCGGGGAGTGGTCTGAGCAAGGGCGGTTCCGCCCAGCAAAATCAGGATCGGTGCAAAACGAAAACAGTTCATCGAATGTCCTCATTGGTGATAGGTCAACCGGCCAGAACCATCCACGCGGAATGCGCTCGCAAACGGAGGCCAGGATCAAATTCATAGCAGCCAATTCGCGCAGACTGCCAAGAATAGCAGCCTATCACTTTGGGCTAAGAGTGATGAAGGCAGGGGTGGTCTACAAGTACGAAGCGAAATAAAGCTTCTTCGCTTATCCGCTTGACAAACGTACAGAATACCTGTACGCTTGCCTTTGGAGGGTTGTTACTATGCCCGTAGAAACTACCTACACCGCCCTGCGTGCAGGGCTTGCCGGATTTCTCGATCAGGTGACGGACGACCGTGAGGTTGTCTTTGTGCGCCGCCGCGGCGCGCGTGACGTGGCCTTGGTTCCTGCCGATGAACTTGCTGGTCTGATGGAAACGGCGCATCTACTGCGCTCTCCGAAAAATGCGCAGAGGTTGGCTGAGTCTCTGCTCGAATTGGATCGGGGTGGCGGAGAAGTGATGACACTTGAAGAACTCCGTCATTCGGTCGGTTTGGACAAGGCAAGCTGATCGAATCCTATGAGTAAACCAACTGATCGTGTCGCGGCAATCTCAAGTAAGTTTCGAGATGATTTGCGGTTCTGGATCGAGACAGACCGCAAAATTGCACTGCGTGTCCTTGACTTGATGGCCGCTATCCTCGCCGACCCCTTTGATGGCATCGGCAAGCCGGAGCCGCTCAAGCACGAGCTGGCCGGCTGCTGGAGCCGCCGCATCACCCAGGAGCATCGCCTTGTTTATCGCGTTATTGCGGATCGGATCGAGTATGTGCAGGCGCGGTATCACTATGAGTAAGAAATAGAGGATTCATCCAGAATTCATGCGGACAAGAGATGCCTTCGTAGATGATTGAAGTTAAGAGCCTCAAGTCCTGACTCATTCATCTTCTTGGTGAGCCGCGCATCGTCCGTGACAATGAGAAACTGTCTCGATACGTGTGCGAGAGCGCAGTCCGTCAGGCCCAGAAAATGAAATTCCGGTCTTTGGGCCGCTTCCATACTTGATATGGTTAGCTCGTCAATCTTAACGAAGGTCTCGTAGAACTTCTTCAGGCACTTAGCTTTTGTCTGTTCAGGCAGATCGTTTGTGAGATTGCTTACTTCCGTAAGTACGTGAGGCGTTGTGACTGCCTTCTTGAATCTGTTTTTGAGCCTGAGCAGCAAGCGGTAGTCGTCTGTCTTATAGTTGGATAGCTTGTTGAATTTCCCATCGCCGACTAGCCGTAGATCGAAGTTGCCCACCAAATAAAGCAGCGCCAGATTTGCGTCGATCAGGATTCCCTTCGCCTTATACTTATCAATCAGGATTTCCTCATATGTATTCATCTCCCCCAATTCCTCATAGAGCGTAGTGAACCGCTGTCGGGCTCAATGTAAACTTCCCTGTAAAGACGGGGATCTCCACCCATGACCTCGGATAATTTCCCCGGTTTTCCCGACTTGAAGGAAACGACCACACGCCACAATGGATCCTGTTTGAATATTCGGCCTTCAGATGCACTGTTCTCGTAATGGCCTTGCCGTAGCTCGACCTCTTCAAGCAAAATATCTTTTGCCTCTGGAAAGAAGCCTTCGACGCAGGCTATCGCCGCTTTTACCGCTCCCTTCATATCAACCTTGCGGAGCGCCATAGCCAGCGCTGACTCACTCGCGCTCATGCGAGCTGGGGGCAACGTTATCCTTCCTGTTGCGGCTCTCTTCCGACTTGTTTTCGTGCCATTCATGCCTGTTCTCCTCGAACTAAGCTCAATGATAGCTCATTTTCGCATTTGTAAAGAGCCGTCTTTACACACCGCCCTGCGCCCTGCCACACTTGAAGCGTGGCCACCCAAACCATCGTCATCCTCGATTTCGGCTCGCAGTACACGCAACTGATCGCGCGGCGCATTCGCGAGCAGAATGTTTTTTCCGTGGTGCTTCCCTGCACCGCGCCTATCACCGAGATCAAGGCGCTCCAGCCGCTGGGGCTTGTCCTCTCCGGCGGCCCGTCGTCGGTTTACGACGCGGACGCGCCTGCCGCCGACCCAAAGCTGCTGGAACTGGGCGTGCCCGTGCTGGGCATCTGCTATGGGCTGCACTTCATCGTGCATCACCTGGGCGGCAAGGTGCGCTCCGGCGTCAAGCGCGAATACGGCCACGCTGAAGTGACGATTGAGAACAGCGCTTCGCCGTTGTTTGCCGGGCTGCCCGCGACGCTGGCCGTCTGGATGAGCCACGGCGACGAGGCGCTGGAGCTACCCACAGGCTTCCATCGCATCGCCATTTCCGCCAATGCACTGGCGGGAATCGAAAATGCAGAGCGCCGCATCTGGGCCGTGCNNTGCAGTTTCATCCCGAGGTGCATCACACGCCGCTGGGGCCGCAACTCATCAAGAATTTTCTCTTCCAAATCTGCGGCGCGCGCGGCGACTGGACCCCGGCGCGCTTCATCGAAACCACCGTCGCCGCGATTCGCGAGAAGGTCGGCAGTGGGCACGTCATCTGCGGCCTCTCCGGCGGCGTGGATTCATCGGTGGCGGCGGTGCTGGTGCATCGGGCCATCGGAAATCAACTCACCTGCATCTTCGTCAACAACGGCGT
>PMGP01000452.1 GCA_003156235.1 Acidobacteriaceae bacterium
TCGGTCTTGTGATAGATGACGCCGTCCTCGACCTCGACCTCGCCGATGTTGAGATTGCGCTGGAAGTTGGTGGCGTCGTCCTGGGCGTCCCATAGGCAGAACTCGATGCTGGCGAAGGCGGAGATGTGCGCCGGGGTCGCGCGCCGGTTGGTGATCGTGAACTGCCAGATTTCAAGGTTTTCGTCGAGCGGCACAAAGTAGCGGGTGTGCGCCTCGATGCCGCTGCGGGTGGATCCGATCACCGTGTAGCCCATGCCGTGGCGGCAAGAATAGTCCTGCAGGGCGTGGCGCGTCGGCTGCCAGGACGGGGACCAGAANNGTGAGCCGGCGCAGGCGGGCGTCGCGATAAAACGAATAGCCCCCGGCCGTGTTGGAAATGATTCCAAAATAAGCCTGGCAACCCAGGTAGTTGATCCATGGAAGGGGCGTGTCCGGTTGCGTAATCACGTACTCGCGATTCGCGTCGTCGAAATGTCCGAACTTCATCTTGTCTGTGCCCTCAAAGTAACGTGCCGCCAGTATAATCCCTGAACTAACGTTATATCAAACGTTTTATCACAATGCTTGACAGCTTTCAAAAAAAGAGGGGCGGATTTGCGCAACGCGGCGCAATTGTGAAATGCTATCTGCGCGAGAGAATTGAGGCAATCGGCCGCGGTGTACGGAATCGTTGCCTGGATTCAAGCAAATGTGGAGCAAAATCTTTTTTGTACTTATCTTGAGGGCTTCCGCAAGGTGATACGGCAAACATGGCCAATTCTTTATTCTTGCCCTACATGAGTTCTCGATCCGGCCGGGGGTTGCTGCTGCCTATTCTCCTTGCTGGTCTTCTCCTGTGTCCCGCCGCACGAGAACAAGGAACTGAAAGCGCGGGGGCTGAAAGCGCCCGGTTGGCCATTAAGGTGGATCAAGTGGGCTATCCGGTGAATGGCCCCAAGGTGGCATTGGTCAGTTCCCCCGCCACCATCTTCGAAATCAGGCGTTCGAGCGACGGCGGAGTGGTTTTCCGTGGGAACCTGGCGCCACCGCAGAGCGACCCAGACTCCGGCGACCAGGTGCAGGCCGCGGATTTTTCCGGATTGCGGCGGGCGGGGATCTTCTATCTGGCGGTCCCCGGCGTGGGGCGAAGCTGGGACTTCACAGTGGGCAAGAATGTCTTCGCGCACGCCTACTACATGGCCATGCGCGCCTTCTACGGGCAACGCTGCGGGACGGCGGTGGACCTGGGACCCGAGTTCCCTGGGTACGCGCACGCCATCTGCCACCAGCAAGGCGAATTCCACCCCAGTTCGGGGGCCAATGGGCCGCGGGACAACATCGGCGGCTGGCACGATGCGGGCGATTATGGCCGCTACATGGTCAACTCCGGCATCTCCACAGGTACCTTGCTATGGGCATGGGAGATTTACGGGCGGAAGCTCAAGAACATCCCGCTCAAGATTCCCGAGTCGGGAAACGGGACGCCGGACATTCTGAACGAGGCGCGGTGGAACCTGGAGTGGATGCTGAAGATGCAGGACGACGATGGCGGCGCCTGGCACAAGCAAACCAGCGAACACTTTTCAGCCTTTGTTGCGCCGGAGGATGACAAACTGCCGAGCGAGGTGATCGGGACCGGCGCGGCGCCCTACAAGAGCACCTGCGCGACCGCGGATTTGGCGGCCGTGGGCGCGATCGCCGCGCGGGTCTACCAGCCTTACGACGCGAAGTTTGCGGCGCGGGCGCTCGAGACGGCACGGCGAGCCTGGGCATGGACCGAGAAGAATCCTGATGTCACCTTCAGGAATCCGCCGGGCGTGACAACCGGCGAGTACGGCGATGCAAGCTGCAAGGACGAACGCCTGTGGGCGGCGGCGGAACTGTGGCGCACTACCGGCGAAGCCGCGTACAACAACTTCTTCCTGAAAAATTATGCCGAGTTCCTTCCCAGCCTGGACTCGCCCCCGGCAGAGAACTGGGCCTCGGTTGCGCCGATGGGACTGTGGACTTATGCGCTGTCCTCGCGGAAGGACGCGGATGCCAAAGCGGTTGCTGCGATCCGGGAGCGTACCCTCAATGCGGCGCGCGCGGTGGTGGAGCGCACGCGACGCAATCCTTACCGTGTGAGCATGCAGGCCAAGGATTATGTTTGGGGTTCAAACGGCGTTGCGGCTGGATATGGTATTTATCTGCTGATTGCCAACGAGTTTGAGCCGGACAACAGCTTTGTGGATGCGGCGCGGGACAATCTGCATTATCTGCTGGGGCGGAACACTTTTTCGCTTTCATGGATGACGCAGGTGGGCGAGCACTCGTTCCAGCATCCGCATCATCGGCCCAGCGGCGACGGCAAGCAGCCTGGACCCTGGCCGGGGTTATTGTCTGGCGGGCCGAATGCAGGCCGGCAGGACGCGGTGCTGGCGGCGCTGCCAAAGGATTTGCCGCCGGCCAAGGTCTATGCTGATCAGTTGGCCTCATACGCAAGCAACGAGATTTGCATCAATTGGCAGGCATCGCTGGTCTTTTTATTGGCTGGCGAACTGCGTTAGAAACGAGAGTTCATATGCATCTGCACGTTCTGGATATCGTCATCATTGTGGCCTATCTGCTGAGCACGGTTTTTATCGGCTACTGGGTCTCAAAACGCGCCTCGCAGAGTATGCAGAACTACTTCCTGGGCGGCAACAAGATGCCCTGGTATTTGCTGGGCATCTCCAATGCATCGGGCATGTTCGACATCAGCGGCACCATGCTGCTGGTGTACTGGATGTTCATCTACGGCCTGAAGAGCGTGTGGATTCCATGGCTCTGGCCGACCTTCAACCAGATCTTCCTGATGGTCTATCTCTCCTCGTGGCTGCGCCGCTCCAAGGTGATGACCGGCGCGGAGTGGATCAAGACCCGCTTCGGCACCGGCCTGGGCGCGCAGCTTTCGCACATCATTGTTGTGTTCTACGCCTTTGTCAGCATCATCGGCTTCTTTACATACGGCTTCAAGGGCATCGGCAAGTTTGCCGCGGAGTTCCTGCCCTTCCATCTCTCGCCTAACCAGTATGCGCTGATTCTGGTCGCCATCACGGCGATCTATGTGATCAAGGGCGGCATGATCAGCGTCGTCATTACAGAAGTTGTTCAGTTCTTCATTCTGGCCGTCGCCAGTTTTTCCGTGGGCATCATCGCCATGATGAAGGTGGCCCCCGATACCCTGCACAAAATGGTGCCCGCCGGCTGGGACAATCTCTTCTTCGGCTGGCACCTCGGCCTGGACTGGACGACCCTTCTGCCCGCGGCCACGGCCAAGATCGCGGCAGACAAGTATGAGCTCTTCGGCTTCTTCGTGATGATGCTGCTCTTCAAGGGCCTGCTGATTTCGGCCGCCGGACCGGCTCCCAACTACGATATGCAGCGCGTGCTCTCCAGCAAGAATCCCCGCGAAGCCTCGATGATGAGCGCCTGGGTCAACATCGTGCTCACCCCGCCCCGCTACTTCCTCATCATCGGCCTGACCGTGCTGGCAGCGGCCTTTTTGGGTCCCGAGCTGAACGGCATGGGCAGAGATCTGGATTTTGAGAGGGTGCTGCCGATGGTGCTGAGCCGATACGTCCCCGTCGGATTGCTGGGCTTCCTGATCGCCGGCCTGCTGGCGGCCTTCATGTCCAACTTTGCGGCCACAGTCAATGCCGCGCCGCCCTACTTCGTCAATGACATTTACAAGCGTTACATCAATCCCCATGCCTCGCCCAAGACCTATGTTCGCTTGGCTTATCTCAGCTCCTTTGTCGTCGTGGTGCTCGGTGTCCTGATCGGATGGAATGTCACCAGTGTGAACTCGGTGGTGATGTGGATCGTCTCTGGATTGTGGGGCGGTTACACGGCCTCCAATGTCCTCAAGTGGTACTGGTGGCGCTTTAACGGCTTCGGTTACTTCTGGGGTATGATCACCGGCATCAGTTCCGCGCTGGTGCTGGCCTTCCCCGGTTTGCTGGACAAACTGCCCATCGTGCAGAGCTTTGAGGCTAAATACCCCGTCAATCTCGAAGTCACAATCATCTTCCCGCTAGTGCTGTTGATTTCGCTGATCGGCTGCCTTCTCGGCACGCTGCTCACCAAGCCGGAGTCCGACGAAGTGCTGATGGACTTCTATCGCCGCGTGCGGCCGTGGGGTTTCTGGGGGCCCGTGCTGAAGAAGGTTCTGGCCGAAGACCCCGGCTTCAAGCGCAACAAGGACTTCCTGCGCGATATGTTCAATATCGTTGTCGGCATCGTGTGGCAGATTGCCCTGGTGGCGCTGCCGCTCTACATTGTGATCAAGGAGTTCCAGCGCGCCGCCATCACCCTTGCTGTCGTTCTGGGATCGTCCGCGATTCTGAAGTTCACTTGGTTCGACCACCTAGCCGTGCGCGAGGTTGAGACCGACCTGGCCGCTGCCGGAGACAAGTAACTGAACTTGATCTGGTGGCTGCATTTCGTAAAGGACGGTAGCCGCCTGCTGTTTGCATACGGAGGAAGACCGAAGCCAAGCGGTCCCTCAGGCGCATACGTGCGGGCAAAAACCCTAACGCCGAAGCTTAATCTGCTGTCCGCCCTCATCCCAATGAGATGTCGGCAAAGGGATATTCCGTGCCCCATGCCGTGGGGTACTTTTTCAATCTGCTGGCGGCTGACGCCCATCGATGAAATCAAATACTGCCATTAGAGCCTCTTGCAAAATCATCAAGCAACTGGCATTCCCTATTCAGTTACTCCTTCAGAGCTTTGGTTTGTTCCGACAGCAAAGCTGGTGCTGTACGGCCCCTACCCCCACCCGTACTTTGGACGCAACGTCGTTGTTTTCTTGATGTTACAGACAGGGTATCGCTGTAAA
>PMGP01000117.1 GCA_003156235.1 Acidobacteriaceae bacterium
TCAAATAGAGTTCTCCGGATCACTCCCCGAAAACGTCAATCGCTCCAGAATAGGTTCTGGATTGTTGCAAAATCGCCTTCCCACTCAGTACCCATTTCCGGTACCCTTTCCGTGCCAACATTGTTATTACGTGGAGGACGGAATGCCGACGACAATTCGGCGTCTTGGGAATTCTCAGGGGATTTTGATTCCCAAGCCGTTGTTGCAACAAATCGGGCTGGTGGACGAGGCGGAGATGCGCGTGGAGGGTGATGCGCTGGTCATGCGCAAGCCTAAGGCAGCCCCGCGCACCGGATGGGCCGAAGCGAGCAGGAAGCTGGCAGCCGCGGGAGACGATGCACTCGTGCTGCCGGAGTTTGCCAATGAAGCCGATGCGGAGCTGAAGTGGTAATGCGCGTAGGTGCCATTGCGCAGGTTGCATTAAACGTCACGCTTGTCGCTTTGGGAGAAATCTTCAACGAGTAGGGCGTCTGTCCCGCACAGCAGGTCATTGCCTGGACAGCCTGCCCTGAGCGTAGTCGAAGGGGCCACTCCTTGCAGATAATTTCCCTTAAGCAGCGCACAATCATTCTCAGAGGTTTTTCTCCCATCGTCCCGTATCCTCCGGTCATCCAAGAGCAGCCGTCAGAAACAATAACGGCTCGTAACTCCTTATTCTGGACGACTTTGCAGGCAACTCCTTTGTTATGACGATTTTACAGTGCAACCCCGTCTGTAACCTCAACAAAACAACGACTTTG
This sequence comes from Acidobacteriaceae bacterium, assembly GCA_003156235.1. Classification (GTDB taxonomy): domain Bacteria; phylum Acidobacteriota; class Terriglobia; order Terriglobales; family Acidobacteriaceae; genus Telmatobacter. The sequence continues at coordinate 741 of PMGP01000117.1, forward strand.
CGTCCAAAGTAGGGGTGGGGGTACCCCAGCCGCAAACTGTCAAAACGCAAATCCTTCGACTGCGCTCAGGACGGCGAGGGTGGGGCACCCAAAGTTATTCGTCTGCCTTGCCTGGATGCGGGAATAGAGCTGGCGCCAGCCAAATCTGTGGCGTGTGTGGAACCGCTATATCCCTTGTCTCGTTTCTGGACAGTGCAAGATTAAATTTTTCAAATATTTGAGGATTTTTATAAAGTTCCCCGCCTTTGAGCCGAAAGGATTCTTATCCAGTTGAGGATGGGCGCGGATTGCGAGTCCAGTCCCTGAGCCGACCCCAGGAGCGATCATCATGGCTTCATCTTCCATAACCTTTGCATCCTATGCGCTGCCAACTTCGAGCGAATGGCCTCTGCGGATGCAGGCTCAGATGCGGACATGGCTGCCGGTGATGGCCTTCGCAATGGTCTTTGCCGTCGAGTCCACGCCTTATCTTGGCGCGGACCACACCAACGCTCCGTTACGACGGTTGGCTGAGATACTTTGCGGCTACGGCGTGGATGCGCATTGGGCCTCGATTCACCATCTCATCCGCAAGACCGGCCACTTCATGGGCTACGGTGTTTTCTCCTTGATCTGCTTTCGCGGATTCTGGATTACGCTGCGGAACGCGGCGTTGCAACTGCCGCGACAACTGCGGGCGCACGGGCTGGCGGTTCTGGTCACCTTCCTGGTGGCCAGCGCGGACGAGTTTCACCAGAGCTTTTTGCCCAACAGAACCGGACAGTTCAGCGATGTGCTTTTGGATTGTTGCGGAGCGGCGGTGTTGTGTTTTGTGCTTTTTCTCGGGATGCAGGCGGCTGAAGGCCTGCGGCAGGCGCGGACCAGGGCAAGTTGCCGCCTTAAACCAGCCTATGCAGGAATAGCAGCCTAAGTAGAGTAGTCCGCGTTGATGCTGACGTACTCATGAGTCAGGTCGGTGGTCCAGAAGACGCACGAGCCGGATCCCTGGTGCAGTTGAATCGAAATGGAGAACTCGCGCTGGCTGATATAGGCGTGGGCCGCGGCTTCGTCGAATCCGGGTGCGCGGCCGCCGTCGCGGCAGATGGGCAACTCGCCGAAATCAATATCGAACTGATTGGGATCGATCTGTGCGCCGGAGTAGCCGATGGCAGCGGCCAGGCGTCCCCAATTGGGATCGCAACCGGCCCACGCGGTCTTGACCAGCGGGCTATGAGCAATGGCCTTGGCCACGCGCAGCGCATCGGCATCGCTGGCCGCGCCGCTAATGCGCAACTCCACCACATGCGAAAGGCCCTCGCCATCGGCAACCACCTGGTGGGCGAGTGAGGCGCAAACCTCGGTGAGCGCGGACGCGAAAGCCGGATCGCTAGCGCCGATGGAGACTCCGCTGGCGCCCGAGGCGAGCAGCAGAACCGTGTCGTTGGTGGAAGTATCGCCGTCGATGGAGATGCGATTGAAGCTGACCTCAATGGCGGGGCGAAGATAGGCATTCAGATCTGCGGGCGCGAGGTCCGCATCGGTGAGAATATAGACCAGCATCGTGGCGTGCGGCACCAGTTGGGGATGGATCATTCCAGAACCCTTGCCGAAGGCTGCAATGCGGACCTCGCGTACGGCGCCACCGGGGCCGGCGAGTTCGATCTGCGCGAAGGCGACTTTCTCTACGGTGTCGGTGGTAAGAATGGCGCGCGCAGCATCGTGGAAGTGGCTCGGCTCGGACCCCAGAGACGCGGCGAGATCGGGCAGCACTGCGACGAGCTTTTCCGCCGGCAACGGGACGCCGATGACGCCGGTCGACGAAGGAAACACCTCTTCGGCACGGCAATTGAAGGCTGCCGCCGCGGCGGCGCAGGTGGCGCGAGCGGCATCAGGTCCGGCTTTGCCCACGGCGCAGTTGGCGTTGCCCGCATTGATGGCGACGACGCGCACGTGGCCGCCCGTCGCGCTCAGGTGCTGCTTATCGATGATGAGGGGCGCGGCAATTACGCGGTTCGAAGTGAATGCGGCGGCGGCGCTCGCTGGAGCGTCGGCAACAATCAGGGCAAAGTCGGGGCGGCCGCTGGCCTTGAGGCCGGCCTTGCCGGCGACAAAGCGGAAGCCGAGAGGGATAACGTCTTGAGATGGATCGCTCATGGTGTGGACCCATTTAATCTAGCAGGTAGGGCCTGAAAAGTGAGGCCGGAAGAGCGGGAGTTGACGAGCGCGTGTCGAAGATTGAAGAGGCCAGCACCGGGTTTCTGGAATTGCGCCATGTGAATGTGGCGCGCGGCGAGCGCATGGTGCTGCACGATATCAACCTGAGCATCCGTACCGGCGAACACGTGGCCATTCTGGGGCCGAACGGCTGCGGCAAATCCACGCTCATCCTCGCCATCACCTGCCAGCTTTATCCCATCGTGCAGCCGGGCATGCATGTGCGCATCTTTGGGCGCGAGCGCTGGGATTTGACGGAGCTGCGGCGGCATTTCGGCGTGGTGAGCGCCGGGCCCATGGGAAGCGAGCTGCCGGGCGAGCGCACTGCGGTTACGCCTGGACTCGACGCGGTGATTGCGGGCTTCTTTTCCGCATCGACGTTATGGCCCAATCTGCATGTGACCGAAGAGATGCGCGCTCGCGCCTGGGAAGCGCTTGAACGCATGGAGGCCACGCGCCTCGCGGGTCAGTTGGTCGGCGCCATGTCGGCCGGCGAGAAGCGCCGCATTCTCATTGCGCGTGCTCTGGTGCATCGTCCCAGGCAACTGCTGCTCGACGAGCCCTCCAACGCGCT
>PMGP01000417.1 GCA_003156235.1 Acidobacteriaceae bacterium
GCGTCCTGCGCAAAAATGAATTCGTCAACGTCCAGAAAAATCTGCGCGAGAAGCTGGGCTTGAAGATCGTCGCCGTGGACGCGAGCGAGCGTTTTCTCAAGCAACTTGCCGGCGTGATCGATCCGGAGACGAAAAGAAAAAGAATTGGCGCGGAGTTCATCGCTGTCTTCGACGACGAGGCCGCGCGCATCGCCAAAGAGACCGGAGGACCCGAAGCCAAATTGGAGTGGCTCGTTCAGGGCACGCTTTACCCCGACGTAATCGAGTCCAGCAGCGTGAAAGGCCCCAGCCAGACCATCAAGAGCCACCACAATGTAGGCGGATTGCCGCTGGGAATGAAGCTCAAGCTGATCGAGCCGTTGCGCGATCTTTTCAAAGATGAAGTCCGGCGCATCGGCCGCGACCTCGAAATGCCAGACGACATTCTCGGTCGCCAGCCCTTTCCCGGACCTGGTCTCGCCGTGCGCATTCTGGGCGAAGTGACGCCGGAACGCGTGGCGCTCTTGCAGGAGGCCGATGAAATCGTCGTCGCGGAGATCAAAGCCGCCGGGCTTTACAACTCTATCTGGCAAAGCTTTGCCGTGCTGCTGCCGGTGATGAGCGTGGGCGTGATGGGCGACCAGCGGACTTACGCTTACACGGCGGCGGTGCGCGCCGTTCATTCAGAGGACGGCATGACCGCCGACTGGACTCCCCTGCCCTACGAGGTGCTCAAGCGCATCAGCAGCCGCATCGTGAACGAGGTGCGTGGCATTAATCGCGTGGTCTACGACATCACCAGCAAGCCCCCCGGCACCATCGAGTGGGAGTGATTTGCCATTATGGGTGGGCGCGCCTTCGGCGCCACTCGCGTTGTATTTTGCCATATTATCAAATTTATGCCACACTATAAAGAAGGTGGCAGATAATGACCGAAACGGTAGTTCTTGGCGAAAGTGGCAGAATCGTTCTTCCCGCAGCAATCCGAAAAGAAATGGGTCTGAAAGCCGGAGACCGCCTGACTGTCTCTAGCGACCGGGGCGCAATCCGTATTCTGAGCCGGAAGATGGCTCTGGAGAGCATTCGGGCTGGAATCATCAAGCAGCGTGGAAGCCTCGACGGAATTCTGGACGAGTTTCTTGCGGAGAAGCACGAGGAAGCCGCCCGTGAATAGAATTGTGTTGGATTCCGCCGCAGTGCTGGCGATGGTGCAAGGGGAACCGGGCGGAGAGCGGGTTGAAGCGATTCTTGACGCCATGGAACTTGGAGCCGATGTGGAAGTCGCCATCAGCTCGGTGAACTGGTGTGAAGTTCTGACGCGGACACAGCGCGACCACAGGGGAATGACAGCGGAGGAGCTGACAGCGGCGCTTGCCGGTATCGAACTGGTTCCATTTGACAAGGAAGCTGCCGAAATTGCAGCCAGTTATGCTCTTTTCAGTCAAGCACTCTCGCTGGGTGATCGGGCATGCCTAGCACTCGCCAAGATCAATCATGCAACTGCATGGACGGCAGATCGGATTTGGGTCCAATTTAAGCTGGATGTGCCGGTCGAGTTGATTCGCGGCTGACGGCGCAGTGATGCAAGCGGTCTGAATCCGGCAAACATTTCGTTTACGTGAGGGCGGGTTGAGGGCTCACTGCTTTTTTCCCAGTCGCAGCGTCACATCGACAGTGTGGGTTTCGAGATCTTTAGCCAGTGTGTATTTGCAGTTAGCGGAGGCAAAGGTTCGTCCCAGCGGGGTATTTCCCTGTGAGGAATAGTAGGTTTGAATCGCGCTTTCGCTGAAGACCGCGCCGGTGGGCATCTTCCACGCGGCCCACATCGCAGCGCGAAGATCGTCGGCGCTGTTTTGAATGGTCAGCTTGCCCATGGTGTAAACCGGCCCCGGTTGAACCTCAAAAGTGTAATTTACGATGCCGGATGCTTCATCGTACTGAGGATGCGGCGTGACAACGCAATCCATGTAGCCTTTGGACTTGTACTGTCCCGTGATGGAGAGCAAGGCGGTTCGAAGTGTGACTCCTCCCTTGACGGACTGCTTCTCAACCGAATTCGACCCGACTGCGGCGATTTTGTTGATCTCCGCCAGCGTCAGCAACTCGCCGGACGGCAGATGGATGGAACCTAGTTTGTAGAGACGCCCCTCCTCGACGGTTACGTTAAAAGGAATCTCAACGGCTTCGCTGCCGGCAATCGGATTACCCGACCGCTCGGCATGGACTTTGACGGTAACATAGCCTTCATCGGTATAGAGCAAAGCGATTTTGCGTTCGATGTTGTCCGCGGCATTCTCCGTGCTGTAATCGGTCTTCATGGCGCGATCCGCAACATGTTTGACTTTGGCCTGCATCTCCGGCGAGACGCCTTCCAGATGAATCTCGCCCACACGCACCGGCGGCGCGGTGATGGCGTAGCTCATGGCTGTGACCTGCATCAGCTTTTGGTCGGTGAAAGGCACAGCCGCGACGGTGGCTTTGATGCCCTTGGCGGCAAGCATATCTTCCAGAGCCTGGCGCACCTGTTCCGTCAGCCCGCCCTCGGCCGGCACTTTGCCGTGATAAAGCGGAAAACGCTGGTGCAAAGCGGCGTCCAGTTCCTTGCCCGGCGCGAGCGGCAGGTTCTCCAGGCGCACGGGATAAAGATTGGTGGTGGGAACCAGAGTATAGACCAGGTCCACCCCGTCGAACTTGAAGCCGACGTTCTCAAATAGGCCGGTGTCCATCAGCTTTTGAGAGTGGCCCTTCATCTCGGCAAAATCCAGGACCGTGCCCATGTTCAGCCCGGCGGCGGCCAGCAACTCCTGGTCAGAGTACTCCGGGGCGCCCTTGAACTGGATGGTCTTGGGCTGAAACTTCTGCGCGGTGGCAGGCTGTGTGGATGCGAAAAGAACAAGGGCGGTCAGGAGCAGGAAGAACGTGCGCTTCATGGTAGGGCAAGAGTAGCAAAGCGACGGCAGGCATGGGAAGAAACCTCGCCGCAGTTGGGCAGGTTGGCACTCTGCTAAAGTGAGATTGCAGCCGGGTGGCCCGGCAAAGCTTGTTTCCCCTGAAAATGAAGGAAAATTCCATGGAAATTTTCTCGCATTCCGCTTCTTCCGCCTGGGCTCCTTTTCGCCTTGCGCCCTGGTTCTCCGAGCGTCCCTGGGGCTTTTCGGACCTCCGTCCATGGTATGACCTGCCAGCCGATGGGAAATTGATCGGCGAGGCCTGGCTGACCGGAGATCAGTGCATTGCGGCGACAGGCATGCACGCCGGCAAGACTCTGGGCGCGCTCTTTGCCGAGGCTCCGGAATTCCTGCTGGGCAAGGCTGCTCCACCAAGTAGCGAGGCCGAACGCAGTGCTTCGCCGCTGCTCATCAAGGTCATCTTTGCCAAAGAGAAACTCAGCGTGCAGGTGCATCCGGATGACGCCATGGCGCAGAAGTATGGCGATCCGCGCGGCAAGACGGAGTGCTGGTACGTGCTGCAGGCCGAGCCGGGCTCTCAAGTGGCCTGCGGGCTCAAGCCGGGCGTCACGCTGGACGAGGTCAAGACAGGGATTGAGACGGGCACGCTGGAACATAGCCTGAACATGCTCGATGTGGCTCGCGGAGAGTTGATTTTTGTGGATGCGGGAACGGTTCACGCCATCTGGCCAGGGTCGATTCTGCTGGAAACTCAGCAGAACTGCGACCTGACTTACCGGATGTATGACTACGGGCGGGGGCGCGAGTTGCTCATTCAGAAGTCTCTGGAAGCAACCAAGCTAGTGACCCATGCCGGAAAGATTTCGCCCAGAGAGCTGCCGGGCCGGACCCTTCTGATAGAGGGCGATTACTTTCGCGTGGAGCGCATTGCGGTAGACGGCAGCAGGACAAGCGCCAGCCTGACCGGTGAAGACGAGCCTGGCCCCGGCCTCCAGTACCTGTTTGTTGCTGGAGGGAAAGCGAGGATTGCCGGAGCGCGCTTTGAGCCTCTGGAGCTGCCCATGGGAGCCATGGCTGCTGTCCCCGCGGCTTCTCCGGAGTTCGGAGTGGAAGATTTAGGCGGATTGAATTTGATTCGCATAACGCCCCGCTGGCCCCATGCAAGTCGATGACTAGCGGAGCGTCAACCCGTCGACGGAAGCACTCCGTTTGATGATGGATTGACGGAGCGCAGAGGCAATGCGTTTGACGCAACGCTCAACGGCCAACAAGCAGGCGACGGCAAATGGCATGGGAGGCGGCGGCTGGGGCGGGCAGTTTGGCCTTTGCTATGCGAAACGGCGGGTGGGTTGCTGCCCCATCCCTACCCTCTGCTCCTGGGCGGCCTCTTCCCAACGCGCGGCCAGCCCGGCCTGATACTCAGCTTCCTCGATGCATCCCCGATCGCGCGCAGCTTGTGCAAGCGCATAATGACGGGCGGCTTCCTCTTTGTGATAGGCGGTGATGTCGCCTAAATTAGCAGGCATATGTCTTTCCGTTCTCCCGGTTTGCCGGGCAAAGCGTCCGAGGGCAAATGCAGCTTGAGCCTATCGAGCGCTTGCTTTCAAAGGGCTTATCGGCAGAATTGGGGAAAACTCAAGTACACGCGATACATCGGTCGGGAACAAGTGTTCCGGGCGTCATGATCCGGGGGAATGGAATGAGTTTTACAGGAAATAGGGGGGATTCCCTGCTGAAGCGCCGGCGTTGACGTTCCGTTTCGTCCTTTATTGGCGCTCCGGACCAGTTTAATCTCATTACCAGCCCAGCATGCAATAAAAATTATGCGTTGGTGGAGAATAATTATCTGCAAGGACTGGCCGTGCGGGCGGCAGTATGCTTTTGCGCTTGCCAGCGCAGGCCGAGCCAGGCCAGGTAGCCCAGTTGGATGGCCCATGTGACGGCGTAGGCGGCGACGGTGTACTGGTGGTCGATAAGGGCTATGAGAGCATTGTGATCGCCGACGGACATACTGTTCATCCAGTCGAAGGGCGGTTCAGGAGGGGCGAAGAGAACCAGGAAGCAGGCCCAGCCGAGGAGGGCGATGGGGAGGGCGACGATCAGGCTGACAGCGAGTTTTCTCATTGTTGACCTCGTTTCGTAACAGATTAAGGCCGGATTCATGCGTTCAGGGCGTCTTGCACATCCTGGGCGGCGATCTTCTGGCTGCGGCGCTCGGCGTAGTAGCGCACAACAAGAATGAGCAGGCCCCAGGCGAGCCATGCGAGGATGTTCCAGCCAAAGGCGTGCAACATTCTGGGATCCTTGAAGCCGGAGTCGGCGTCTCCTCCGAAGACCGGGGAGGGATGCTGCATGCGCCACCAGCGGTTGGACATATAGACGATGGGCACGTCGAGAGCGCCGAAGATGCCGAGGACGGCGGCCAGCGTTTGCATCTGCGGCCCGGCGGCAAAGCGGCGCAACAGCAGGTAGCTGACATAAATCAACCACAGAACGAGGGTGGTGGTCAGCCGCGCGTCCCAGGTCCACCAGATGCCCCAGGCGCGGCGCCCCCACAAGGGCCCGGTGATGAGCACCACGGTGCAGAAGACCACACCCACCTCGGCGCCGGCCAGGGCCCAGGCGTCGGAGATCTGCGCCCAGGCGTCGCGGCTGCGGCGGAAACTCAAATAGCCGATGGAGCCGGCCAGGGAGATGGCGAAGAAGAGAAAAGCGACCATCGCCGAGGGCACATGGTAGAAGATGATGCGATAGAGTTCGCCCTGCCCGCCCAGCCGGTCGTCCGCGGGGGCGACGTAGATGGCCTGGTAGAAGCCCCAGACCAAGAGGGCGACAGTGAGGGCGGCGTAGAGGCTGAGGAGAAGTTTTTTCATGGGGAATCCAGTGGAACTTTCCTAGTGTACAAGGGCCACCTGCTTCGCCGACCCGCGAATCATAAAACTGTAGCGCCGGCCTCATGAAACTGTAGCCCCGGCCTCATGAAACTGTAGCGNNAGCGCCGGCCTCCCGGCCGGCTGTAGCGTGGACCTCCCGGTCCACGCTTATTTCTTTGTAGACTTAACCAGAGATTCCCCAGGTCTATTCGTAGGCCAGCGCGTCGATGGGGTCTTTGCGGGCCGCCATCCATGCAGGGTAGAGAGCGCCGCAGATGGCTCCGGCAAAGGCGATGGCCGAGCCCTTGGCGATCCAGAGGCCCGTAATCTCAAAATGCTGCATGGGAAAGAGGTGAGCCATCAGGAGCTTGATGCCGAAGGTGCCGGCAATGCCCAGCAGAACACCGGCCAGCGCCATCACGGCGGTTTCGCGCAGCACCATGCCGACGATGGACGGCTTGGAGGCGCCCATCGACTTGAGAATGCCAATCTCGCGGGTGCGCTCCAGCACCGCGGTGTACATCGATTGGAAGATGGCCAGGAAGCCGACAACTACGGCGATGAAGGTCACCACATTGAGGGCGATATTGAAACCGGGTAGCTTCTCGGGCGTCATCTCAGCCAGCCATTCGTCGACCGTCTCCACCGGGTAGTCTTCCAGTCCGCGGGTAGAGTGAATCTCCTCAATCACCGCTTTATCGTTGGCCGGGTCATCGCACTTGATGTAAAAGAGCGAGGCCTTGCCCTCAGAACCCATCAACTCACCCATCTTTTCGATGGTCAACATTTTGCGTCCGCCCTTGCCGTGCTCGACGATGCCCGCGATGCGGAACGAGCGATCCATGATGGTGATCGGACCGCCCACGAGATGGCCGCCATCGGCGCCGGCGGCGATGTCGTCGATGATGGCGTCATTGGGCCCCTGAAACGGCCCGCCGGAGACGAAGACAAAGGGCTTGAGAGCATTGAAGCTGGGATACTCGATGCCGTAAAGTACCTCGATCTTGCCGGCGGTGTTCAACTTCTGAATCACCGGCGAGGCCACGGCCACATGGGGCAATTTGCGGAGAACCTCGACAAACTTGTCCGGCATGGGCGCGCCGCTGACGCCCGCGAAGACGCTGGCATTGGAGGGCCGCATCATCAGATCGGCGCCGATGCCGTTGGTGCGCTGCTTGGTGTCGTTGAGCATGCCCATGAAGATGCCCACGATGGACAGGATCATGATGACTTCAATGGCTACCGCCAGCACNNACGGCTCCGAGGGATGCGAATTGCTGAAAAAACCCTCGCTTTCAGGGTAACAGCCCTGGGCTGGCGGGGCGGGGAGCGACGGTGAATCGCCGCTGAATCCGCCTTTGGCCCGGTAAAATCCGCACCCCTTTGAAATAAAGGGGAAATGGCAATTATTGATCCGGCCCAGAAGTNNGGGAGTGTTGCATTTCTTTGGGACCGGATCAGTAATATTCTTTGACCGAAGCGGGAAGCAGGTTTATTGTTGAGGGGGAAATGAGTTAGCTCGACCTTGTTCTGGTAAACAATGGGCAACTTTGGGGAAGACCTGCGCATGGAGCGGTTGTCTCGCGGCATCGCGCTGGAATACATCACGGCGGTAACCAAGATCGGCCAGCGCCACCTGATGGCGCTGGAGCAGAATCGGTTTCGTATGCTTCCCGGCGGGATCTTGAGCAAGGGCATCGTCCGCGGCTACGCGAACGCCGTCGGCCTGGACCCGGACGAGTGGACGGAGCGGTTTCTCAACGCCTATGCCGCCAGCGGACAGATGATCGACGACGACCGCAGTTGGTTTGAGTTTGCCGCGAACGTGGGCAGGGCACGCAGCCAGCGCGTCTTCGTGACGGAGAAGCGCCTGCGCTGGGTCGGAGTGATTCTGCTGCTGCTGGTGGCCATGGCGGGCGCATTTCTGGGAGTGCGCTACTTCGGCCTGCGCGCCGGCTGGTGGACCTCGCTGCTGCCGCCCATGAAGCTGGGTTAGACACAAGTTGTGTTTCTGTGATTTAGGCCCTGCCAGACTCGCCGCATCGAGTTTCACCTGGAATGACTTACTGCTAACTTGCTAACTCGCTCGTCACCGCGAAGCGGTGGCTAACTTGCTGATTTTATTTACAACCCGTTTCATCCAAACATTTTGTTCATTGGGAGCCGACCCATATCATTGGCTTGAATTGTGTTCACATTTGTGTACATAATGAATCGTGAGACATTCGCTTAGCGAGATCCGTGCAAAGCGCGAGCGCGGCGAGGACCGCTCCCGCCGCTGCATCGCTTGGCGCTGAGTTCTGGAAGTCTGCGCGGGTGGTGATGCCGAATGGAAAGACTCCGTTCACCTGCGTCTCGACAGCGACGTGGTCGAGTGGTTCAAGGCGCGTGGCAAAGGACACTTGACCCGCATGAACGCCGTTCTCCGAGCTTACGTCGAAGCGCAGAGGCATTGTGCTTAGAAACGCAAGCTGCCTGTTTGCTGACCAGCTCTCGGCAAAAGGTGAGCCCTCCGCCGATCCTAACATTTGAATCCCAAATGCCCGGTAAAAATCTACTTGCCCGACAGGCGAGAGACCTTGTATGCTTCCTTTCATCCAACCGAAGCCGACTTTGCACGCGCCGAATGTTATGCAAATTACCGCCGCACCCGAGTCCGGCTCTGGAAGATACGCTTCAAAGAAAGGCAAAACCATGCATCTACACAAGACGTTTCTGCTTTCGATGGTGGCCGTATTCTGTCTGGGTTGGCCCGCGTTTTCACAGGTAAATGGGGTAGAGGTTGCCGGGGGTGCGACTGCTCAGGTCTTCGGTGGAAAGGAGTCAGTCGTAAAGGTAATCGACACAGAGGGCACGGAAGTGGCGTCGATTCCGATTGAAAAGGATCCAGGACGGTTCGTCTATTCGGAATTTTCCAATACGCTTTATATCATCCACAACGAGAAGAAGGACGAGCACTTTATCAGCGTCGTCAACCTGACTACATATCATGTAGACAAGCAGATCAAGGTGGGTTCTGGGGAAGCGGTGGATCTAATGGTGTCGGGCGACGGGCGACGCGTGTACTGCTACACGGCAGTCAAAGGTCCGACCACTAATGGCATGAGTATGATTTATAACAAGGGAGTTGCCTATTATTCTTCCAAAACTCTCATACCGCCTTTCAAACCTACCGTAGATGTAATTGATACGGCATCGAACGAGGTGATCGCAGCATATGATTGGCTCGACCATTACAGCGCGAGTGCATCAAAGGACAAATGGTTTTCTGCAAATCAACTCATTGCAGCCAGCGATCAGGGAGTTTTCGTCACAGAATACACTGCCTTTTATAGAAAGCCCATTGATGAAAAATTCATTATCTTTACAGGATTGACTCCCCAGCCTGCATTCATGATTGATGCAGGCGGACGAGTTGTGGCGTCAATGCTGTCAAAGGATCAGAAATTTCTTTATGCAGCTATCGACGGGGAGAAGAATACCAGTGGTTCGCTATCTGTAGTTGAACTTGAGAAAGGCACCTCCGTTATGCACACTCTCAGCGACCAACCCAAGAGGATTTTTCGCCTTGGAGCGAATGGAGAGCCTTGGATATTGGGCAGCGAGGAGATGCGTGCCTTTTCTGAAACAGGCGAGTTGACGGATAGGCGAATCCCACTCAACAAACCGACCAAATCGGAGTCAGGCGGAGAAACCGGTGCGTCTGTTTTTCTGGAGGGCTATCCCGGCGAAACCATCAGTCTGGGTAACGACCATGCAGCGATACAGATCGTCAACAAGCATGGTGGTTCGCAACATAAGGTAGCTTTGATTGACATAAAGAAGCTGCAAGTAGATGCCATCATCCCAACGATGAGCGCGAGCGAAGTAAGCGGGATAAGGATTGGCCGGTTCGCGGCGGCATATGCAATGTCTCTAGGGACGGGCGGGACTGTAACATTCATCCCGAATTTCACCCGGAACGAATCGCTTGCAGCGAGTACCGATGGACATTTACTCTTTGCTCTCGATCTGGAAGGCCACGTTATCACGGTCGTCGATGTGCAGAATGCGGCAGTCGTCAAGCGCATCCCGGTGAACAATACGGTGACCAAACTTCAGATATCAGTGGACAAAAAATATCTGATCTGTTTCGGGAAGAAGACCCAGCAAATCAATCTGGCGACGAATAATCTGGAGAATTGAAGCGGTGCGCAGTGGGGGCCTTACGTTGAAGGCCCAACTTCTTCGTACACTTGGCCTTTTCCCGCCCGGAGCGGGTAAATCCCGCTTCGGCTCTCTTTGCGCACCGTTCGCTGCAAGCGATTGCTCCCGCGCGCCCGCGGCAATTACCATGGAACAATGCATCCCAAGGCGCAGGCCTGACGGTGCTGGCATGTGCTGAGCGGGAGTGGGTCTAGCGGGAGAGAAGATTTGTTGCTCTCAGCGACGATGATCCAGCGTGAACCGGTCCTCGC
>PMGP01000329.1 GCA_003156235.1 Acidobacteriaceae bacterium
TGCCGGGCAAGCAGATGGCCATCGACGCGGACATGAACGCCGGCCTGATCGACGAACTGGAAGCGCGCAAGCGCCGTCAGGCGATTGCCCGCGAGGCGGAGTTCTACGGCGCGATGGATGGCGCGGCGCGCTTCAACCAGCNNTCAACATCATCGCCGGCCTGCTGATTGGAACCCTGCAGCAGGGCATCGAACTGGGCGAGGCGGCGCGCACTTACACGGTGTTGACGGTGGGCGACGGGCTGGTCACCCTGATTCCGTCGCTGCTGGTCTCGGTTGCCGCGGGCATCACCCTGACCCGCGCCAACTCGGCCGGGTTGCTGGGTGGCGAAATTCGCGCCCAGCTCCTGGCCAAGCCGGTCACCCTCTACGTGGCCAGCATGGTCTCCGGAGCCATGTGCCTGATTCCAGGATTGCCCAAAGTGGCCTTCCTGACGGTGGCAGGGCTTCTGTTTTTTGCCGGACGCCGGGTGGCGATGAGCGCTGCCGCAGCCCCGCCAGCCGAGGCGGGGGTGGTGGAGAAAAAAAAGCCGGGCGAGGCGCAGAACACCGATCTGGCCAACCTGCTGCGCCTGGAGGATCTGACCCTGGAGATTGGCTTTCAACTGATTCCGCTGGTGGACGAGAAGCAGGGCGGGCAACTGCTGAACCGGGTGCGTGCGCTGCGCCGCCATCTTTCCGCGGAGATGGGCTTTCTGGTTCCCCCGGTACATATCAGCGACAACTTGCGCCTCAGGCCGCGCGAGTACCTGTTCAGCCTGCGAGGGATGGAGATTGGCCGCTGGCAGACCGAGGGTGCGCTGCTGCTGGCCGTCTCGGGCGATCCCAACCGGCGTCCGCTGGCTGGCAAGGAGGCGCGGGAGCCGGCCTTTGGGGTGCCCGCCATCTGGATTGAGCGGGCTCTGGAGGACCAGGCTAACGCAGCCGGCTACTCGGTGGTGGATGCGGTTACCGTGATCACTACCCACCTGGGAGAGCTGATCCGCCGCCACGCCTGGGAGCTGCTGGGCCGCTCGGAGACCAAGCGCCTGATGGATGCGCTCAATGAGAGCCATCCCAAGCTGCTGGAGGAACTGGTTCCCAAGCTGCTCACCCTGGGCGAGGTGGGCCGGGTACTGGAACAACTGCTGCGCGAACGGGTCTCGATCCGCGACCTGGGCACGATTCTGGAATCGATGCTGGAGACAGCGCCGGTGAATAAGGGCGTGGTGGCGCTGGTGGAGGCCGCGCGCCAATCGCTGGGCCGGAGGCTGATTCAACCGCTGCTGGACGGCGAAGGCCAGTTGCCGGTTCTGCTGCTGGATGGGGCGCTGGAAGAGGAGATTCAAAACACGCTTTCGCCGGATATGGGCCAAAGGATGCTGGCGTCGAATGCCACGCCGGGAACGCCTGTGGTCCGCCGCCTGGCCGATTCTTTGAGGCGGCTTATCCCCGCCTCCTCCGCCGCGGCGCTTCCCGTGCTTTTATGTCCTAGTCCAGCCCGTTATCACGTCAAGCGCTGGCTGGAGCCGGTGATGCCTCGTCTGGCGGTAGTGGCCGCAGGGGAGATTCCTCCGGAGATTCGCCTGCGGCCGGTGGGAACGGTGCGTTGAAAAAGCAGGGAACAGGGAACAGGGTAGAGCCAAGTTAGAGGTTTGTAAAGAAGGGGCATTGATGGCGACAGAAACGGCGAATACGGTTGCAAGTCAGAGGGCTCCGCGGCGCACTCCTCCCGGGGACGGCTATCCTCCGGGCGGCACGCAACTGCCGGTGCTGACCAGCGAGCAGGAGCGGGTATTGCTTGAGCACCTGCCGATTGTGCGTTTTCTGGCCCGCCGGATTCACGAGCGGCTGCCCCAGCATGTGGACATTGAGGACCTGGTCTCGGCCGGGGTGGTTGGCTTGATGGATGCTTTCTCCAAATTCGACCCGGCCAAAAAGGTTCAGTTCCGCTCCTATGCGCAGTTCCGCATCCGGGGAGCGATTCTGGACAGCCTCAGAACGCTGGACTGGAGTCCGCGCGAGCTGCGCCGGAAGGGCCGCGCGGTGGAAGAGGCTATCCGGGCTTTGACGGCCAGGATGGGGCACGCGCCGGACGAGGGCGACGTGGCCAAGGAGATGGCGCTGGGTTTAGACGAGTACCAGCAACTGCTGGGCGATCTAAAAGGTTTGGAAATCGGCACCCTGCACCTGGAGCGCAACGAGGACTCGGGCGAGGAGGAGCTGTCCTATATTCCCAGCCGTCCCGAGGATGACCCGCTGTTCAACTGCCTCAGGGGCGAGCTGGAAGAGCGGCTGACCGATGCCATACAAAATCTGCCCGACCGGGAACGCCTGGTGATGAGCCTCTACTACTACGAGGAGATGACCATGCACGAGATTGGCCTGGCACTGGGGGTAGTGGAGTCGCGGGTCTCTCAGGTTCATGCCTCGGCGGTGGTGCATCTGAGGGGCGCGCTCAAGGATTTGGCGGCGAAGGGGGCTTTTGAGCGGCCGCGCTCCCAGAAAGCGGAACGGGCGCGGCGGTGAAAAAGCAGGGAATAGGGAATAGGGAACAGGGAACAGGGACTAAGGATTAGAGAAGACGGACGGGTGTGCGGGCTTTTCACTGATCCCTGACCCCTGATCTCTGACCCCTGTTTTTCGAGGGTAGGCCATAAATGGAAAAGACGCTCAAGCAGAACGAGATCGACGCGATGTTTCAGGCGGCGCTCAACGCCACGCCCGAGGTGCAGAAGACCGATGCGCGGGCGCGGGCCGTCCCCTACAATTATTCCTCCGCGGGCCAGATTTCGACCGAGCAGTTGCGCGCCATCAGCATGTTGAACGACCAGTTTGCCCGCAATCTGACGCATAACCTGGCGGCGTGGCTGCGCACCCGTTTCCAGGTCAACCTGGTCTCGGCCGAACAGATCCCGTTCAGCGAGTTTCTGCTGCGCATTCCCGAGATCAGCTACGTGGCTTCGGTGCGCATGGAGCCGCTGGGGGCGCTGGCCGTGCTGCAACTGGATCTGGCTTTGGCTCCTCCTATTATCGATCTATTATTGGGCGGCGAGGGGCGGGAT
The DNA here is from genome assembly GCA_003156235.1 of Acidobacteriaceae bacterium. Classification (GTDB taxonomy): domain Bacteria; phylum Acidobacteriota; class Terriglobia; order Terriglobales; family Acidobacteriaceae; genus Telmatobacter. Next base: position 3,044 of record PMGP01000329.1, read on the forward strand.
GGCGCCCTGCGCGAGCTGACCGACATCGAGGAGTCGATACTGGCCAGCGTGGTGGAGATCATCTGCCGGGAGCTGACCGCGGCCTGGCAGCCGGTGGGGCTGAGCTTCAACTTCGAGCGCCGCCAGATGCAGACCCAGGTGGCGCGCATCATGTCGCTCACGGAAAAGACGCTCTGCCTGAGCTTCGAGATTCGCATGCCGCACAGCTCTGGATTGCTCAACCTGGCCTTTCCGGCGGTGGTAGCCAACACCATTCTGCGGCGGCTGACCTCGGACTGGGCCCGGCGTCGCCGCCACGGAAGTGATACGCGGGCGCGCATGGAGGCCTCGGTGCGCCGCATCCGCTTTGGCGCCTCGCTGCAACTGCCCACGGCGCGGATGGCGGCCAGCGCCATCGAAAACCTGGAGCCGGGCACGGTTCTGCGCCTGGACGTGGCCGCCAACACCCTGTCCGAATGGAGGGTGGGCGGCCAGACGCTCTCCCTGGCACAGGCCATACGGCAGGGAGAGCACCGCGCCGCGCGCATCGAGCGGCCAGTTATCGAGGCTAAGGGATGAAGAGCTATCTTGAGTGCTGGACCGAGGCTGCAACCACCTTGTTCTCCCAGGCTCTGGCCGGAGAGCCGGAGCTGGTGGAGTCGCTGCCCAAGCCAATGGCAGCGGGCGTGTTCGGCTTTGCCGCCACCATCGCCGGGGACGAAGAGGGCCGCTTCAGCGTGGTCCTGGACCCCGCGATTCTGGAGTCGCCCCTGGTGGGCGAGGGCATGGACCAGAAGGCCGGCTGGGGCGAGATTCTGAAAGAGGTGGCCAATGCGGCGGCCGGAGAGCTGTTGGCCAAGACGGGTAAAAAGTGCCGCGTCGAGAAGTTCGAGGAGATTAGCGGGGAGAGCAAGGTCTCGCGCGCCTTCCAGTTGAAGTCCGGCGAGCGCGTTTTTACGATTCTGGTGCGCGACGAGGTGCGCGCCCCCAAGCCGGCAGCGCAGCCCGCCGCCCGGCCCGCCGATGCCCCCGCGCCGCCTCCTCCGCCGAGCCTCAGCCCAGGCATCAATCTTCTGATGGATGTCGAGTTGGAGGTTTCGCTGCGCTTTGGCTGCAAGGAGTTGCCATTGGGCGAGATTCTCGATCTCGGTCCGGGCGATGTGGTGCAACTGGACCGCAATGTCACCGACCCGGTAGACCTGATCGTGGGCGACAAGATTGTGGCCTGCGGCGAGGTGGTGCTGGTCAACGGCAACTTTGGTTTAAGGGTGACGGAAGTGGCCTCGCCCAGGCAGCGGCTGGAGAGCATCCGATGCCTATTCTGAGCCGAAACAAGAGCCGGGGCCAAGGACAGACTCAGGAGCAGACTCAGGAGCAGGCCCAGATGCAGGCCCAGGAGCATGCATTGACGGCGCTGAGCCGGCCGGCGCAGATGGGGCAGCCTGCGCGGCGGGTGGCGGAGTCCCAGGGTGCTGCGGGGCTGGCCGGCAGAGCGCGGAACGCCTTGTTTGAAACCTGCGCCAATCCCGGTTGCGGCTCGGGATGGCTGCATCTATGGCGCAGCCGCCAGGCGCCGATATTCGAAGGTGGCTGGAGTTGCTCCCCCGTGTGCACGGCGGCGGTGGTCTCAGCGGCGGTGCGCCGCGAGATGGACGGCCGGGTCCCGGCTGCCGAGAGTCATCATCATCGCATTCCGCTTGGCCTGATGATGCTGGAACAGGGCTGGATCACCTCCAGCCAGTTGCGCCAGGCAATGGATGCGCAGCGGGCGGCCAAGTCCGGGAGGCTGGGCCAATGGCTGGTGCGTCAGCAGGGGGTGAGCGAGCAACTGGTCACCCGGGCGCTGGGCTTGCAGTGGAGTTGTCCGGTGTTGCCTTTGGAGTTTCACGATGCCGATGCGTTGGCTGTACTGGTGCCCCGGCTGTTTGTAGACGCTTTTGGCGCTCTTCCATTGCGGATGGCCGCCGGACAGATTCTTTATATGGGATTTGAGGACCGGCTGGACCCGGTTTTGGCCCTGTCCGTGGAGCGGATGAGCGGTCTGAGGGTGGAAAGCGGGTTGGTGCAGGAGTCGCTGTTTGGCGCGGCGCACACCCGCATGCTGAGCGCGAAGTATCCCGCCGTGGAGTTGGTGGAGGCTGTCTCGGAGCAGGTCCTGGCGCGCGTGCTTTCAAAATCCATCGAACAGGCTCGGCCGGTGGAGTCTCGGCTGGTCAGGGTTCATGATTGCCTGTGGCTGAGGATGTGGCGGCGGCCGCAAAGCGGACCGATGCCGGAGTGCGACTCGATTCAGGATATGATCTGCTCGCTGGGGGCGCACTAGGAAGAAACAAACGTGGACCGGAGGTCCACGCTACAGACGGCCGGGAGGCCGGCGCTACATTTTCATGCGTGGCGGGTCGGGGTAGCCGGTGGGGGGACAGAAATGAAACACGCAGTGACTCTCCGTGCGCCCATAATCCCCCTTGAAGAAGTGCGGAGTTACGGAAGGGTCAGGCGCAAGCCAGCTCGACGGCCTCGGGATCGGGGAGTATGCGGTCGGGGAGCCTCAACAGTTTGGAGACAGCTTCGACAGTCATGGGCCTGGCGAATAGAAAGCCCTGGCCATAGCGGCAGCCCATCTGGCGCAACAGGCGGTATTGCTCGATGGTTTCAATTCCTTCGGCCACCACGCTCATGCCCAGCACGCGGGCCAGTTCGACGATGGTGCGCACAATCTGCAGCGGTTGATCGCCCTCGGACATGCGGCTGACGAAGGAGCGGTCGACCTTGAGCACATCAAAGGGAAACGAATGCAGATTGTTCAGGGAGCTATAGCCGGTTCCAAAGTCGTCCATCAGCAGGGAGACGCCCAGCCTGCGCAGGCTTCCGAGGACTCCCAGGGCGGTGTGAATATTGGGAATCAGGCTGGACTCGGTCATCTCCAGGCCGAGTTGGCGGCTGGAGATTCCGGCCTGGACGAGGAGGGCCTCGACGTGGTCAGCCAGGCCTTCGCGCGAGAACTGGCGGGCAGAGAGGTTGACGCCGACCCGCAGAGAGACGTGGCTGATATCCTCCACACACCATTTTTGAATCTGGCTGCAGGCCTCGGCGAGCACCCAGTCGCCGATGGGCAGAATCATCCCGCTTTCTTCGGCGGGCGGAATGAACTCCGAGGGCGGGACCAATCCCCGTTCGGGATGTACCCAGCGGATAAGTGCTTCAAGGCCGATAATTCTGCGCGTGGCGAGTTCGATCTCCGGCTGGTAATAGAGTACAAACTGTTTTTGCTCGAGGGCCTGGTGCAGGTCGGACTTGCTCGGCCAGCCTTTGCAGGCGATCTCAGCAGCGTGAAAAGCGCGCCGCGGCCCTTTTCTGTTCTCGTTGAAGCTCTTGCGAAGCGTGCGCAGCTCTAACTGGTTAGAGACCATGCCGGCCAGACTTTGCAGTGTGAGAAGCTCGTCCGGCGACATGTTCTGACGCGACTTGCGGTGGAAGATGATCAGGATGCCGAGAATCATTCCTTCGGCGGAGTGCACTGGTGCGCAGGCAAATGAAGCCATCCCGAGAAGTTTGAGCCGCGGAATCAGCGTATCGGATTGAGGATGCCTGGTGACGTCGGAGACGACCACTGGACCGTCTTGGGCGAGCATCATGTCGAAGATAGAGTCTTTTCGGGGCAGCTCGCGCACCATCTGTCGCCAGCAGGATTTCATCCAGACACGGCTCTCGTCGGCAAATGCGATGGCGGCCGAATCGGCCTGGAAGTACTCGGCAGCCAGGCGAGTGATGGCGTCATAGGCGGGCTCGGGGGGCGTGTCCAGGATCCCGGCTGAAATCAGCGCTGCCAGCCGTGCATCCTCCTGTTGCTGGTCCGCCGCGTTTATCTCCAACTCTGCGAGTGGCATCCTGTACTCCTTGCCTCATTGCTCCTGCGACGGTCTGACTCTGACTGGAGACAGCAACCCTCTGAGCATCGGCTTGCGGTGCAAACAGCCTTGGGCTGCCTGTCCCACTCCTCATTGAGTCTTGTTGATCACGATGGATCTGTCTTCGATCAAATCTGCCGCTAATGCGTAATACCTTTCTTATCGGAGCAGAAACCTATGTCGCGAGGTTACGTCAGAGAAGATCAGGAGAGTACCGGCTTGCATTACTTGTACTATTTGAGGACGGCAGGCTGTTTCGTTTCCGTCCACAGGAAGGTAATTTCGCCGGCGTCGTCCTGAATCTGCTGCTCGACAAAATACCGGAGAGGATGAGAATTGCGCGGATTTCCTGCATTGTCTCTTGTCGTCTTTGCCGTCAACCCCGGTAGAATCAACTCCAGTGGCAGAATTGCCTTCAACCCAATCCTGTGTGCCACCGCCGTCCAGATGGGCGCGCGGTCTGAGGCTGCTGCGCCCTTCGCACACGCACACGGTCTTCACGGCGAGCATCCTGCTGGCGTCTTCGTCCCTTTTGTCCAGCGTCATCGGCCTCTGCCGCGGCAAATTCATCGCATGGCTCTTCGGCGCGGGTTCACAGACCGATGCCTACATGGCTGCCTTCCGCCTGCCCGACCTGATGAACAACTTTCTGGTTGGCGGTGCAGTCTCGATCACCTTTATCACCCTTCTGAATCGCTATCGCGAGCGCGGTGAAGAGAGCGAAGGAGAGCGAGTGCTGTTCATCGTACTCAACGCCGTGGTGCTGGTGCTGACCGCTGCAACTATTATTCTGATGTTCCTCGCCGCTCCTTATATACGCGCCACCAACCCCGGCTTCAGCAGCGAGCAGGTGGCGCTGTGCGCGCATATGACGAGGATTCTACTTCCTGGACAGATATGCCTCTTTGCCGGGAGCGTGCTGGGAGCCGCGCTGCTAGTGCGCAGGCAATTTCTCTATCAGGCGATGACGCCCATTCTTTACAACCTCAGCATCATCGCGGCCGGCGTGCTGCTGCACCGCTGGCTGGGAATACAGTCGCTGGCCATCGGAGCAACCACCGGTTTCTTTTTGGGGTCGTTTGCTTTGAACGCCTGGGGAGCAGCCCGAGCCGGCGTGCGCTACCGCTGGGGCATTGACCTTCGCCATCCCGGCCTGCGGCAGTGGCTGTACATGACACTGCCTCTCATGTTCGGCTTTGCGCTGCCCTTTCTTGATCCTTACTTTGCGGGCTACTTCGCCTCGCACGGCAGCGGCGATATCACGCGTCTGGCCAACGCCAAACAGCTCTTCTCCGCGCCCATGTCCATGCTCTCGCTGGCCGCGGGAGCCGCTTCGCTGCCCTTCTTTGCGCAGCTTTGGGCGCAGGGCAAGCGCTATGAGTTTGCGGTGGGCGTCGCGGATTCCGTCTCCCGCGTTGTAGCCCTGGGTCTGCTGGCCGCCTCCGCCATGATCGCGCTGGCACAGCCCATCGCCGGCCTGGTCTTCGGCGGAGGACGCTTCACTCCCGAGGATGTGCGCCAAACAGCTCTCTTCTTTGCCCTCTATGCGCTCTCGCTTTTCTTGTGGTCGGCACAGGCGATTTATGCTCGCTCCTTCTACGCGGCTGGAATCACGTGGCTGCCGATGCTGGCCAGTTCGATCATCACGCTCGTCGCATTCCCGCTCTACGGTCTCGGCTATCACTGGCACGGCGCCGCTGGCCTGGCGCTGGCCTCCGATGCGGGCATTGCCTTGCAGGCTATGGTCCTCGCTGTGCTGCTGCATCGGCGGCGCATGGTTTCGCTGGTAAGCTTGGACTACGCGGAGATGGGCCGCTGCCTGCTGGCCGCCGTGGTGAGCGGCGCGGGGATTGGGCTTCTGTTCTGGTGGCTGGGCGGCGTGGCTCACAACGCAATGCCGGGCCACGTTTATTGGATCGACTTCGCGGTGCTGCTGGCCGGGACGGCGCTGTGGTTGGTGGTTGCCAAATGGGTGCTGGAAAAGACCGGATCGGCGCTGCCCAGAGTGGCGATGAAACGGCTGGGGATGGAATAGGGCGATTCCCTTCCGTTTCCGGTTCATATTTTGCTATCTATATTACTTTAAGTAGCTTACAAGACAGATCCGTCAATTCATTTCCACTTCGTATTTCGATTTACCCAGCCCATTGCCGGCCGTTTGGCGCTCTACAGGACCGGTAAAGCACACTCGCCTTAACACCTGTGGCAAAAGTCCAGTACGCCGAAAAACATCCCTCCGGGGCTAAAGCCCGCATTGATTTGATAGGCCTTATGCGGGGGTTGAAACCCCCGCCTCCCTCCGTTTTGTGTTTTTCCGCATGCTGTAAAGCCGTGCCCTTTCAAGACCAGACTTTTACCACAGGCTGTAAAGACACAAACACCCCTGCTCCGGCAGGGGCGCTGGTGTTGGAACTGGGCCTGAAACGCAGCTACTACAGGGCCGGTTTGGACGGCTCGGGCGCGGCTGAGGCCGTAGCAGCGCCAAATGGCTTGGTTTCGGCTGCCGGCTTGGCTTCGACTTTCTTGATGTCGATGCCGCCTTTGAAGAAGGCGCCATCTTCGATGCTGATGCGCGCCGCGGACACGTTGCCTGTCAGTGCTCCCTCCGCGCGTATATCGACCCGGTCGGAGGCGGAGACATCGCCGCGCACCTTGCCCATGATGACGATTTCGCGCGCGGTGATGTTGGAGGCCACCTGGCCGTTGCGGCCGATGGTGACACGATTGCCGGGAAGGACGATGGTGCCTTCGACTTTGCCGTCAATAAACAACGACTCAGAGCCTGTGATCTCACCCTTGAAGAACAGGCCTTTGCCGACGGTAGCCTGTTCGCCGGTCGTGGCCGGAGCCCGATTGGGGTACTCAGCGGATGAAGCAGGCGGTGCTGAGTGAGAAGGTTCAGGAGTAAAGCTGGGGGTTGTCGGTCCGGATTGGCTGGGTTTCCACATAGCACTCACAATGAATCCTTTTCTGTCCTGGGGGACGGAGCATTTTAAAGCAGGGGCCATTGCCGCGGGCCCCCCAAAAAATCTGAGTGAATCTGTGGACTGCCAGTACGTTTCGCCTAGGACAACCCACGCGCGGCTACAACCATAATGTTATCCCTTCGCGGCCAGCCGGGAGTATTTCAGTTAGATTATTTTATGACTTTGCGCTGTACTCTTGAGCTATGACTGATAAGGAACTGGTGGCGCGGATTGCCCGCACAGCCGGCGGCAAGGCCGGATACAAGCAACTGGTGCGCGAACTGAGCCTCGGCGGCGGGCGGGAGCGGCGTCTGCTGCTGGAGCAACTGGCCCGGCTGACGGCTCGTGGCGCGCTGGCTAAGCTGGATAAGGAGCACTGGAGCATCCCCAAGCCACTGGGCGGGCGGGACAATCTGGCCGCCGGGCGGCTGGACCTGCACCGCGATGGTTACGGCTTTGTCCGGCCCAACGCGCGTCAGGCTTCCAGTAGTGGGGTGGAAGAAGATATCTTCATTCCTCCCAACGAGATCAGCGGCGCCATGCAGGGCGACCAGGTGCTGGTGGAAATGGAGCCGCCCAAGGCCGATGGGCGCCGGATGGGCCGCATTGTGCGCGTACTGGAGCGGCGCAACCCCACCGTGGTCGGCGTCTTTCATTACGCGAGGTCAGAGCGGGCGGCTGGGCACACGGTTGTTCCCTTCGACGAGCGGATGACGCAGCCGATTTTGATTCCATTCGGAGAGGAGTTGCCGGCCGGCCGTGAATCCGCGACGCCGCATCGGGTGCTGGGCGACGAGGCTGCGGCGGTTTCGCATGCAGCAAAGAAAAGGGAGAAGATGCCCGAAGAACAGCCCTCCGGGGCTAAAGCTCCTGCTGATTCTGGCAACTTTATGCGGGGGTTGAAACCCCCGCCTCCCTCCGGCCCGAGTTTTTCTCCAACTAGCAGCACCCACGACGATATGGAGGGCATGGTGGTGGATGTGGAGATTACCAGTTGGCCCACGCCGACGAGGCCACCCGTGGGCAAGGTGATCGAAGTTCTGGGATATACAGATGATTTTGGCGTGGACGTGGAGATGATCATCCGCAAGCACCAGTTGCCGCGGATCTTCCCGGACAATGTGCTGGCCGAGGCGCGCGCCGTGGCCCATCTGGACCCCAGCGAAGCCGACAGCCGACGCGATTTTCGCGCACTGCCTATCGTCACCATCGACGGCGAAACGGCGCGGGACTTTGACGACGCGGTTCTGGTGACGGAACGCTCCGACGGCGGTTACGAGTTGCAGGTCCACATCGCCGATGTGGCCGAGTACGTGCGCGCCGGGACGGATCTGGACCTGGAGGCGCGGCTGCGTGGCACCAGCGTTTACTTTCCTGATCGGGCCATCCCCATGCTGCCGCAGGAGCTTTCCACGGGCATTTGCAGCCTGCGTCCCGGCGAAGATCGGCTGGTTCTGAGTTGCCTGATGCAACTGGATTCCGGCGGGCGCATTGAGAGCTACGAGATTGTCGAAGGGGTGATCCGCTCGGCGGCGCGAATGACCTACACGGAGGTCCACGCGATTTTGGAAGGCGATGCGGAGACGCGGGCGCGTTATGGCGAACCATTCATTCAGAACGAAATGAGCGGAATGGAATCCCACCCATTTCGCATCTTATCCTCGAAAAGCCGCGAAATGGATGGGGCACCCAACCTTATCCCGGAGTTCGAGCGGATGCACAAGCTGGCGGTCCTGATGAACAAGCGGCGCGAGCAGCGGGGCAGCATCGACTTCGACCTGCCCGAGCCGGTGATTGAGTTCGACGAGCTGGGGCAGATGAGCGGTGTCACCAAGTCCGAGCGCACCTGGGCCAACCGTCTGATCGAGGAGTTTATGCTGGCGGCCAACGAGTGCGTCGCCACCTGGCTGGAAGACCTGGGCGTACCCTCGATTTATCGAATACATGAAAAGCCGGAGCCGCGCCGGGTGGTTCAGTTTGAGGAACTGGCTGCCAGCTTCGGCTACACGCTGGGGCTGGGCGCGCTGCCGGTTCGGCGCATGCAAATGAAGAGTGACCGCCGCGACTCGCTCCGCACCGGACGCAGCGTCCGCACCCATGAGATCGCGGAGGACATTCCGGTCACGCCGCGCATGTACCAGAAGCTGGCCGCACGGATCGAGGGCAAACCAGAGGAGCGGATTCTGAGCTACCTGATGCTGCGCTCGCTCAAGCAGGCGCGCTACTCCGAGATCAACGAGGGCCACTTTGCGCTGGCCGCGCCCACTTACACGCACTTCACTTCGCCTATCCGCCGCTACCCCGATCTGATTGTGCATCGCATCGTGAAGGCTCTGCTCAGCGAGGGCGTGCGCGGCGAGGGAGTGGTGGCCGAGGGGCGGCATAGTTCGCCGTGGACGCATCCGAATGAGGGGCAGTCGAGCGGTATGGCTTCCCACCCTTTCGCCAGAAAACGAAACGCCGGTCCCCTTCGGCAAGCTCAGGGCAGGCTTTCGACTCCGCTTGCCACAAAGAACGCGGCAAGCTTCGCTCAGGATGACAGAGCGTTGAATGAGCCGCCCATCCCGGAGGCCGAGCTGGCGCAGATAGCCGAGGAGACCAGCCTGACCGAACGACGCGCCGCAGAAGCCGAACGCGAACTTGTGGAGTGGAAGAAAGTGCGCTTCATGCAGGACCGCGTGGGCGAGGAGTTTGCCGCGCTGGTGCTGAACCCGGCAAAGTACGGATTGTTCGTCGAGCTGACCGACCTGTTTGTCGAAGGGCTGGTGCCCATCGATTCGCTCGCCGGCGACCGCTTCACTTGGCGCGAGAACACGCACGAGATCATCGGCGAGCGCACCGGCCGACGCTTCCGCGCCGGCGACCGCGTGCAGGTGATTCTGGACCGCATTCTGGCGGCGGAACGCAAGCTGCAGTTCTCGATTGTGGAAGAGGGCATTCCGCTTACTGGGAAAAAGGCCGCCAAGTCGCCGCCCAGGCCGAAGAAGAGCAAGCACCGGGACGCAACAACTCCGGCCTCCGGGAAAAGGAAGAAATTCAGTAAGAAAGGGAAGCGCCGTTGAAGCCAGATGGCTCCAACGGCGCGGATAGTGCGATTACAAAGCTGCGGGACTTGCCGGAAGGCTTAAGCGCCAGCCTGTTTCTCAGCCAGGTTGCCGATAAACGGCAGCTTGAAGCGCTCGCCCTTCAAAGCCTTGAGAAGGACAATGATCCAAATAATCAGGAACGCAAGCATGGCAAACGGAAGGATAATCCATCCGATAATCGGAATCACCGTGAGCACGATGTCAACCGCGAACATTGCGATGCCCAGGAAGATCGACTGCCAGGAGTGGAATTTGATGTAGGAGTTCTTGTTGTAGGGCTCGACGATCAGGAAAATGATCGCCGGAATGAAGGTGACATAGGCCAGTGCGCCGGCGGCATTGTCAGAGAGACCAGATTGATTTGGTTCGGGCACGTTAGCTCCTTTGGGATTGAAATCGAACGTCTGTATGTCGTTAGCTCTTGGCCTGCTTTTCAGCAAAATCGCCAATGACCGGAATTTTAAACATCTGGCCGTTGAAGGTCTTGATCAGCACAATCAGCCAGAGGATGAAGAATCCCAAGCCAATCAGCACACCCACTAGACCGAAGATCAGGCCGAGGAACGGAAAGTGGCCGAGAATGATCAGCACAATCCGAACAACTACGTAGGCAATGGTTAGGAAGATCGACTGCCAGGAGTGGAAGCGAATGAGAGGCTTCTGGTTATAGGGCGCGGTCGCCAGGAAGATGATCGCCGGGATAAAGGTGATGTAGGCGATGCCGGAAGCGGCGTTGTCGGAGAGGCCGGTTTGCGGAGTGTTTTCGGTCACGATAGCTCCTTTGGGATTGGACCCAATTTGTGAAATATGTTGCTCCACGCCTCATCTGGACCAAGCATATCCAGGGAAATCCAGAATACTCTTGCGCAGAGGCGTGGGTTTGAGACGAGTCTAGGAAAACCGCCCGCACAGGCAGTTGTCAAGCGGAATCTCCGCTGGGCACACAGAACCGGCCCAAAGGCAGGTCGCAGGCCCACTGATTTCATCTAAATTGTTACCCGTAGCGAAAAAATATCCAAGCGGAAGATGCGAATGCAGAAACGGCCTCCACATGGAGGCCGTTTCTGCATTCAGCGGGGAGGGGCAGCCAGCTATCTGTTGGCTTGCTGGTCGGCCAGCCCGCCAAGGACGGGCAGCTTGAAGAGATTGCCATTGAAGGCTTGGACGAAGACGATGACCAAGACGACGAAGATAGCGAGATTCACCAATTGCAAGACCGTCATTGTCAGAAAGACGGCGGACGGAACCAGATTCTGTATTAACCCGACAAGAATGTCGATCGCCGCCCAGGCAACGAAAAAGAAGATCGACTGCCAGGCATGGAAGCGGACATAGGAGCTTCTTTTGAAGGGCTCAGCGATCAGGAAGACGATTGCCGGAATAAGGGTAATGTAGGCTAGGCCGCCAGCTGCGTTGTCGGAGAGGCCGGACGGATTCGAATCGGACATGATGGCTCCTTTGGGGCGAGGCTGCTCGGCCGGGTAGTCGATTGGAGAACCCGCCAGTGCGCTAATGAGATTGTGAACTGTCTCAGGAGCATCAGGCCGGTCAGAATTGCTCAGGTAGCCGCGAAAGAAGGCTAACCGGCGGGGGGAACGCACCCATCCAATACAATAGGGCAAGGAGCATGACTGATGGCACATATGGTGTTTTGCGTTCGCAACAAGAAGGAGATGGAGGGCCTGGAAGAGCCGCCCTTTGACTCCGAGTTTGGCCAGAAGATTTACAAGAACGTTTCCCAGGCGGCGTGGGGCGAGTGGGTGGACCGGCAGAAGATGCTGTTGAACGAGTACCGCTTGCAGCCCTGGACCCCGCAGGCGCAGAACTTTCTGGTCGAGCAGATGGAGCAGTTCTTCTTCGGCGAGGGACAAGGTTTGCCCCAGGAGTTCGTTCCGCCGGCGCAGTAAAAAAACAGGGAACAGAAGCTGCCGCAGGCCGATGCATTCTCGGGCGATTCCCAGGAAGATTATCCGCCCGGGCGCATGCGCGCAAGCGCCGGCCTCGTGTAAACTAAGTACTACCCCAAAGCCGGCTCCCCGCGAGCCGGCTCGATTGTGTCGG